>NZ_JCAXWU010000005.1:0-347675 GCF_059759695.1 Klebsiella sp. M041
GCCACCGGGCATCAGGACGGGTACGCGGTCGGAACACATTGCCGGGCGGCGCTACGCTTGCACCGGCCTACAATGCTTGCGCCCTCCAGGCCAGACCTTCGGCCCGGTAAGGCGCAGCCGCCACCGGGCATCAGGACGGGTACGCGGTCGGAACACATTGCCGGGCGGCGCTACGCTTGCACCGGCCTACAATGCTTGCGCCCTCCAGGCCAGACCTTCGGCCCGGTAAGACGTAGCCGCCACCGGGCATCAGGACGGGTACGCGGTCGGAACACCTTGCCGGGCGGCGCGGCGCTTGTCCGGCCTACTGAGCTTGCACCGACCTGCCGTACCCCAGGCCCGGTAAGGCGCAGCCGCCACCGGGCATCATGACGAGTATGCGGTCGGAACGCTTTGCCGGGCGGCGCTACGCTTGCACCGGCCTACTGAGCTTGCACCGGCCTGCCGTACCGTAGGCCCGGTAAGGCGTAGCCGCCACCGGGCAATCACACCGTACTCAGCTTTCGTTGACTATTTCCGGGCGCTGGAAACGGCGCAGCTCGCGTAGCAGCCCCACCAGCAGCACGCCGACGAGGGCCAGCGCCCAGCCGCTGGCGCTGGCGGAAGCGACCGGCGTCATCACCGCCCCTAACCCGCCGAGCAGCGCCGCGCCGATGGCGTCGCCGGTAACGTTCTGCGCGGTCCACAGACCGTTAATTCGCCCGAGCATATGTTCCGGCGTCTGGGTCTGGATCAGGGTGTACTGCAGCAGCGAGCTAATAGCGCTCAGCCAGCCAAACAGCGCCAGGCACAGCGCGCCCAACGCCCAGTGCGGCATCAGGCTGAACAGCGCAATGGCGACAAAGGAGCACACCGTCGTCGCCAGCATCAGCGCACCCGGCCGCACGGTCTGGGCCAGCTGGCCGCTGGTCAACGCCCCCAGCGCCGCGCCGAGCGGAATCGCGGCGTACAGCAGGCCAATCTGCCCTGCCGACATCTGCCAGCTCCCGGCCAGCGCCGGATAGAGCACCCGCACCGCGCTGGCCATGGTCAGCAGGCCGCCGAGCAGCGCAATCCCGCCGATAAGCGGACTCTGGCAGAGGAAGGTCAGCCCCGCCAGCAGGGAACGCAGCGGATGCTCGCGCGGCTGCGGAGGCGGCGGCAGCTGTGGCAGACGCAGCAGGGTTAAGGTGGTGATAAAGGTCCCCGCCGCCGCCAGGCCGAAATTCCAGGCCACGCCGCCGGAGGCCAGCAGCAGGCCGCCGATCATCGGCGAAATCACCGAGCCCAGACGCACCGTGAGCATAGTGATGGCCCCGGCCTGCATCAGATTTTCCCGCCCCACCAGCGCCGGCGTCGCCGCCAGCAGCGCGGTCACCCCCAACGAGGCGAAGAACCCATCCCAGATCCCCAGCAGGTAGATCGCCGCCAGCGACGGCTCCGGCAGCAGGGCGTTCAGACACAGGCCGACAAAGCCCACGCCGCAGGTGCCGCGCGCCAGCAGGATCAGGCGTTTGCGCTCATAGCGGTCGGCCAGTACCCCCCCCACCATCAGGCCAATAAACATCGACGCGCCAGTCAGCGTCACCGACAACCCGACCTGCCAGGTCGAATGGGTCATCATCTGGATCTGCACCGGGATGGCCACGCCCAGCAGGCCAAGCGACAGAATAGAGATAAAGCGAGCGATAAAAACGGCGCGAAACGCCGGGTGAGTTTTCAGCAGGCTGAGGTTGAGCAGCCAGGATTGTCGGTTCATTACAGCGCCTTGTCGTTATTTTTAATACCCTTTTTACTGTGGGTCATGCTACCATAGCTGAATAAAATCGATAACGATAATTACTATCATTATCATATCAGGGATGTCAGTTATGTCGTTTTCTACGACCGCGGTACGCTCTGTCGCCGTGCCCGGATTGTTGCTGTTACTCGCCTTAGCCGCCGCGCTTAGCCTGACCATCGGCGCCAAATCGTTGCCGATCGGCACGGTATTCACCGCCTTTAGCGGAACCTGTCAAAGCGCCGACTGCACCATCGTGCTGGACGCGCGCCTGCCGCGCACCCTGGCCGGTCTGCTGGCCGGCGTCGCCCTCGGCCTCGCCGGCGCGCTGATGCAAACGCTCACCCGTAACCCGCTGGCCGACCCCGGCCTGCTGGGGGTCAACTCCGGCGCCAGCTTCGCCATCGTCCTCGGCGCTGCGCTGTTCGGGATCACCTCCCCGCAGGAACAGCTGCTGCTGGCGTTTTGCGGCGCGCTCTGCGCCTCGCTGCTGGTGGCCTTCACCGGCAGCCAGGGCGGCGGCCAGCTGAGCCCGGTGCGCCTCACCCTCGCCGGGGTCGCCCTCGCGGCGGTACTGGAGGGGCTGTCCAACGGCATCGCCCTGCTCAACCCGGACGTCTACGATCAGCTGCGCTTCTGGCAGGCCGGTTCGCTGGATATCCGCACCCTGCAGACGCTGAAAATTGTCCTGCTGCCGGTGGCGATGGCGGGGATCGCCGCCCTGCTGCTGAGCCGGGCGCTTAACAGCCTGAGCCTCGGCAACGATACCGCCACCGCCCTCGGCAGCCGCGTCGCCCGCACCCAGCTGATCGGCCTGATTGTGATTACCGTCCTGTGCGGCAGCGCCACCGCCGTGGTCGGCCCGATCGCCTTTATCGGCCTGATGATGCCGCATATGGCCCGCTGGCTGGTGGGGGCCGATCATCGCTGGTCGCTGCCGGTCACCCTGCTGGCCACCCCGGCCCTGCTGCTGTTTGCCGACGTGATTGGCCGCCTGCTGGTGCCCGGCGAACTGCGGGTATCGGTGGTGAGCGCCTTTCTCGGCGCGCCGGTGCTGATCTGGCTGGTGCGGCGCCAGCCGCGCGGAGGTGGCCTGTGATTGCCCCGTCCCGCCGCCTGATAGCCAGCTGTCTGCTGCTGTTGGCCGCCAGCCTGTTGATTTCCCTGCTCGGGCTGGCGCAAGGCCCGGTGCCGCTAACGATTGACCAGGTCTTCTCCGCCCTGTTCGGCGACGCGCCGCGCAACGTCGCGATGGTGGTGAACGAATGGCGGCTGCCGCGGGTGTTAATGGCGCTGCTCATCGGCGCCGCGCTCGGCGTCAGCGGCGCCATTTTCCAGTCGCTGACCCGTAACCCGCTCGGCAGCCCGGACGTGATGGGCTTTAACACCGGCGCCTGGAGCGGCGTGCTGGTGGCGATGGTTCTCTTCGGCCAGAACCTGACGGCGATTGCCCTGGCGGCGATGGCCGGCGGGGTACTCACCTCGCTGGTGGTCTGGCTGCTGGCCTGGCGCAACGGGATCGAGACCTTTCGCCTGATTATTATCGGCATCGGCGTACGCGCCATGCTGGTAGCCTTCAACACCTGGCTGCTGCTGCGCGCCTCGCTGGAGACCGCCCTTTCTGCGGGCCTGTGGAACGCCGGATCGCTTAACGGCCTGACCTGGGGTAAAACCTGGCCGTCGGCGCCGCTGATCCTGCTGATGCTGGTGGGCAGCGCCCTGCTGGTTCGTCGGATGCGGCTGCTGGAGATGGGCGACGATACCGCCTGCGCGCTGGGCGTGCAGGTTGAGCGTTCGCGCCTGCTGCTGATGCTGGTGGCGGTGGTGCTCACCGCCGCCTCGACGGCGCTGGCCGGGCCCATCTCATTTATCGCGCTGGTGGCGCCGCACATCGCCCGCCGCCTGAGCGGCACGGCCCGCTGGGGATTGAGCCAGTCGGCCCTGTGCGGCGCGCTGCTGCTGGCGCTGGCCGATTACGGCGCCCAGCGGCTGTTTATGCCCTGGCAGCTGCCGGTGGGCGTACTAACCGTCAGCCTCGGCGGTATTTACCTTATTGCATTGTTGATTCAGGAGTCCCGCAAAAAATGAGTGCTGTCCCCTCCCGTTTGCGCGGCGAGCAGTTAACCCTGGCCTACGGGAACAAGACCATCGCCGAGTCGCTGAACGTGACCATCCCTGACGGCCACTTCACCGCCATTATCGGCCCCAACGGCTGCGGCAAGTCGACGCTGCTGCGCACCCTCAGCCGTCTGATGACGCCGGCCAGCGGCCATGTCTGGCTCGACGGCGCGCAGATCCAGCAGTACGCCAGTAAAGAGGTCGCCCGCCGCATCGGCTTGCTGGCGCAAAATGCCACCACCCCTGGCGATATTACGGTGCAGGAGCTGGTGGCCCGCGGGCGCTACCCGCACCAGCCGCTGTTCACCCGCTGGCGCAAAGAAGATGAAGCGGCGGTGAATAATGCGATGCGGGCCACCGGGATCAGCGACCTGGCGCTGCAGAGCGTCGATACGCTTTCCGGCGGCCAGCGGCAGCGGGCGTGGATTGCGATGGTGCTGGCCCAGGAGACGGCGATTATGCTGCTGGATGAGCCGACCACCTGGCTGGACATCAGCCATCAGATCGACCTGCTGGAGCTGTTGAGCGAGCTGAATCGCGAGAAGGGCTATACCCTGGCGGCGGTGCTGCACGATCTTAACCAGGCCTGCCGCTACGCCACCCACCTGATCGCCCTGCGCGACGGTAAGATCGTCGCCGAGGGGGCGCCGAAGGAGATCGTCACGGCGGATCTGATTGAACGGATTTACGGTCTGCGCTGCACGATCATTGAGGATCCGGTGGCGCATACGCCGCTGGTGGTGCCGCTGGGCCGCCGGTAATTTCCCCTTTCCCCGGCTTGCGCGACGCTGAGCCGGGCTACCTGCTGTAGCCCGAACTCAACCGTTATCCCAGAATCTCCCTGACTACCGGGCCGATGGCTTCAAAGGCCTGCGGGGAGATAATGTCGACGTGGGCGCAGTTCTGGCTGAACACCTCCAGCTCGCCCACCCACGGGCCCCATACGACCTGCGGATCCATCCCCGCCTGCCGCGTCTTCTCCGCCACGAACAGCGTCGCCTTACCGTCAAACTTCGCGCTGTGCGCGGTGGTTAACAGCCGCACCGCGTCGGCATAGTTGCCTTCGATGGCGCTGAACAGCTCGCCGGAGGCTTGCCCCTGCTGGGCGGCGAGGAACGCTTCGCGCTCGCGGGCAATTTCCGCCAGCACCGCCGGATCCAGCCCGTTCGCCTCTTTCTCCGCCCAGTTTTGCGTCTCCGGCGGCCAGGTATCCAGCAGGCCGAGGAAGGCCACCGCTTCGCCGCGCTGGCGCAAGCGGGCGGCAATGCCCTGGGCTAAGGTGCCGCCGAGCGAATAGCCGAACAGATAATAAGGACCGTGCGGCTGCTGCGCCAACAGCGTTTGCAGATGATGCTCACACACCTCGTCGAGGCTGGCGGCGCCGGCCATCGGCCCCTGCGGGCGCGGCGACTGAATACCGGTAATCGACCAGCGCGGGCTGAGATAGCGCGCGAGCACGCTGAACTGCCAGGCGAAGCCGGAGGCCGGATGGAAACAGAACAGCGTTGGGCCGTCGCTCTCGCGCAGCGGCAGAAGCGCATCCAGCCCCAGGCGCTGAGCCTGCTCATCGCTGAGATCGGCGGCCAGCAGCGCGCTCAGTTTGCCCACCGTCGAGGCCACCATCACCTGCCCCGGGGTCACCTGCCGCGCCAGCTGGCGGCTGAGCTGCGCCGCCAGGCGCATCGCCAGCAGCGAATGGCCGCCGAGGGCGAAGAAATCAGCGTCGATATCATTCACCTCGCAGCCCAGCAGCTGACTGAAGGCGGCGGCGACAACGGTTTCCATCCCGGGCTCCGGCGGCCGGCCGCTGCGCTCGCCGCCGAGGGTCGGCAGCGGCAGCGCTTTGCGGTCCAGTTTGCCATTGGCGCTGAGCGGCAGGTCGGGGAGCTGCATCAGCACCACCGGGACCATATGCGGCGGCAGCTGTTCCGCCAGCCGCGCTTTCAGCGCCGCGGTATCCAGCGGCAGGCCGGAGTCAGAGACCAGATAGCCCACCAGCTGCCGGGCATCGCCGCCGGTCGCCGCCGCCTGGTTGAAGACGCAGGCATGACTCACCGCCTGCGCCACGTCCGGCAGGGCCGACATCACCCGGTCAATCTCGCCAAGCTCGATGCGCTGCCCGCGGATCTTCAGCTGATCGTCGCTGCGGCCAAGATACTCCACCGCGCCGTTCGCCAGCCAGCGCGCCACGTCGCCGGTGCGATACATCCGCTCGCCGGGGGCAAACGGGTCGGCGATAAAGCGGCTGGCGGTGAGGTCCGGACGCCCCAGATAGCCCTGCGCCAGCTGAATGCCGGTGAGATAGAGATCCCCCGCCACCCCCGGCGGCACCGGGCGCATCGCGGCATCGAGAATGCGCAGCCCGGTGTTCCATACCGGCCAGCCAATCGGCACGCTGCTGCCGGTCACCGCCGCCAGCTCAGGCCCGCAGGCCGGATACCAGCTGACGTCCACCGCCGCTTCCGTCGGGCCGTACAGGTTATGCAGCGGCGCGCCGGTCAAGCGCTCCCATTCGCGGCACAATTCTGTCGGCAGCGCTTCGCCGCTGCAGAATACCCGCCGCAGCGTGCGGCAGGCGGCCACGCTGTCGGCATCCAGCGAGGCGACAAACGCCGCCAGCATCGACGGCACAAAGTGGGTGGTGGTCACGCCGTAGTGGGCGAAGAACTGCTGCATCGCCTGCGGGTCGCGGTGCGCCTCCGGCTCGGCCATCACCAGCTGCGCGCCGGCGATAAACGGCCACCAGAACTCCCACACCGAAACGTCAAAACTGCACGGCGTTTTCTGCGCCACCACGTCGTCGGCAGATAACGGATAGCGATCCTGCATCCACAGCAGGCGGTTGACGATGGCGGTCTGGCCGACCATCACCCCTTTTGGCCGCCCGGTGGAGCCAGAGGTAAAGATGATATAGGCGGTATGCTCCGGTTTTGACAGCGCCAGCGGCGCGTCATCCGCAACGGCCAGCGGCTGCTGGTAGCAGAGGCTCTCCAGCCCGGGGATATCGCTGAAGCGGGCCAGCTGCTCCTCCGTGGCGATCAGCAGCGACGGCCGGGCGTCTTCCAGCATCATCCGCAGGCGGTCGTCCGGGTAGCCAGTGTCCAGCGGCAGCCAGGCGGCTCCCGCCTCGACAATGCCGTGCAGCGCCAGGGTCAGGAACACCGATCGCGGCAGGGCCACCGCCACGCTGTCGCCCGGCTTCACGCCGCGCTGACGCAGCAGCTGCGCGAGCGCCACCACCTGCTGACGCATCTCACGATAGCTGAACTGCCAGTTAGCATCCGCCAGCGCCGGAGCATCCGGGGTCTTCCGCGCCTGGTCGGCCACCAGCGCGCTGAGGGTGGTGGCGGGCAGCGGCATAGCGGTATCGTTGACCGCCGCCAGCCGGGCCTGCTCGTCGGCGGAGAGCATCTCCGCTTCGCCGCAGCGTAGCGTCGGATCGGCAGCAAACTGCGCCAGCAGCGCGGTCAGTCGCGCCATGTGGCGACGCAGCTCGGCTTCATCGTACCGGGCCTTGTTAGCGAGGATCTCCAGCGACAGCCCGCCGGTCTCATCCGGGAACAGCGCCAGCTCGAGATCGTTGACCGGGCCGGTGGCGAGGGTGTGAGTCACCGCCTCGACGCCGTCGATATCCACCTGGTAATCAAAGACTTTGACGTTCAGCACCGGGCCGAACAGCGGTTCGTCCCCGGCCGCTTTGCCGCTGTCGCGGACGATCTGCTCGGCGTCATAGCGCTGATGGCGGCGCATCTTTTTCAGCTGCGCGGCGAGGCGCATCGCCAGATCCGCCAGCGTCTCCTGGGCGTCAATATGCACCGCCAGAGGCAGGACATTGAGCACCGGCCCCGTTGAGGTCAGCGCCGCTGAGCCCATCCGGCGCATAAAGATAAAGCCCGCCGCGTAGTCCATCCGGTTGCACAGGCGGCCCAGCCACAGCGTGGTGAGCGCCAGCGCCAGGTCAGCGGGCTGACACTGCGGCGCATGGCCGGCCAGGCGGCGGAAGGCGTCGGCGTTCATCGCCAGCTTCATCCGCCAGATATCGCTCCCGGCGGCGCGTCCGCCCAGCGGGGCGGCAGAGAGCGAGGCGGGAGCCGGTAACGCCTGGCGCTGGGCCTGCCAGAAGGCTTTATCCCGCTGCCAGGCCTCGCTGCCGGCGTAGCGCTGGTACTCGTCCACCACTTCAGCAAAGGGGGTGAAAGGCGATTCCGGGGTGGCTTCTCCACGCTGCCAGGCGCGGTAAATGGCGGCGATCTGTCGGGTAATCGCCGGGAAACTGAAGCCATCCACCAGCAAGTGGTGATAGCGCTGATACCAGTACCAGTGGTCGTCGCCGACGCGCAGCAGCTGATGGCACACCAGCGGGTTGCCGCCGTCGACGCGCAGATCCTGCGCCAGATCCGCCTGCATCCGCTCCGTGGCGGCGCGGTGCGGATCCGGCGCCGTACGCAGGTCAACGATCGGCGGTTCGCCAAAGGTGCGTTCCGCCGCCAGCCACTGCCAGACTTCCCCTTCCTCTTCCTCAAAGCGCAGGCTGAGGGTATCCGCCTGCTGCAGCCCGGCGACAATCGCCTTACCCAGCAGCGCCGGGTCGAGCGCGCCGCGCAGTTCAACATAGTGGGCCACGCTCCAGGCGCCAGGCAGAGTGGAGAGGCGCTCGGCCATCCAGATCCCCGGCTGCGCGGCAACCAGCGGTAAACGAGTGGTCATGGTCAGCTCCTTATGCCGCATGATGGGCGGGGGTCAGTGTCGGCCAGTTGGCCGCCAGCCAGGCGTTGCACGCCTCGACCGACTGCGGAGGACACACCACCGTCCAGCCGGCAGGCAGCGCGCAATGCCCCGGCCACAGGCTGAACTGCCGCTGGTCATTGCGCAGAATGTAAAACTGCCCTTGCGGATTGTCGAAGGGGTTACTGAATTGCATATCAAACTCCTGTCGTAAAGCGCTGTGCTAAGGGGGCGACAGCAGAGGCTGCCAGAGCTGGATCAGCCCCGCCGTCAGCCCGCCGCGCCAGCAAAGCGCATCATGCCCGCCGTCAACCTGACGCCAGAAAATCGTCTGCTGCGTTGTGGTAAGTTGCGCCAGCAGCGCCTGGTTGGCGCGAAAAATAATCGGTTCACGCTGGCCCGCTTCCAGCCAGATGCGCAGCCCGGCCGAGGACGCCTCGCCCTGGCGGAGACGTTCGCCGATAAAGCCCGTCCCGCTGCCATCGCGATGCGGCCACCAGTAGGAGCCTGACTGGCTGAGCACGCAGCCAAAGCGCTGCGGCCAGTTGAGGGCGGCGAACATTGCCGCCAGGCCGCCGAAGCTTTGCCCGGCCACCACCGTCCGCTCCGGGCGGTCGCTGAACGGGACGTGACCGCGGACCAGCGGCAGGAGCTCCTCCTGCACCGCCAGCCAGAAATCGCGATGACAGGGCAGCTCAACCCCGCGGCGCTGGTTGTCGATCGCGTCGATCAGCAGGTAGACCGCCGGCGGCAGCCTCCCCCCGCGGGTCAGCGCGGCCAGCGGCGACCACACCGGCATGCTTTCGGCCCAGAACTGGCCGTCAAGCAGGATCGCCAGGGGCCGCGTTTGCGGGTCGACGGCCTCGCCGGGGGTGTAGATCCAGACCCGGCGATGGTTGCCCAGACGCGCGCTGCGCCACTCAAGGCAACGGGCGGGAGGATGCGCCTCATTAAGCAGATCCCAGCCGGGTTGCGCCGGCGCCTGCGGCATCTCCAGGGCGGAGACGCCATGGCCGCGTCCGCCACGCCAGCTGTGCGGGTTCAGCGGATCGGCTATCGCCCGCGGCAGCAGTTTGCGCCAGCCTTCGCGCAGCAGCGCGCGGTCCGGCTTATCGGCGCTGAACACCTCAGGGGAAAAATCATCGTCACGGTCGGAGGGAATAAAGCAGTAGCTGCCGCGCCAGGTCGGCGACAGCGTGGTTCGCCAGCACCAGGCGTCGGTCCCGGGCAGACGTTGCAGCGATTGCGGTCGCGCATTTTGATGGTGGTCGGTCACGCCGGTGATATAGAGCCATACCCGACGGCGCGGAGAACGCGTTTCATCCCCCGCCAGATCCCGCCACCAGAACGTCACCTCGATGGCGTCATCCACCGCCCGGGACTGCGGCCCCTGCAGGGTTCGCCACCACTCCTCGCTTCCTGTCGTTAACATTCAGTCATTAACCCTATGTATCGCGTGACTTTTTTAATTAATTGTCATTCTTTATTGATAATATTATTGATAACTATTTGCATTTGCAATAGCGTATTAGCGCGCCGTGGGAAGCGCGTCTTTCACAACACATGTCGAAGAGAGCTTATTCAGCTAGCGACGGAGTGCCTTTGCCCTCTTCCGGCAACATTTATGCCGCCTCCCCTCCCGGTGGGAAGGGGCGTTTGGGGAACGTGGCGACAAAAAAGCAGGAATAACAATGAATAACAGGATCAAATCCCTGGCCTTGCTGGTCAATCTGGGAATTTACGGGGTTGCTTTTCCGTTAAGCGCAGCGGAAACCGCCACCGACGATAAAAACAGCGCCGCGGAAGAGACCATGGTGGTCACCGCCGCCGAGCAGAACCTGCAGGCGCCGGGCGTCTCCACCATCACCGCCGATGAGATCCGCAAACGTCCGCCGGCGCGCGACGTCTCGGAGATCATTCGCACCATGCCGGGGGTCAACCTGACCGGCAACTCCACCAGCGGCCAGCGCGGGAATAACCGCCAGATTGATATCCGCGGCATGGGCCCGGAAAATACCCTAATCCTGATCGACGGCAAGCCGGTCACCAGCCGCAACTCCGTGCGTCTCGGCTGGCGCGGCGAGCGCGACACCCGCGGCGACACCAGCTGGGTGCCGCCGGAGATGATCGAACGCATCGAAGTGATTCGCGGCCCGGCCGCCGCCCGCTACGGCAACGGCGCCGCCGGCGGCGTGGTGAATATCATCACTAAAAAAACCGGCGATGAGTGGCACGGCTCCTGGAACACCTATATGAACGCCCCGGAGCACAAAGACGAAGGCTCCACCAAGCGCACCAACTTCAGCCTCAGCGGCCCGCTGGGCGGCGATTTCAGCTTCCGCCTGTTCGGTAACCTCGACAAAACCCAGGCCGACGCCTGGGACATCAACCAGGGCCATCAGTCCGAACGTACCGGGATCTATGCCGACACCCTGCCGGCCGGGCGCGAAGGGGTAAAAAATAAAAACATCGATGGTCTGGTGCGCTGGGAATTCGCCCCGATGCAGTCGCTGGAGTTTGAGGCCGGCTATAGCCGCCAGGGCAACCTCTACGCAGGCGACACCCAGAACACCAACTCCAACGACCTGGTAAAAGAGAACTACGGCAAAGAGACCAACCGTCTGTACCGCAACACCTACTCGGTCACCTGGAACGGCGCCTGGGACAACGGGGTGACCACCAGCAACTGGGCGCAGTACGAACGTACCCGCAACTCGCGCAAAGGCGAAGGCCTCGCCGGGGGGACCGAGGGGATCTTCAACAGCAACCAGTTTACGGATATCGATCTGGCGGATGTGATGCTGCACAGCGAAGTCAGCATCCCGTTCGACTATCTGGTTAATCAGAACCTGACGCTGGGCAGCGAGTGGAACCAGCAGCGCATGAAGGATAAGGCCTCCAACACCCAGGCGCTGTCGGGGGGAGAAATTCCGGGCTACGACAGCACCGGCCGCAGCCCCTACTCGAAGGCGGAGATCTTCTCCCTGTTCGCTGAGAACAACATGGAGCTGACCGACACCACCATGCTGACCCCGGCGCTGCGTTTCGATCATCACAGCATCGTCGGCAACAACTGGAGCCCGTCCCTCAATCTGTCTCAGGGCCTGTGGGACGACTTCACGCTGAAGATGGGTATCGCCCGTGCCTATAAAGCGCCGAGCCTGTATCAGACCAACCCGAACTACATTCTCTACAGCAAAGGCCAGGGCTGCTACGCCAGTAAAGACGGCTGCTATCTGCAGGGGAATGAAGATTTAAAAGCCGAGACCAGCATCAACAAAGAGATTGGCCTCGAGTTTAAACGCGACGGCTGGCTGGCGGGCGTGACCTGGTTCCGCAACGATTACCGCAACAAGATTGAAGCAGGCTATGCTCCGGTCTATCAAAACGGTAAAGGTACCGATCTCTACCAGTGGGAAAACGTGCCGAAAGCGGTGGTGGAAGGCCTGGAAGGTACGCTGAACGTCCCGGTGAGCGAGACCGTGAACTGGACCAACAACATCACCTACATGCTGCAGAGTAAGAATAAAGAGACCGGCGATCGGCTGTCGATTATCCCGGAATACACGCTGAACTCCACGCTGAGCTGGCAGGTACGCGATGACGTTTCGCTGCAGTCGACCTTTACCTGGTACGGCAAACAGGAGCCGAAGAAGTACAACTATAAGGGTCAACCGGTCACCGGCAGCGAGAAGAACGAGGTCAGCCCCTACAGCATCCTCGGCCTGAGCGCGACCTGGGACGTGACCAAATACGTTAGTCTGACCGGCGGCGTGGATAACGTCTTCGACAAGCGCCACTGGCGCGCGGGCAACGCCCAGACCACCGGGGGCGCCACCGGCACGATGTACGGCGCCGGCGCCGAGACCTACAACGAATCGGGCCGCACCTGGTATATGAGCGTCAACACCCACTTCTGATAGCGGGTTCTCCCTGCCCCGCCCTTGCAGGATAAAGGGCGGGGACAACCACGGTATTCTTGCCCTATGCGCATCCATCACGCCCCCCTGCCGCTGGCCGGCTATACGCTGCAGCACGTCGACTTCGACCCGGCGACTTTTCAGGCTGCCGATCTGTTGTGGTTGCCCTACCACGCCAGCCTGAGCGGCTGGGGCCGCAAGCGGCAGGCGGAGCACCTGGCCGGGCGCATCGCCGCGGTGTACGCCCTGCGCGAGGTGGGAGAAAAACAGCCTCCCGCGATTGGCGATCGGCGCCAGCCGCTGTGGCCCGCGCCCTGGTTCGGTAGTATCAGCCACTGCGGCCAGCGCGCGCTGGCGGTGGTCGCTGACCGGCCGGTGGGCGTCGACATCGAGCGCCGGTTTACTCCACAGCTGGCGGCGGAGCTGGAGAGCAGCATTATCAACGAGGCGGAAAAAAAGGTGCTATTGCACAGCGGCCTGCCCTTCCCGCTGGCGCTGACGCTGGCCTTTTCGGCGAAAGAGAGTGGGTTTAAGGCGACGCCGACGGCAGGCCAGCGCGCGCTGGGGTTCACCGATTTCCAGATCGTGGAAATAACGGCAAGCACCTTAGCGCTTCGGTTTGCGGGGCAACGCTATCCGCTGTACTGGACAGCGTCGGAGGAGCAGGTCGTCACGCTTTGCGCATTGCAGCAGTAAACGCCCGCGCTTCACGCGACGGGCGTTCAGACCATCAGCCCCTGTTTTGCACCCGGGCGACGATGGCGGCGGCATCAAACCCGTGGTGTTGGCGCATCCAGCCGCGATCGGCGGCGGCGGCGTACTCCCCGTCCGGGATCCCCAACCGCTGCAGGGCAATGCCCACGCCCGCTTCCGCCAGCACCTCGGCCACCAGGCTGCCCAGCCCGCCGTTGACGTTATGCTCTTCGACGGTGATCACCGCTTTGCACGGCTTCAGCGCCGCCAGCAGCGCGGCGGTATCGCAGGGGCGGATCGACGGCACGCTGACCACTTTCGCCTGAACGCCGAGGTCGGCAAGCTGCTGCGCCGCCTCCACTACCTCATGCACTGTCGAACCGGTGGCTACCAGTGCGACGTCCTCGCCTTCGCGCAGAGTCAGCACGGCGCCGGGAACAAAGCGATACGACTCGTCAAGCAGCTCCGGCAGCGCCTTGCCATCGAGGCGAATATAGACCGGCCCCTGATAAGCAAGGGCATAGTCGATAATCTGCCGACATTCGCGCGGCGTGGAGGGGGCGAAGATCTGGATATTGCCGAAGCCGCGCATCACCGCCAGATCGTCAATCGCATGGTGGGTGCTGGCCAGCGGACCGTAGCTGGCCCCGGCGTTAAGGCCAAACAGCTTCACGTTGGTGTTGTTGTAACAGACATCCACTTTGATTTGCTCATTGGCCCGCGAAATAAGAAACGGCGCGGCGTTACAGGTCACCGCCACTTTGCCGCCCAGCGCCAGACCGGCGGCGGTGCCGACCATACTCTGCTCAGCGATGCCGACGTTCACCAGCCGGCCGGGAAATTGCTTAATAAAGGGGGCGATTTTAGCCGTCGACGTGGAGTCGGCCACCACCGGCACCAGATCGACACCGCTTTCCACGGCGGCGATAAAGGCCTCGACCATGACGTTAGCCAGGTGTTCTGCATTACTCATCTTTCAGTTCCTCCAGCGCCAGAGCGATCTCTTCACCTTTCGGCACCCGGTGGTGCCACTCCGGGCGCCCCTGGATAAAGGAGATCCCCGCGCCTTTCGTGGTGTTGGCAATAATGACGTTTGGTTTACCCTTCTGCTGCAGCCCCTCGATGGCCGCGACCACCGAGGCCATATCGTTACCCTGGCATTCGCTGACCTCCATGCCGAAGGCGCGCCATTTGTCGGCCAGCGGATCGGTATTCATGATTTCGCGCGTCGGCCCGGCCAGCTGGAGGTTGTTCTTATCATTAATAATGACCAGGTTATCCAGCCCGTAGTGCGCCGCCGCCAGGGCGGCTTCCCAGTTACTGCCTTCCGCCAGTTCGCCATCGCCGGTGATCAAAAAAATGCGGCGGGTGCTGTTGCTTTTCTTCGCGGCCAGCGCCAGCCCCACCGCAACAGGCAAACCGTGGCCCAGCGCGCCGGTGTTCAGCTCAATACCCGGCGTTTTCTGCCGCACCGGGTGGCCAGGGAGATGGGAATTGGCATGCTGGTAAGTCTCCAGCCACTCCACCGGGAAGAAGCCGGCTTCCGCCAGGACGCAGTAGTAGCAGCCCACTGCGTGGCCTTTCGACTGGATGTAGATATCGCGCTGCGGGTCGTCGAGCCGATCCGCCGCCACGTTGAGGACCCGGAAATAGAGCGCGGTTAACAGTTCGACCTGCGAAAGGTCGGCCCCGGTGTGGCCGCCGGCCGGACTATTGGCGTTTAAGCGCACAATGTGGCGCCGCACCGCGCGGGCTTTACGCTCCAGCGTCTGAATATCAAATCTGTAGGGATTCATTTCACACCTCTGAATTTATTTTCAGCATGGAATATTTATTCCAGCAAGAACTAAAAAAACCAGATATCCCTATGCCGGGTGGTAAGCCTTCTGCCACAGCGCCCTACTCAGGAACATTCTGCCTCCCGCTCCGGACTTAGCCCGGAGAAACACATTGACTTGAAATCGCCTTGAATATATATTCAATGATGATTCTTTATTCGATTATGACCTGGCTGTTTTGTTTTTGTCCATAGTCGATTTTGAGGATTGGCAAAAGTTAGACGCCTGTCACACTTAAGTGTGATTTTTTTTCGCGTATGATAGAAGCCTCTATACCCTAAATAAAATGGCTGCCGCTAAGCGCCTGAACACAGGCGATAAATGATTTTCGAGGATTAATATGGCTAAGCAGGATGAACAACGGCTATTGGTTAAGATTGCCACGCTTTACTACCTGGAAGGACGAAAGCAGTCTGATATCGCCCAACTTCTCTCGCTCTCACAGTCATTTGTCTCCCGCGCCATCACCCGCTGCCAGAAAGAGGGCGTCGTCAAAATCAGCGTCGTACAGCCGTCAAACATTTTTCTGAAGCTCGAAAAAGGGCTTGAGGATCGCTATGGTCTTAAGCAGGCGGTGGTGGTGGATACCGAAGAAGAGGCCAGCGATCACACCATTAAGCGGGCGATTGGCTCCGCCGCCGCCCACTATCTGGAAACCCGTCTGCGGCCAAAAGATCTGATTGGCGTCTCCTCCTGGAGCTCAACCATTCGCGCGATGGTCGATGAAGTTCATGCGCAGAACCTGAAGGCCAGCGGCGTGATCCAGCTGCTCGGCGGCGTCGGGCCCAACGGTAACGTGCAGGCGACGATTCTTACCCAGACCCTCGCCCAGCGCCTGAACTGCGACGCCTGGCTGCTGCCGTCGCAGAGCATTGAGGGATCCATGGAGGAGCGCAACCGGCTGCTGGCCAGCAAGGACGTCGCGGACGTGGTGTCGCGCTTTGACGAGGTGGATATCGCCATCGTCGGCATCGGCATTCTCGAACCCTCCCAGCTGCTGAAAACCTCCGGGAACTACTATCACGAAGATATGCTGCAGGTGCTGGCGGCGCGCGGCGCGGTGGGCGATATCTGCCTGCACTACTACGACAAAAACGGCCATCCGGTGTTACGCGATGATGAAGATCCGGTTATCGGCATGGCGCTGGAAAAGGTCAAAAAATGCCCGAACGTCGTCGCGCTGGCCGGTGGCACTGACAAAGTCGCGGCCATCAAAGGCGCCCTTACCGGCGGCTACATTGACGTTTTAATCACCGATTATCCTACCGCCCGCATGCTGGTCAGCGACTAACCTGCCGCGCTGTTTTTCCTCTCTGCCGCCCTGACGTGCTTTTTTAACCTCAGGGCTGGCTCTGTTAATACATTTAAATTCAATAATTTAGTCAACCAACCCAGCCGCCTGCCGCCGCTTTTGCCGATCGGCGAAATGTGATTGCCAGCACAATTGATGATTTTTCCGGTAGCCCGTCACCGGGTTTGTGGCTTAAGGTATCAAATAAATAATCACTATCGAATATATATTCAGTGATTAAAAAGATGATAACGAAATGTCACATCATGGCCTGCGTAGACGCATGAGACGGTGGAAAAGATCCCGTCTCCGCTGTTCCAGGACACCGGGTGACCGAGGAGAGCACGATGCAGGCGACAGCAAAAGAGTTCATCATTGCCCTGGATGAAGGCACCACCAACGCCAAAGCGGTGGTGCTGGATAGCCAGGGTAAGGTTATCGTCAAATTCTCGCAGCCGCTGGCGATCCAAACGCCGCGCGACGGCTGGGTGGAGCAGTCGGGCGAGGCGCTGGTGGCCGCCTCGCTGGCGGTGATCGCCAGTGCGATAGCCCACGTCGGCGCGGAAAACGTCGCCGCGCTGGCCATCAGCAACCAGCGGGAAACCGCCATCGGCTGGTATCGCGACAGCGGCGAACCGATTAACGCGGCCATCACCTGGCAATGCACCCGCAGCGCCGCGTTCTGCGACACGCTGCGTCACGATCGTCAGGAACAGCGGATTAAACAGGCCACCGGCCTGCCGATCGCCCCGCTGTTCTCGGCCTCCAAAATGCGCTGGCTGCTGGATGCGACTGCCGATGGCCACCTGCGCGCCGAACGCGGCGAGATTTGCCTCGGCACCATCGACAGCTGGCTGCTGTGGAATCTGACCGCCGGAGACGCCTTCTGCTGCGACTACTCCAATGCCGCCCGCACCCAGTTGTTGAATCTGCACCGCGGCGAGTGGGACGACGAGATGCTGGCGCTGTTCGGCATTCCGCGCGCGGCGTTACCAGAAATTAAACCGTCGAGCGGCCTCTTCGGCCATACCAAAGGGCTGGCCGCCATTCCGGACGGTATTCCCATTATGGCGATGATCGGCGACTCCCACGCGGCGCTGTTCGGCCACGCGCTCGGCGAAGCGGGCTGCGTGAAAGCCACTTACGGCACCGGTTCATCGGTGATGGCGCCAGTCAAATCGGCGCAGTGCGATATCGAGGCGCTGGCGACCACTGTCGCCTGGCACGATGGCGACCAGCTGGTGTGGGGTCTGGAAGGTAATATTCCCCACACCGGCGATGCCGTCGCCTGGATGGCGGACAGCACTGGCCTGAGCGAGCTCTCTGCCGCCGAGCTGGCCCATGAGCTGAACACCCTTCCCGCCTCCGTTGATTCGACCCTCGGGGTGTACTTCGTGCCGGCGCTGACCGGCCTCGGCGCCCCCTGGTGGGACGACAGCGCCCGCGGCGTGATCTGCGGCCTGAGTCGCGGGGTGAAACGCGCGCATCTGATCCGCGCGGCGCTGGAATCCATCACCTATCAGATTGCCGACGTGGTGGTGGCGATGCGGCAACATGAAGAGTTTACCCTAACGGCGCTGATGGTGGACGGCGGGCCGACCAACAATGACTGGCTGATGCAATACCAGGCCGATCTGCTCGGCTGCCCGGTGATGCGCAGCGACGTACCGGAGCTGTCCGCCATCGGCGCAGCGTTGCTGGCGCGCAAAGCGCTCCATCCGGGGTCGACCGCCGACCTGCAGGCCTTCTTAACCGAACACAGCACCTTTCAGCCCGACATGGCCCGCCACCAGCGCTTGCAAACTCGCTGGCAGGAGTGGCGCCATGCGGTCGACCGAACATTATGGAAACCGGACTCGCCAGCCTGACCGCCGGACTGCGCGACGACATGCATTCACTTATTACAGGAGAAACCCGGCCCATAACGATATCGCTAACCCTGAATGTATTCAGGGGAAATTTCAGACCGTAAAAGCCTGCCCGCTCAGGGGCTCATTTGTTCGAATATAAAAATACAGGAACAGAGTCATGAAATTACGTAAAACCCTTTTAACCGCTGCTACCCTGACCGCCTTATCCTTTGCCGCGCACGCCGCGGAGAAAGGCACCATTATGATCATGGTCAACTCGCTGGATAACCCGTATTACGCCTCGGAAGCCAAAGGCGCCAGTGAAAAAGCGCAAGCTCTCGGCTATAAAACCACCGTGCTGTCCCATGGCGAAGATGTCAAAAAGCAGAATGAGCTTATCGACACCGCCATTGGTAAAAAGGTGCAGGGCATTATTCTTGATAACGCCGACTCCACCGCCAGCGTCGCCGCCATTGAAAAGGCCAAAAAAGCCGGCATTCCGGTGGTCTTAATTAACCGTGAAATTCCGGTTGATGATGTGGCGCTGGAACAAATTACCCACAATAACTTCCAGGCCGGCTCCGAGGTCGCCAACGTCTTCGTCGAGAAGATGGCGGAGAAAGGCAAATACGCCGAGCTGACCTGCAACCTCGCCGATAATAACTGTGTCACCCGTTCTAAATCTTTCCATCAGGTCATTGACCAGTATCCGGATATGGTCAGCGTAGCCAAACAGGATGCCAAAGGCACCCTGATCGACGGCAAGCGCATCATGGACAGCATTCTGCAGGCTCACCCGGACGTGAAAGGCGTGATCTGCGGCAACGGGCCGGTGGCCCTCGGCGCGATTGCGGCGCTGAAGGCGGCCAACCGCAGCGATGTGATCGTCGTCGGCATCGACGGCAGCAACGATGAGCGCGACGCCGTGAAGGCCGGCACCCTGCAGGCGACCGTGATGCTGCAGGCGCAGGCCATCGCCGCTCAGGGCGTCACCGATCTGGATAATTACCTGCAAAAAGGCGAAAAGCCGGCTAAACAGCGCGTGATGTTCCGCGGCATCCTGATTACTCAGGATAACGCCGATAAAGTCCAGGATTTCAACATTAAGTCCTGAGTTCGGGTGGTTGCGCCCCTGCGGGGGCGCAGAGGAGAGCATTATGTTTAAGAAAACCTGTCTGACGCTGGCCGTGCTGGCGCTTGGGGGCTGTCGCATCGTCTCGCAGCAGGAGCTGGCAGACCTGAAATCGCCGCCCAACCCGCATATGGCAAATATGGATAAAACCTGGCAGCAGAGCATCGTACCGCAGGTGGTGACGAAAGCGCGCCCGGCGGCGGAATTGATGAGCGCGCTCAAGGCGGCAAAAGACATTGATAGCGCCTGCAAAACCCTCGGCTACCGCGCGCAGGACGAAAACCCCTGCATCTTCTACGTCAAGGTTTCAGGTACTGTCAGCAAACTCGATACCGCCTCGCGCAGCGGCAAGATGACCCTGTCCGACCCCAGCGTCGGCAAGGTGACGGTGCAGATTGGCCCCACCCTGCGCGGCACCCAGCTGCGCGACGGCTACAGCGGCGCCAGCTATCAGGACTTTAATGACCAGGTGCTGTTCGGCGAGTACAGCAAGAATATCAACAGCCAGGCAGTCAAAATGATTCAGACCGCCAACCTCAAAACCGGCGACAGCGTGGAGGTCTACGGCGTCTTCTCGGCCTGGGATATTCCGCCAACTCTCCCGGAAATTACCCCGGCGAAAATCGTTCACGCGGGGGGGCAATAATATGGCGCCGCAAGAACTCGTCGCTCCCCAGCCCGCTGAGTCCGAAGTGATTATCGAAACCCGCGGCCTGTCGCGCGTCTATCCCGGCGTGACCGCCCTGGATAATGTCAATTACCGGGTCTATCGAAATAAGGTCAACGTGCTGATCGGAGAAAATGGTGCGGGTAAATCCACCATGATGAAAATGCTTGCCGGTGTGGAAACGCCCTCCTCCGGGCAAATTATTCTCGATGGCGAAGCGGTTTCATTACATTCGACTCATCAGGCAGAAAAACTCGGCATCAGCATTATTTTCCAGGAGCTGAATTTATTTCCCAATATGAATGTGATGGACAACATCTTCATGGCAAATGAATTCTTTCAGAAAGGACGCATCAACGAAAAATACCAGTACGCGCTGGCCAAATCGCTGCTGGAGCGACTGGAGCTGGATGTCGATCCCTACACCCCGCTGGGCGAACTCGGTATCGGCCACCAGCAGTTAGTCGAGATTGCCCGCGCGCTGTCGAAAGACACCCGGGTGCTGATCATGGACGAACCCACCTCGGCGCTCAGCCAGTCTGAGGTGAAAGTGCTGTTCAAGGTGATCGCGCAGCTTAAGCGCCGCGGGGTGACCATTATCTATATCTCGCATCGCCTCGAAGAGCTGATGGAGATCGGCGACAACATCACCATTTTCCGCGACGGTCGCTTTATCAGCGAGCGTCACGTCAGCGACGCCAGCGTGCCGTGGATCATTGAGCAGATGGTCGGCGATAAGAAAAAACACTTTGATTATCAACCGGCGCCAAAAGGCAACGCGGTGCTTGACGTCAAGGGGCTGACCGCGCTGCATCCCAGCGGCGGCTACAAGCTCAATGACGTTACCTTCACTCTTAGCAAAGGTGAAGTGATCGGCATTTACGGCCTGCTGGGGGCCGGACGCACCGAGCTGTTTAAAGGTCTGGTGGGGCTGATGCCCTGCCAGCGCGGCGAGGTGCATCTCAACGGCGAAAGCATCGGCAAATCACGCTTTCAGCAGCGTCTGAAAAAGGGGCTGGCGCTGGTGCCGGAGGACCGCCAGGGCGAAGGCGTGGTGCAGATGATGTCGATTCAGGCCAACATGACGCTCTCTGATTTCAGCCTGCAGGGGTTTCGCCGCGCCTGGCGCTGGTTGAATCCGCAAAAAGAAGAGACCTGCGTGAAAACGATGATCCAGCAGCTGGCGATCAAGGTCAGCGACGCCAATTTGCCCATCACCTCGCTGAGCGGCGGTAATCAACAAAAAGTGGTGCTGGGTAAAGCGCTGATGACCCAGCCGCAGGTGGTGTTCCTCGACGAACCGACGCGCGGCATCGACGTCGGCGCGAAAACCGACGTCTATCACCTGATCGGCAAAATGGCCCAGCAGGGGCTGGCGGTGATGTTTTCATCTTCAGAGCTGGATGAGGTGATGGCCCTGGCCGACCGCATCCTGGTGATGGCCGATGGCCGCATTACCGCCGATCTACCGCGTCATGCGGTGACCCGCGAACAGTTAATCGCGGCTTCAACACCTCAAGATTAATCAGGCTGGAATCCATCATGAACCAGAAATATATGATTTATATGTACCTGCTGAAGGCCCGCACCTTTATCGCCCTGCTGCTGGTGATCGCATTCTTCAGCGTGATGGTACCCAACTTCCTGACCGCCTCTAACCTGCTGATCATGACCCAGCACGTGGCGATCACCGGCCTGCTGGCCATCGGCATGACGCTGGTCATTCTCACCGGCGGCATTGATTTGTCCGTCGGCGCGGTGGCGGGGATCTGCGGCATGGTGGCGGGCGCGCTGCTGACCAACGGCCTGCCGCTGTGGAACGGCGACATCCTCTTCTTTAACGTCCCGGAAGTGATCCTCTGCGTGGCGATCTTCGGCGTACTGGTCGGCTTGGTGAACGGCGCGGTGATCACCCGCTTCGGCGTGGCGCCGTTTATCTGCACCTTAGGCATGATGTACGTCGCCCGCGGCTCCGCGCTGCTGTTTAACGACGGGAGCACCTACCCGAATCTCAACGGTATGGAAGCGCTGGGCAACACCGGTTTCGCCACCCTCGGCTCCGGCACTCTGCTCGGCGTCTATCTTCCCATCTGGCTGATGATCGGCTTCCTGGTGCTGGGCTACTGGCTGACCACCAAAACGCCGCTTGGCCGCTACATCTACGCCATCGGCGGCAATGAGTCCGCCGCCCGCCTTGCCGGCGTGCCGATTGTGAAAGCGAAAATATTCGTCTATGCCTTCTCCGGCCTGTGCGCGGCCTTTGTCGGCCTGATCGTCGCATCACAACTGCAAACCGCGCATCCGATGACCGGCAACATGTTTGAGATGGACGCCATCGGCGCCACCGTACTCGGCGGCACCGCGCTGGCCGGCGGCCGTGGTCGGGTGACCGGCTCGATTATCGGCGCCTTCGTGATCGTCTTCCTTGCCGACGGCATGGTGATGATGGGCGTCAGCGACTTCTGGCAGATGGTGATCAAAGGCGTGGTGATCGTTACCGCCGTGGTCGTCGACCAGTTCCAGCAGAAGCTGCAGAGCAAGGTCATCCTGATGCGCCGCCATGAGGAGAAACTGGCCGCCCTCCCCCCCAACGGCGCCACCTCCAGCTAACCGGCAACGATTCACATCTTCCGCCGGGCCTGGTGCCCGGCTCAGCGAAAGGGAAAAAATATGCAACGAGATTTCCAGAACAAAACGGTGGTGATCACCGGCGCCTGTCGCGGCATTGGCGCGGGTATTGCCGAGCGCTTCGCCCGCGACGGCGCAAACCTGGTGATGGTCTCCAACGCCGAGCGCGTTCATGAGACCGCCGAAACCCTGCGTCAGCGCTATCAGGCGGATATTTTATCGCTGCAGGTCGATGTCACCGATGAAGCCCAGGTGCAGGGGCTGTATGAGCAGGCCGCCGCCCGCTTCGGCACCATTGACGTCTCGATTCAGAACGCCGGGGTCATCACCATTGATTACTACGATCGGATGCCAAAAGCCGATTTCGAGAAAGTGCTGGCGGTCAATACCACCGGCGTCTGGCTATGCTGCCGCGAGGCGGCCAAATATATGGTGAAACAGAACCACGGCAGCCTGATCAACACCTCATCCGGCCAGGGGCGTCAGGGCTTCATCTACACCCCGCACTATGCCGCCAGCAAGATGGGCGTGATCGGCATTACCCAAAGCCTGGCCCACGAGCTGGCGCCGTGGAATATCACCGTCAACGCCTTCTGCCCGGGCATCATTGAAAGCGAAATGTGGGATTACAACGACCGCGTGTGGGGCGAAATTCTCAGCACCGAGCAGAAGCGCTACGGCAAAGGCGAGCTGATGGCGGAGTGGGTCGAGGGCATTCCAATGAAGCGCGCCGGCAAGCCGGAAGATGTCGCCGGCCTGGTGGCGTTTCTCGCCTCCGACGACGCCCGCTATCTCACCGGACAGACCATTAATATCGATGGCGGTTTGATTATGTCCTGAGCACGGTAGCCCGGATTAGGCGCGACGCGCCGCTATCCGGGACGTCAGGCTCCCGACGTTCGACACTATATTGAAGAGAATAATCATTATGATCGGTAAAGACTTTGCACAACAGCTGTTTAGCCTGCAGGATCGCGTCGCCTTCGTTACCGGCGCCGGCAGCGGCATTGGCCAGACTATCGCCTGCAGTCTCGCCAGCGCCGGCGCGCGGGTGGTCTGTTTTGATCTTCGCGACGACGGCGGGCTGGCGGAAACGGTCAGTCATATTGAATCTATCGGCGGCCAGGCCTGCGCCTACACCGGCGACGTCCGCCAGCTGGCCGACCTGCGCGCCGCCGTCGCGCTGGCCAAAAGCCGCTTTGGCCGCCTCGACATCGCCGTCAACGCCGCCGGGATCGCCAACGCCAATCCGGCGCTGGCGATGGAGAGCGAGCAATGGCAGCGGGTGATCGATATCAATCTCACCGGGGTGTGGAATTCCTGCAAAGCGGAAGCGGAACTGATGCTGGAGTCCGGCGGCGGGTCGATTATCAACATCGCCTCGATGTCGGGGATTATCGTTAACCGCGGCCTCGACCAGGCGCATTACAACTGCTCCAAAGCCGGCGTGATCCATCTGTCGAAAAGCCTGGCGATGGAGTGGGTGGACAAAGGGATCCGCGTCAATTCCATCAGCCCGGGATATACCGCCACGCCGATGAATACCCGCCCGGAGATGGTGCACCAGACCCGCGAGTTTGAAAGCCAGACGCCGATGCAGCGGATGGCGAAGGTGGAAGAGATGGCCGGCCCGGCGCTGTTCCTCGCCAGCGACGCCGCCTCGTTCTGCACCGGCGTAGACCTGGTGGTCGACGGCGGGTTTGTCTGCTGGTGATCCTCTCCTGCTTCAGGGCGCCACGCTGCGGCGCCCCTCGCCTTCCCCGCCGTTAACTCAGCGGATACTGTTGAAACGCCGGCAGCGCCTCTCCTTTCTCCGCCAGCGCGCGGATATGCGGAAACGCCGTTGCCGGCACCACCGTCGGGATCATCAACTGGATAAAGGACCAGACCACCGTGCTGGTGACCAACACCTGGTCCGGCTGCGCGGCGGCAACGCGGTCTGCCAGCCGGGCGTCCCATTCCCGACAGGCGGCGAGCAGTTGACCGGTCACCCGGGCTATCCACGGCTGATGCTGCTTCTCCTCCGGCCGCAGACGGTGCTCATAAACATGCTGGACCGCTTTTTCACTGGCGGCGAGGATCACCCCCAGCAGGTGCAGGTCGCGGGCCAGCGCCTCGGGATGCGCGGGAAGCAGCCGGCGTCCGGCGGGATGGGTCGTTTCGAAATAGTGGAGGATCAGCGTGGAATCCATCAGCTGTGTCCCGTCATCGAGAACCACCGTCGGCGCCTTGACCACCGGATTAATACGGGAGAATTCATCAAAGCCGCTAAAGACCGACAGCGGCAGGCTCTCGAATTCCACGCCATAGAGCGCCAGAGAAACAGCCACGCGTCTTACATAAGGTGAATCCATCATACCAATGAGTTTCATCGTCACTCCTGCCTGCGATAAAGGGGTTGCTGGCTTACCTTACTGGAAAACCCGCCCCGCGAATATCAGGGGATGCTTACCGCAAAGGTTAGAAAAACTAACAAAATGGCGCCACGGGATAGTCCGCCTGTCTCCCCTGTGTTATACCGACTGAGAGCGCCTGAAGCCCGTCCACTGTCTGCTCGCGGCGGCTTTAAAACCCGCTAACCCGGTAGTAACGTTAACGTATCGACTCACTGACTGAGAGATCACCATGGCAGATTTTCCCCCTGTCGCCAGCCTGCGCAGCTTTGAGGCGGTGGCGCGCCTCGGCAGCGTGACGCAGGCCGCCCACGAGATGAGCGTGACCCATTCGGCGGTCAGCCAGCATATCAAACAGCTGGAAGCCCTGGTCGGCGTCACACTGTTTGTCCGCCACGGCCGCGGGGTGCGCATCACGGAAGAGGGGCGGCTCTATGCCCTGCAAATCCGCGAGGCGTTACAGCACATCGCCGACGCCACGCGGATGGTGCAGATCAAACCCCGCACGATGGAACTGACCCTGGCGACGCTCCCCTCCTTTGGCTGCCACTGGCTGCTGCCGCGGCTGGCGCGCTTTCAGGCGCGGCATCCGCAGATCGCGGTGCGCCTGCTGACCAGCCTGGCGGTGGTCAACCTGCAGCAGGAAGGTATCGATCTGGCCATTCGCATGGGGCAAGGCGACTGGGAGGGGATGGACAGCCGACATCTGTTTGCCGATGAACAGCTGGTGGTGGCCGCGCCGCACTATCGCGGCGGCGACCTGCCGACCACCCCGCAGGCGATCGCCGCCAGCGATATCGTTTTTTCCATGGAGTCCTGGAACGCCTGGTGCAGCCAGGCGGGGCTGGAAAAGACCATCGTCCCTGCGGGCCTGCGCCTGAACGACTCCAACCTGGTGCTGGAGGCGGTTCGCCTGGGAGCGGGCGTGGCGCTGGAGCGGCGCTCGCTGGTGGCGGGGGCGATAGCCCGCGGCGAGCTGGTGCAGCTCACCGCCGTCACCGTCCCCTACCCCTGGCACTACTGGCTGACCGTCTCCCCGCAGGCGGAGAACCGCCCGGAAGTCGCCCGGTTCATCGCCTGGCTGGAGGAGGAGATCGCCCTCTGGCGCCAGCAGCTCAGCGCTTAGCCTTCCGCCGACGGCGGCAGGCCCGCCCGGGCGGCGTGCTCCTGGGAGAGACGCCAGAAATCGTGCCCGGCGGGATACTGATAGAGGCGCAGGGAGAACTGCCCGGCCACCGCGGTAATGTACTCAAATATCGCCGACTGGGTGTTTTCGTAGTCTTTCCACAGCGTTGAGGAGGTAAAGCAGTAAATCTCCAGCGGGATGCCCGACGGCGACGGTTTCAGCGTTCTCGCCACAATGTACATCTCCTTAATAATATCTGGTCGCTCGGCGAGATAGTGCATCAGATAGTGGCGAAACAGGGTCAGGTTGGTCAGCCCGTTATCGACAAACCAGCGGTCGGCCACGCCGCCGGGATCCCGACCGTCAAGCAGCGTGGTCAGAGGCTCGCTTACCCCGCGGATAGTCAGCATCGAGGAGAGCATCTCCTGGTTGAGAAAACGCACTGAGTGCTGATCGATGGCGATACTGCGCATGATCCGCCGCGCCCCGGAGGAGAACATCGCCTGCCAGTTGGTATAGGTCTCGGTGAGGAAATTCTTGGTGGGAATACGGGAAATAGTATTGTCCCAGTTACGGATGGTAATGGTGTGCAGCGCGATATCCGTCACCTCACCGCTGAGGTTCTTGTCAGGCATTTCAATCCAGTCCCCCAGCTGGAGCACGTCGTTGGACGACAGCTGAACGTTCGCCACCAGCGACAGCAGGGTATGCTGGAAGACGATCATCAGCACCGCCGCCACCGCCCCGAGACTGGAGATAATAATGATCGGCGATTTGTTCGACATCACGGCGAGGATCATAATCGCCGCCAGGATGTGGACTAAGATTTTGCCTATCTGGATATAGCCCTTAATGGAATGATTTTTACGTTTGGTTTTTCGCAGATAAGAGCTGTTGACAATATCCAGCATCTCGTTGAAAAACACCGACATAAAAATAAAAAACAAGATCCCGCAGATGGTATTAATCGCCGTCACCAGCGATGCCGGCATCGCCGGCATAAACTGCAGAACGTAATAGACGATAATAACCGGAATGAAATTGGACAGCTTTTCGGCGATGCGTCGATCCTTCTCCAACGGCACGTCCTGTTTATGGCTACCAAAGAAGACCTTACGCACCACTTTAATCAGCAAGAACTTGCATAAAAGGTGGGCAAATATGCCAGAGAGCAGCAGCAGAATAAGGTTAAATCCCACCGCCAGCGCCGGATTACTCTCAATAAACGTCAGTAGATGATTCACATACGCCATGCTTTATCGCCTGAATAACTATGCCATTTCGCTAACTGCTTTATCACAAGGGCATATATTGGAAAATTTTAATCAATCCGCATCATGGCATATCGCTTAGCGTAACGTCCATGCGCGCACCGCTGCTAATCATTCACGGGATTTATGTCATAGTTTGCATTAATCATTATCTACGCTCACTATAAAGAGGCTTGTTATGAGGACGGAATAAGTCCAGGAGGAAACATGTTTAAAACGCTTACCGCTATTATCGCCTTAGCCGCCTCCGCCAGCGTCATGGCGCAAGGCGACGTCACGCTGAACAGTCTGGCTCACGATACCGCCACCCGGGCGTCGTTTAACCAGATGGTCAAAGGCCATCAGCTGCCCGCCTGGGTGACCACCGGCGGCACCGGGTCGCCGGCGCAGACGGTGAAGCTGGGTAGCGAATCCTGGCAGGTGCTAAGCGCCTGCAAACCCCACGACTGCGGCCATGAGCGTATCGCGGTGATCTGGTCGGAAAAAACCAAACAGATGTCAGGCGTTTACTCGGTGGTCGATGAAAAAACCGACCAGGAGAAGCTGACCTGGCTTAACGTCAGCGACGCCCTGTCCATTGATGGCAAAACCGTGCTGTTTGCCGCCCTCAGCGGCAGCCTCGACAACCATCCGGACGCTTTTAACTACCAGTAACGGCCCGTCGCCCCCGTCAGTCTTTCCCCGACGGGGGCTCCCCTGACTAGCCATCCGGGAACATCACGCTGTTCCCCGGCGCTTCCCTGTGCAGATGGATAAAGTTCAGGTGCCGCTCGTACTGGTCGAGAATATCGGTGATCACCTGCTCTTTGCTGTAGTCCATCAGGTCGTTACCCTGGCTGCCCTCCAGCAGGAAGGTCTCCAGCCGGTAATAGGTGGATTTCCCGCTGCGCGCCCGATAGGTAAAGCCCGGCACCGAGTACTGCTGCGGCCAGATCTTATAGATAAAGTTCTGCTCGTCGCCCATGTGCACCAGCAGATCGAGGTGACCAAGGTTCTCGCCCTCTTCCGGCGGCAGGCTCTTCAGTTCCACCGCGGCGCCGCGCAGCCGTAGTTCCTGGGCAACCTCCTCCATCGCCGGGAAGCACACCGTCTCCATCATCTGTTTGGTATAGCGCGTGCCCGGGTAATTCATCAGCCGCGACAGGCGCTTCTTCCAGCTCAGCCGATCCTGCAGGCCGAGCGGGCGCGGGGCAGTGTCGCGGCTGGCGCTGACCCGGCGGTAATCTTCCACCTTCAGGGACTTATACAGTCCGGCCATCACGAAGAAAATCACAAAGCTGAACGGCAGCCCCATGATCACCGTGGTGTTCTGCAGCGCCGAGATGCCGTTGGTCATCAGCATCCCGAGGGTCAACAGACCGATAGCCACCGACCAGAAGATGCGCAGCCAGTTCGGGGAGTCGCTGTTGATGTCCTTCAGCTTCGAGGTAAAGTTTCCCAGCACCAGCGCGCCGGAGTCGGCAGAGGTGACGTAGAACAGCAGACCGGTAATGGTCGCCACCGACGCGCTAAAGGTAAACGCCGGATACTGCGCCAGCAGGCTGTAGAAGCCGCGCTCCGGGTGGAGCATCGCCTCCCCGGCAAAGGCCGCGTCGCCGTGGATGATCTCATACAGCGCGCTGTTGCCGAACACCGACAGCCACAGCAGGGTAAAGGTGAACGGAATAATCAGGGTGCCCATCACAAACTGGCGGATGGTGCGCCCGCGCGAAATGCGCGCCAGGAACAGGCCAACGAACGGCGACCAGGCCACCCACCACGCCCAGAAAAAGAGCGTCCAGTTGTTCATCCACTCCACCGGGCGGTCGAAGGCGAAGCTGTTCAGCGTCATGCCCATAAAGCGGTTGACGTAGTCGCCGACGTTCAGCACTAACGCATTGAGCAGGAAGGAGGTATCGCCCATGAACAGCACGAACAGGATCAGCCCCAGCGCGAGCGCGACGTTCAGCTCGGAGAGCACGCGGATGCCCTTGTCCACCCCGGAGGTGACCGAGATGGTGGCGATGATCACCGACAGCGCTATCAGGGCCGCCTTCGCCGCCAGCGAGTCAGGAATATCGAACAGCACGCTCAGACCGTAGTTGAGCTGCACCACGCCAATGCCGAGGGTGGTGGCGATGCCGAAGATGGTGCCGATCACCGCCGCGATATCGACGCTGTGGCCGATGGGGCCATTAATCTTTTTCCCGAAGATAGGATAGAGCGCCGAGCGGATGGTGAGCGGCAAATTATAACGATAGCTAAAGTATCCCAGCGCCATGCCCATCAGGGCATACATCGACCAGCCGGTGAGTCCGTAGTGGAATAGCGTCCACACCATCGCCTGGCGCGCCGCTTCGATGGTCTGCCCCGCCCCTTCCGGCGGCTGCATATATTGCGTCACCGGTTCGGCGACCGAGAAGAACATCAGGTCGATGCCGATCCCGGCGGCGAACAGCATCGCCGCCCAGCTTAGCAGGCTGAACTCGGGCTTAGACTGCTCCGGCCCGAGCTTCACCGAGCCGAAGCGCGAACAGGCAATGCAGACGACGAAGACGATATACAGCGTCGCCGCCAGCAGATAGTACCAGCCGAAGGTTTTCGACACCCAGTCCAGGGTGCGCCCAATCCACTCGGCAGAAAAATCGCGAAAAAAGATCGTCATCAGGGAAAACAACAAAATCAGTCCGGCCGAGGTATAAAAAACCACCGGATTGATTTTGTCCTTTTCTCTGTTTTGCGAAAGATCTGTCATCCAGTATCCCCACTGTTTTTGTAACTATTAAAATTCAATAACGTAACAATTAAGACACATTTTATATTGAACGTCCAATCAAAAACCGCTTTAATAGTTAACCAACGCTGATGAATGGAGTGGCAAAAATGCCCAAACTGGGGATGCAGCCAATCCGGCGCAGGCAACTGATCGACGCCACGCTGGACGCAATAAATGAAGTCGGAATGCACGACGCGACCATCGCGCAGATCGCCCGGCGAGCGGGCGTATCGACGGGGATCATCAGTCACTATTTCAAAGACAAAAATGGTCTGCTGGAAGCGACCATGCGCGACATCACCAGCCAGCTGCGCGACGCGGTGCTTAACCGTCTGCACGCCCTGCCGGACGGCAGCGCCGGAGAGCGTCTGCAGGCGATAGTCGGCGGCAACTTTGATGAGACGCAGATCAGCAGCGCGGCGATGAAGGCCTGGCTGGCCTTCTGGGCCAGCAGCATGCACCAGCCGATGCTCTACCGCCTGCAGCAGGTGAGCAGCCGCCGCCTGCTGTCAAACCTGGTGTACGAGTTCCGCCGCGAGCTGCCGCGCGGGCAGGCCCAGGAGGCCGGCTACGGGCTGGCGGCGCTGATAGACGGCCTGTGGCTGCGGGCGGCGCTCAGCGGCAAACCGCTGGATAAGACGCTGGCGCAGTCGCTGACCAGCCACTTTATTCGTCAGCATTTACCGAACCCATAACCGAGGAGGCGTTATGTCCCGAATGGCAGAACAGCAGCTTTATATTAATGGTGGTTATACATCGGCCACCAGCGGTCGCACCTTCGAGACCATCAACCCTGCCACTGGCGAGGTGCTGGCGACCGTTCAGGCTGCCGGACGCGAGGATGTCGATCGCGCCGTTGAGAGCGCGCGGCGCGGGCAAAAAATCTGGGCGGCGATGACCGCCATGGAACGCTCGCGCATCCTGCGTCGCGCCGTCGATATCCTGCGCGAGCGCAACGACGAGCTGGCAAAGCTGGAAACCCTCGACACCGGTAAAGCGTTTTCCGAAACCTCAACCGTGGACATCGTCACCGGCGCCGACGTGCTGGAGTATTACGCGGGGCTGATCCCGGCGCTGGAAGGCAGTCAGATCCCCCTGCGCGAGACGTCGTTCGTCTACACCCGCCGCGAACCGCTGGGTGTGGTGGCCGGGATCGGCGCGTGGAACTATCCGATCCAGATCGCCCTGTGGAAATCGGCGCCAGCGCTGGCCGCCGGCAATGCAATGATTTTCAAACCGAGCGAAGTCACCCCGCTCACCGCCCTCAGGCTGGCGGAAATTTACAGCGAAGCGGGCCTGCCGGACGGGGTGTTTAACGTCCTGCCGGGCGTGGGTGCGGAGACCGGCCAGTACCTGACTGAACATCCGGGCATCGCTAAAGTCTCCTTTACCGGCGGCGTCACCAGCGGCAAAAAGGTGATGGCCAACTCCGCAGCCTCATCGCTGAAGGAGGTCACCATGGAGCTAGGCGGTAAATCGCCGCTGATTATTTTCGACGATGCGGATCTCGATCTCGCGGCCGACATCGCCATGATGGCCAACTTCTTCAGCTCCGGCCAGGTGTGCACCAACGGCACCCGCGTGTTCGTCCCCGCGAAGGTTAAGGCGGCGTTTGAGCAGAAAATCGTTGAGCGCGTGGGCCGCATCCGCGCGGGCGATCTGTTCGATGAAACCACCAACTTTGGCCCGCTGGTCAGCTTCCCGCACCGTGACAATGTGCTGCGCTACATCGCCAAAGGCAAAGCAGAAGGCGCTCGCCTGCTGTGCGGCGGCGACGTGCTGAAGGGCGAAGGCTTTGACAACGGCGCATGGGTGGCCCCGACGGTGTTTACCGACTGCAGCGATGAGATGACCATCGTGCGCGAGGAGATCTTCGGCCCGGTGATGTCCATCCTTACCTACGAGTCCGAAGAAGAAGCGATCCGCCGCGCCAACGATACCGACTACGGTCTGGCGGCGGGTATCGTCACTGCCGACCTGAACCGCGCCCACGGCGCCATTCATCAGCTGGAAGCCGGCATCTGCTGGATCAACAGCTGGGGGGAATCCCCGGCGGAGATGCCGGTCGGCGGCTATAAGCACTCCGGTATTGGCCGCGAGAACGGCGTGATGACCCTGCAGAGTTACACCCAGGTGAAGTCCATCCAGGTTGAGATGGGTAAATTCCAGTCCATATTTTAACCGGGAGGTTTTTTTGCAATTTGACTACATCATTATTGGCGCCGGCTCCGCCGGCAACGTTCTGGCGACACGACTGACTGAAGATCCAACCACCACCGTCCTGCTGCTGGAGGCCGGCGGCCCGGACTACCGGTTCGACTTCCGCACCCAGATGCCCGCCGCGCTGGCTTACCCGCTGCAGGGCAAACGCTACAACTGGGCCTACGAGACCGAACCGGAGCCCTATATGAACCACCGCCGCATGGAGTGCGGGCGTGGTAAAGGGCTCGGCGGCTCCTCGCTGATTAACGGCATGTGCTACATTCGCGGCAACGCTCTGGACCTCGATAACTGGGCCGCCGCCCCGGGACTGGAACACTGGAGCTATCTCGACTGCCTGCCCTACTACCGGAAAGCGGAAACCCGCGATATCGGGCCCAACGACTATCACGGCGGCGATGGCCCGGTGAGCGTCACCACGCCGAAGCCGGGCAATAATCCGCTCTTCGAGGCGATGGTTGAAGCCGGGGTGCAGGCGGGGTATCCGCGCACCGACGATCTCAACGGCTACCAACAGGAAGGCTTTGGTCCGATGGACCGCACCGTGACGCCGCAGGGCCGTCGCGCCAGCACCGCCCGCGGCTATCTCGACCAGGCGCGCGGTCGCCCCAACCTGACCATCCGCACCCATGCGCTGACCGATCACATTATTTTTGCCGGCAAGCGCGCGGTGGGCGTCGAGTGGCTGGAGGGGGAAAGCACTATCCCGTCAAAAGCGACGGCCAACAAAGAGGTGCTGCTGTGCGCCGGGGCGATTGCCTCGCCGCAGATCCTGCAGCGCTCCGGCGTCGGCAACCCCGAGCTGCTCAGGCAGTTCGATATCCCGGTGGTCCACGATCTCCCCGGCGTGGGTGAGAATCTGCAGGACCATCTGGAGATGTACCTGCAGTACGAGTGCAAAGAGCCGGTGTCGCTCTACCCGGCGCTGCAGTGGTGGAACCAGCCGAAGATCGGCGCCGAGTGGCTGTTCGGCGGCACCGGGATCGGCGCCAGCAACCAGTTTGAAGCGGGCGGTTTTATCCGCAGCCGCGCCGAGTTCGCCTGGCCGAACATTCAGTACCATTTCCTGCCGGTGGCGATTAACTACAATGGCTCCAACGCGGTGAAAGAGCACGGCTTCCAGTGCCACGTCGGCTCGATGCGCTCCCCCAGCCGCGGCCACGTGCGTCTGAAGTCGCGCGACCCGCACGCCCATCCGGCGATCCTGTTTAACTATATGTCCCATGAGCAGGACTGGCAGGAGTTCCGCGACGCCATTCGCATCACCCGGGAGATCATGAACCAGCCGGCGCTGGACAAGTATCGCGGCCGCGAAATCAGCCCGGGTATTGACTGCCAGAGCGATGCCGAGCTGGATGAGTTTGTGCGCAACCACGCCGAGACCGCCTTCCACCCGTGCGGGACCTGTAAGATGGGTTACGACGAGATGGCGGTGGTCGACGGCGAAGGCCGGGTCCACGGTCTGGAAGGAGTGCGGGTGGTCGATGCGTCAATTATGCCGCAGATCATCACCGGCAACCTGAACGCCACCACCATTATGATCGGCGAGAAGATGGCTGACGCCATTCGCGGCCGCCAGCCGCTGCCGCGCAGCACCGCGGCGTATTATGTCGCTGGCGACGCGCCGGTTCGCCGCTAATCGTTTAGGCCGGATGGCGGCTATGCCTTGCCCGGCCTACGATCCGGGCGGCCAGCGGTTAATGTAGCCACTTACGCTACCGGTATCGGCGGCGTCAAAATCGCAGAGGCGTTCCCGGAAGGTCGGGACAGCCTCTGATGTTAGCGAAACGCCTCCAGGCGTTTGATCTGCTGCCCGTCGGCAGCAAAGTTCTCCGCCGCCAGCCACGCCCGCAGCGCCGCATCGCGCGCAGGCCACTCGCCATCGATGATGGACAGCATATCGCTGTCGCGCGTCCGCCCTTTGCGCACCAGCCTCTGCCGCAGGCGCCCTTCCCAGCTAAAGCCCAGCCGCTCGGCGGCCCTGCGCGAGGCGACATTCATCGAATCGCATTTCCACTCCAGTCGACGGTAGCCATGATCAAAGCCGTTCTTCAGCAACAGCCAGACCGCTTCGGTACCCAGCGGGGTGTTTTTCATCCGTCGCGACCAGGTGACATGGCCGATCTCAACCGTGCCCATTTCCCGTTCGATCGCCATATAGCTGACGATACCCACCGCCTGCTCGCTACGCAGGTCAATCACCGCGTAGGGCACCAGAGCATCATCATTCACCTTGCCCGCGATCCAGTGGGCGGTCGCCGCCACGCTCTCCGGCCGCGTAGACGCCAGCCACGTCCAGTCGCTGTTGTCGCCGAGCGCATAGGCGGCAAACAGATCCGCCGCATGACGGTCAACGTCCAGCGGCTCCAGTTGACAAAAACGGCCATTTAACGCCGTTCGCCGCAGGACTCGCGCCCCCTGCCAGCCAGGGACAAGATCGTTCACCTGCTGGCCAAACTCATTGATTTCCGGCACACCCACCTCCTCGCAATAGACAATGCGTTATAGCAAGAAGCCAGCAGCCGAGAAAGGCGCTTCTGCACGCCTGGCAATAACCTGTCGTTCTTGATTATGCGTTTTTAGCATAAGGATATCCTTATTTTGACTTTACGCCTTTTGGCAAGCGGCCTAACGTAGCGAAGCATAAAAAATTAAAATAACCATTTTTCAGGGATTGCATATGACCAAGAAACTGTTGCCTTTACTGGTACTGACGGCGCTCTCCGCCGCCGTGCATGCCGCCACGCCGCCCAACACGCTGGTGGTCGCCCAGGGTCTCGACGATATCGTCAGCCTCGACCCGGCGGAAGCGAACGAACTCTCCAGCATTCAGACGGTGCCCAGCCTCTACCAGCGCCTGGTACAGCCGGACCGCAACAACCCTGAAAAAATCGTGCCGATCCTCGCCGAAAGCTGGCAGGCCGACCCGGCGACGAAAACCCTGACCATCAAACTGAAGCCGGATGCCAAATTCGCCTCCGGTAATCCGCTGCGCCCGGAAGATGTGATTTTCTCTTACACCCGCGCGGTGACGCTGAATAAATCGCCGGCGTTTATTCTCAACGTGCTCGGCTGGCAGCCGGACAACATCGCCAGCCAGCTGAAAAAGGTTGACGACCATACCCTGACGCTGCACTGGACTGCCGACGTCAGCCCGGCGGTGGCGCTGAATATTCTCTCCACTCCCATCGCCTCTATCGTTGATGAAAAACAGGTGGCGCCGAACGCGAAAAATAACGACTTCGGCAACGACTGGCTGAAGATGCACTCGGCGGGCAGCGGGGCCTATAAAATGCGCGTCTACCAGCCGCATCAGGCCATCGTGCTGGAGGCCAACGCCAGCTCCCCCACCGGCGCGCCGAAGATCAAGAGCATCATTATTAAAAACGTCCCCGACCCGGCTTCCCGCCGCCTGCTGATCCAGCAGGGGGATGCCGACGTGGCCCGCGATCTCGGCGCTGACCAGATTGCCGCCCTGCAGGATAAACCCGGCGTGAAGGTGCTGAGCATCCCGTCCGCCGAACAGAACTATCTGGTGTTTAATACCGCCAACAGCGCCAACCCGCTGCTCAATAATCCGGCCTTCTGGGAGGCGGCGCGCTGGCTGGTCGATTATGAGGGCATCACCAAAAATCTGCTGAAAGGCCAGTACTTTATTCACCAAAGCTTCCTGCCGGCCGGCCTGCCGGGGGCGCTGGAGACCAATCCATTCGCCTTCGACCCGCAAAAAGCTAAGGCTATCCTTGATAAAGCGGGCATTAAGGATGCGCACTTCACCCTCGACGTGGAGAACAAACCGCCGTTTATCACCATCGCCCAGTCGCTGCAGGCCAGCTTTGCCCAGGGCGGGGTGAAGGTGGATCTCCTGCCGGCCGCCGGCAGCCAGGTCTATGCCCGGGTGCGCGCGAAGCAGCATCAGGCGGCGATCCGCCTGTGGATCCCCGACTACTTTGATGCCCATTCCAACGCCAGCGCCTTCGCGTGGAACGATGGTAAATCCAGCACCGTGGCCGGGCTCAACGGCTGGCAGATCCCTGAGCTGAATAAAGCCACCCTCGCCGCGGTGGCGGAGCCGGACCCGGCGAAACGCCTCGACCTGTACAAAACGATGCAGGAAACCCTGCTGCAGCATTCGCCATACGTCTTTATTGACCAGGGGAAAACCCAGATCGTGGTGCGCGATAACGTGAAGGGCTATCAGCAGGGGCTGAACGCCGACATGGTCTGGTACGATAACGTGACCAAGTAAGCGGGTTATGTTACCGGGCACGGCGGTCTCGCCCTGCCCGGATGACCGTTTTTCCACCCGGACCCGGTGGGCGTCGCGCCGCCGGGAACCATGTTGATATACCAGGAATTTCCATTTTCCATGCCATCGTTTTCCACTCATCTTACCCGCCTGCTGCAGGGGCTGTTGACGCTGCTGCTGACGCTGTTCGGGCTGCTGCTGGTCACCTTCTCGCTCTCCGCGCTGTCGCCGGTCGACCGCGTACTGCAGATCGTCGGCGACCATGCCAGCCAGTCGACCTATGATCAGGTTCGCCATCAGCTGGGCCTCGACCAGCCGCTGCCGGTGCAGTTCTGGCACTATCTGGTCAACCTGGCCCATGGCGATCTCGGTATCGCCAGCGCCACCGGCCAGCCGGTGCTCCACGATCTGCTGGCGGTCTTCCCGGCGACCCTTGAGCTGGCGACCCTGGCGCTGATCGTCGGCGCGATACTGGGCATCGTCGCCGGGGTGCTGTGCGCCCGTTACGCCGGTTCGCCGTGGGATCTGGCGGTGCGCACCTTTACCCTGTTGGGCAACTCGGTGCCGATATTCTGGCTCGGCCTGCTGATGCTGGCCCTGTTCTACGCCCGGCTGCAGTGGGCGCCGGGCCCGGGTCGTCTCGACGATATTTATCAGTACACCGTCGAGCCGCGCAGCGGTTTTGCGCTGATCGACACCTGGCTCTCCGGCGATACAGCGGCTTTCAAAAATGCTATCGGCCATCTGCTGCTGCCGGGGCTGGTTCTGGCCTATTACTCGCTGGCGAGCATCACCCGTCTGACCCGCTCCGCCTGTCTCAGTGAAATGAACAAAGAGTACATTCTGCTGGCGCGGGCCAAAGGGGCCGGTGAGATGACGATTCTGCTGCGCCACGTCCTGCCCAATATCCGCGGCACCCTGCTGACGGTGACCGCCCTCGCCTGGACCTCAATGCTCGAAGGGGCGGTGCTCACCGAAACCGTCTTCTCATGGCCGGGGATCGGTCGCTACCTCACCACCGCGCTGTTCGCCGGGGATACCACGGCGATCATGGGCGGCACGCTGCTGATCGGCGTGAGTTTTGTGCTGATCAATAACCTGACCGACCTGCTGGTGCGGTTAACCGACCCGAGGGTGCGCTGATGCCGACTTATCTGTTTTTGCGCCGTCTGCGCCGCTCACCCGCCGCCTTCAGCGGCCTGACCCTGGTGATCCTGCTGGTGTTGACCGCGCTGTTCGCTCCGTGGCTGGCGCCGCACGATCCTAACTGGCAGGATGCCGCCGCCCGCCTGCAGGGCCCGGGCGCGGGGCACTGGCTCGGCACCGACAGCTACGGCCGCGATCTGCTGTCGCGCCTGCTCTACGGCGCCCGTCCGGCGCTGGGTCTGGTCGCGCTGGTGACCGCCATTACCCTGCCCGTCGGTCTGCTGGTGGGTATTCTCTCCGGCTACTATGGCGGGTGGCTGGAGCGGATACTGATGCGCTTTACCGACGTGGTGATGTCGATGCCGCGGCTGATCCTCGCCTTCGCGTTCGTGGCGATGCTCGGCCCGGGGCTGGTCAACGGCGCGCTGGCGTTAGCCCTGACTACCTGGCCGGCCTACGCCCGTCAGGCGCGCAGCGAAATTCAGCGCCTGCGCCATAGCGACTATCTCGCCGCGGCGGAGATGCTGGGCATCCGCGGCCGGCGGCTGCTGGTCGGCCATATTCTGCCGCTGTGTCTGCCGTCGGCGATTGTCCGGCTGGCGCTCGATCTGGCTGGCATTATCCTCGCCGCCGCCGGGCTCGGCTTTCTCGGCCTGGGCGCCCGCCCGCCGATGGCGGAGTGGGGAGCGATGATTGCCGACGGGATGCAGGTGATTTTCGATCAGTGGTGGATCGCCGCCATCCCCGGCGCGGCGATCCTGCTCGCCAGCCTGGCGTTTAACCTGCTGGGCGATGGCCTGCGCGATATTCTGGAGCCGCAACATGACTGACATCCGACTGACCGTCCAGGGACTCGCCGTCGACTACCCCACAGCCCGGGTGGTGGACAACGTCAGCTTCACCCTCGGCAACGAGCGGCTGGCGCTGGTGGGGGAATCCGGCTCCGGCAAATCGATGACCGCCCGGGCGCTGATGGGCCTGGTGCGCAAGCCCGGGGTGGTGAGCGCCGAACGGCTGGAGGTGCTGGGGCGCGATGTGCTGACCCTCAGCGCCCGCGGCTGGCGCGAACTGCGCGGCAACGATATCGCCATGGTGCTGCAGGATCCGCGCTATGCGCTGAATCCGGTGCAGTCCATTCAGACGCAGCTGGAGGAGGCGTTAACCCTGCATCAGCGTCTCAGCCGCCGCGCTCGCGCCGAGGCGGTCAAAGACGCCATCGCCGCCGTCGGTCTGGATCTCGCGGTCCTCAGCCGCTATCCCGGCGAGCTCTCCGGCGGGATGGGGCAGCGGGTGATGATCGCCCTCGCGCTGCTCAATAACCCGAGGGTGCTGATAGCCGACGAGCCGACCTCGGCCCTTGACGCCCGCCTGCGCAACCAGATCCTCGAGCTGCTGGTGGAGCAGTGCGCGCAGCGGCAGATGGCCATGTTACTGATCAGCCACGATCTACCGCTGGTGGCCGCGCATTGCGATCGCGTGCTGGTGATGTACCAGGGGAGACAGGTCGATGAGATGCCGGCGCGGGCGCTGCCGACCGCGACGCACCCTTATACCCGCACCCTGTGGACCTGCCGGCCAAATGCGCAAACCTACGGTCAGATGCTGCCGACCCTCGACAGAACCCAGGACTTTACGGAGACGACCCATGGCGATCGTTAATCTTAAGGATCTACAGGTAACATTCGGCGCGAAGACGGCGGTTTCCGCCGCCAGTTTCCGTGTCGACGCCGGGGAAACCTTCAGCCTGATCGGCGCCTCGGGCTGCGGCAAATCGACGATTTTGCGCGTGCTCGCCGGATTACAGCGCGAATGGCGCGGCAGCGTGGCGCTGCTGGGCCAGGCCATCGCGCCGGGCGCCCGCTTTCAGGGCGAGCTGCGACGCAATGTGCAGATGGTATTTCAGGATCCGTATGCTTCGCTGCATCCCAACCACACCCTGTGGCGCACCCTGGCGGAGCCGCTGCAGATCCACGGCATCCGCGACGTTGCCCCGCGGGTGACCACCGCCCTTGAGCAGGTGGGTCTGGCCGCCGACGCCGCACGCCGCTATCCGCACCAGCTCTCCGGCGGTCAACGGCAGCGCGTGGCCATTGCCCGTGCCCTGCTGCTGCGTCCGCAGATCCTGCTGCTGGATGAGCCGACCTCGGCGCTGGATATGTCGGTGCAGGCGGAAATCCTCAATTTGCTTAATCGCCTGAAACAGGAGCACGGCATGACCTATCTGCTGGTCAGCCACGATGCCGACGTCATCGCCCATATGTCCGATCGGGCGGCGTTTATGGCGGAGGGTGTGATCCAGCGCTTTTTCGATCGCGAAGCGCTGCTCAACGGGGAACACCGGATGAAGTGAGGTCAGCGGAGGAGCCGTCGTTTTGTCGGTGGCGCTTCGCTTACCCGACCTGGAGGGTTCGTGCGACCTGTCGTTGATTCACCCACTTGTGCGACTGAAACTGCCGGTGCTGACGGCCTCAAAATCGCTGAGACGTTCCCGGAAGGCCGGGGCCTGCAGGGATAAGTCGAAGGGACCGCGCAGCGGCGATTTTGCTGGCCGGAGCCCGGGGGCACAGGGGGCGGCGGCGACTGGCCGCCCCCTGTGCGCTCCCTGCGCCATAAGGGACATAACGCAGAAGACTAACCGGGAGCGCAATCTGCCCGGAATTAACATAGAAGTTGTAGCCCTGCCAGGCGCAGTGCGAACAAGGACATTTCCGGTTGTGCCGTTATTTTGCCGGGTGGCGGCTGCGCCTTACCCGGCCTACGTTCTTACGACCTGTCGTTAATTTATTCACCATTGTTGCTGAAACTGCCGGTGCTGGCGGCCTCAAAATCGCTGAGACGTTCCCGGCAGGCCGGGGGTACAGGGGGCGGCGGCGACTGGCCGCCCCCTGTGTGCTCCCTGCGCCGTAAGAGACATAACGCAGAAAATTAACCGGGAGCGCAATCTGCCCGGAATTGACATAACGCAGACGATTAGCCGGGAGCGCAAACTACGCTGAAGCCACAGATAACATAAAAAACCACACGGCAGCGCTTCCCCTCCCCCTGGCCCTCTCCCGGAGGGAGAGGGAACCGTCCGGCGGTCGCTTCCGCTACCCTCCCCTACTTCGCCAGGCTGGCAAAGCGGGCGAAGACCGCATCAAAAATCCCCAGCCCCTGCGCCACCTGCTCAGCAGTAATGGTGCACGGCGGTACCACATGAATGCGGTTCTCCACCACAAAGGCCAGCAGCCCGGCTTCGGTCAGGGCCCCTTTGATCGCGGCCATGTCGGCGGCGGTCAACGGCGTTTTTTGTTCACGGCTGCTCACCAGCTCCAGTGCCTGGAACAGGCCGCGACCGCGCACCTCGCCGATAATGGCGTGCTTCTCCGCCAGCGCCTCGAGACCGGGGCGCAGCACCTCGTTGCCGATATAGGCCGCGTTCTCAACCACCTTCTCCTCTTTCATCGCGTCGATGGTGGCGACAATCGCCGCCATCGCCAGCGGATGGCCGGAGTAGGTCAGCCCCCCGGCAAAGAAGTGATCGTCAAAATAGCGGGCAATCGGCTCGCTAATCAGCACCCCGCCCGCCGGCACGTAGCCGGCGTTAACCCCCTTGGCAAAGGTCACCAGATCCGGCACCACGCCATCCTGTTCGAAGGCGAACCAGCTGCCGGTACGACCAAAGCCGGCCATCACCTCATCGAGGATCAGCACGATGCCAAACTCGTCGGCCAGCGCGCGCACGCCCTGCATATAGCCTGCCGGCGGCACGAGGATCCCGGCGGTGCCGGGGATAGACTCCAGCAGGATCGCCGCGATAGCCGTCGGCCCCTCGCATTCAATGATCCGCCGCAGATGGGCCAGCGCGCGCTGGCACTCCTCCTCCTCGGTTGCGGCGTTGAACTCGCTGCGGTAAAGGTAAGGATTGAAGAAGTGCACATGGCCGCGGGAAAACTCATTCGGCACCCGGCGCCAGTCGCCGGTGGCGGCGATCGCGCTGCCGGTGTTGCCATGGTAGGAGCGATAGGCCGACAGCACCTTGTCGCGTCCGGTATACAGCCGCGCCATGCGAATCGCGTTCTCATTGGCATCCGCCCCGGCGTTGGTGAAAAACACCTTGCTGAAGCCCGCCGGCGCCAGGTCGACGATGCGCTTCGCCGCTTCGCCGCGGGCAAGGTTGGCGGTAGCGGGCGCGATGGTGACCAGGGTCTCCAGCTGCGCCTTCATGGCCGCCAGTACCCGGGGGTGCTGATAGCCAATGTTGACGTTCACCAGCTGGCTGCTGAAGTCGAGCCAGGTGTTCCCCTCATAATCCCATAGCTCGCAGCCTTGCGCCCCGGCGATGACCAGCGGGTTGAGATTGCCCTGCATCGACCATGAATGAAACACATAGGCGCGATCCAACTGCCGAACTTCGTCATTGCTTACCGCGACCTCGTTGTGAATTGCCAGCTTCATACCCTGCCCTCTCTCATGTCGTAGTGGTTGACTTCATCATTGGCCGCGGCCGCGCAAATCGGATAGAGCCAGTGTGCGCAAAACGATGTGACACGGTGTCACATTCCCGCCCGTCGTCTGGCCCTGTGCCTTGCCGTCCGGCGTTTTTATAGTGAAGGGACAACCGCACAGGAGAATGAGATGGCAACGAGCAACGTAGTGTTTATCACCGGGGCGACCTCGGGTTTTGGCGAAGCGGCAGCGCAGGTGTTTGCCGATGCGGGCTGGTCGCTGGTGTTGAGCGGGCGCCGCTATCCGCGACTGAAGGCCTTGCAGGACAGACTCGCCGCCCAGGTGCCGGTGCATATTATTGAGCTTGACGTTCGCGACAGCGAGGCGGTGGCTGCGGCGGTGGCGTCGCTGCCCGCCGATTTCGCCGATATCACCACCCTGATCAACAACGCCGGGCTGGCGCTGTCGCCGCTGCCGGCGCAGGAGGTGGCGCTGGAGGACTGGAAAACGATGATCGACACCAACGTCACCGGTCTGGTGACGATGACCCACGCCCTGCTGCCGACGCTGATCCGCCATGGCGCCGGGGCGAGCATTATCAATATCGGCTCGATCGCCGGGCAATGGCCCTATCCCGGCAGCCATGTCTATGGCGCCAGCAAGGCCTTTGTAAAACAGTTCAGCTATAACCTGCGCTGCGATCTGCTTGGCACCGGCGTGCGGGTCACCGATCTGGCGCCGGGGATTGCCGAGACCGAATTTACCCTGGTGCGCACCAAGGGCGACCAGGCGGCATCGGATAAGCTCTATCGCGGCACCACGCCGCTGAGCGCGCGCGATATCGCCGAGCAGATGTTTTATATCGCCACGCTGCCGGCGCATATGAACATTAACCGGGTGGAGGTGATGCCGGTGCGCCAGGCGTGGCAGCCGTTCGCCATCGACCGGGATTAAGCGAAACCCGACGCTCCCCCTGCCGGCGCTGCCGGCAGGGGGCACAGACCGGTCTAGCGGCTGCTTTGCAGAAACTTCCTGACGCGTTCGGAGTCAGGTTGCGTGAAAAACTTCTCCGGCGGCGCCTTCTCAATCAGCAGTCCCTTCTCCAGAAACACCACCTCATTGGACACCTGGCGGGCAAAATCCATCTCGTGGGTCACCACCACCATGGTGTAGCCCTCGGCGGCAAGGGCTTTCATCACCCCTAACACCTCGTTCACCAGCTCCGGATCCAGCGCCGAGGTCGGTTCGTCAAAGAGGATAACTTCCGGCGACATCGCCAGCGAACGGGCGATCGCCACCCGCTGCTTCTGCCCGCCGGAGAGAGTGATCGGGTAGACATTGGCTTTGTGCGCCATGCCGACTTTCTCCAGCTGCTGCATGGCCATGGCCTGCGCCTCGTCTCGTTTCATGCCCTTAACGCGCAGCAGCGCCTCGCTGACGTTCTGCTGCACGGTCAGGTGCGGCCACAGGTTAAAACTCTGAAACACCATCCCCACCCGCTCGCGAATTTTCGCCAGCTGGCGGTGCGACATCGCCCGGCCGCGCTGTTCATCAATCCCCAGCCGCTGACCGCCGATATGAATTTCGCCGCGGTCCGGCTGTTCCAGCCAGTTCATACAGCGCAGCAGGGTGGATTTTCCCGACCCGGACGAGCCGAGAATACTCACCACGGTCCCCTTCTCCACCGTCAGGTTAATATCCCGCAGGACTTCCACATTATCGAACTGCTTGGAGACGTTTTTGACGCTTACGGCAATAGACTCAGGCATGGCTCATTCCTCTTTTGGTTCCCCAGGCGGTCAGGCGCTTAATCAGCAGCTCCAGCAGAATGCTGATCGCCCAGTAAAGCCCAATGGCGACGATAAAGGCGTTAAACGGAATAAAATAGGTCGCCTGGACGCTGTTGGCGGCGGCGGTGATCTCCTGAACGGTAATAATGCTCAGGAAAGCGGTGTCCTTCAGGCAGATAATCAGCTGATTGCCGATCAGCGGTAAGGCGGAAGAGACGATATTGGGTAAAATAATCCGCCGAAAAATGGCATAGCGAGAAAAGCCCTGAGCAATGGCGGCTTCAATATACCCGCCGGAAAATACCCGCCGCTGGCTGCGCAATATTTCAAAGAAATAGGCGCCATGATAAATAATCAGGGCCAGTAAACCGGCGGTCCACGGCTCCATGCTAATACCGAGCTGCGGCAGTCCGTAATACAGCAGATAGGCGAGGATCAAAAAAGGGATCGCGCGCATCAGGCTGACGAAACCAATGATAACCCGGTTAAGGACTTTCTTTTGATATTCGCTAAAATAACACAGCGCAATACCGATAATAAGGGCCGCCAGGGCGGCGGTAATAAACAGTTCGAGGGTCGCGAATAACCCGGCAATAAAGCTATCGCGTACCGACCAGATAACGCCCCACTGATTCATAATACCTCCCGTTGCTAGCGCGCCAGGCGCCTGGCTTTCCGTTCCGCAATCCCCTGCAGCTTCAATAAACAGCCGATGATCGCCACATACAGCAGGCCGGCGGCGAGGATCGGCGACAGCGGCTCGTAGGTGACCGAGGAGATACGGTTGGTCACCCGGGTGAGATCCACCACGCCGATCACGGCGATCGCCGGGCTACCTTTGATCAAAAACGACATCTCATTGACCAGCGCCGGCAGGCTCTCGATCCACATCTGCGGCAGCATGATGTAGCGGAAGTAGGTCCAGCGGCGCATTCCCACCGATTCCGCCGCCTCCCGCTGTTCGCGCGGAAAGGTGCGGAAGGCGTTGCGCCAGATCTCAGCGTTAAACGCCGAGGTGTTAAGCGTCAGCGCCACGATGGCGGCCACGTTCTTGTCGAGGTTAATGCCCATCGTGGGCAGGGAAAGGAACAGAAACAGCACCAGCGTCACCAGCGGCGTCGCACGGGCCAGGCTGATATAGACCACCAACAACTGGTCGATAACCGGCAGGCGCAGCATCCGCACCAGGGCGATCAGCAGCCCCGCCACCACCCCGAAGGCGATAGCGATGGCCGAAATCCAGAGGGTCGTCCATGCGCCTTCGATTAATAACTGCCAGGAAATTGCATCCATGAGGCCCTCCTTCTCAGCAACAGGCGGCGGTCGCCCGCCGCGGAACATTACAGACCGGCAAGCTTATGAAACTGTTCCGGGCTGGTGATCGCCTCGGTGGGCAGGTTGTCATAGGTTTCGCCAAACCACTTTTTCTGCAGCTCGGCGAGCTTGCCGGTCTCCTTCATGTGGTTCATAAACTTGGTCATATAGGCCAGCAGCTGCGGCGAGTTTTTCGGGATCGGCCACGCCATATAGCCCGGTCCGGAGACGGCCAGCCCTTTGGCGAAGACCTTCGGTTTGGCTTTCGCCAGGTCGTTTACCGAGATCACCACGTTAATCACGTAATCCAGCCGCTTATTCGCCAGGTCGGCGTAGGCTTCCGGATAGGAGGGGTACTCCACCACCGGCCCCAGCTTGCCGCCGGTCTTCTCCAGCATCGCCTTCAGCTCCGGCAAACGCGCCAGCAGCGCGCTGCCCGCCTGCACGCCCACTTTTTTGCCGCTGAGATCGGCAATGGTGTTTAGCGAGGTATCGCCAGCGCGTTTGACGAAATAGTGCTGCGCGGAGGCCCACGGCGGGGTGAAATCAAAGACCTTCAGCCGCTCATCGGTAATAACCGCCCCGGTCAAGGCCATATCGTATTGTCCGGTGGAGACGGCCGCTAATAATCCGGTCCACGGTAATATGCTCTGGTCGACATGAAATTTGGCGTATTTACGTAACTCCTCAAGCATATCTTTGTTAAAGCCATCGGCCTGACCATTATTCATAAAGTTAAATGGCGCATAATCATCTTCCGTCGCCACTTTCAGGGTGCCGGATTTTTCTATTTCCGGCAGATCGGCCGCGACGGCGTGATAAGAAAAAGCAACCGTTAATACAGCGCTCAGACACATTGATGCCAATGATTTTTTCATTATTTCACCCCTGATGGATGGGCCAGACGGGTTCATTCCAGAACGCGAAAAGGTTTATGCAAAATAGAGGCCGGGAGGTTCCGGTCCGCGGCGGCTGAATGCGTTTTTAATGTGGGAGCGTTTTGCAATTCCGTATAGAGCCAGATGGGCCGCATCGCTGTGTCAGATGGCGGAAGGGTGGTATGGAATTTGCTGAGCTTATGGGGTGGTCGCGATGCGTTATTGCCAGAGGAGCCCCGTATGATCCGTCACCTGTTACACGTTGATTTTGAGCCTGGCCGCGGTTTGCAGGAGCAGGTGCGAGAGACGCTGGTGAATGCCATTCTCAGCGGGATCTTCGCCGCCGACACCCCGCTGCCCTCCTGCCGCCAGCTGGCCAGCCAGCTGCGCGTCTCGCGCAATACCACCGCCCTGGTGTTCGAAAGCCTGGTCAACGAGGGCTATCTGATAAGCCGCCCGCGAAGCGGTTACTACCTGCATCCCGACTATCACGACGCTTCGCCTCCCGCGGTCGAGAGTGCACCGCAGCGCGAAGCGGCTGCACCACGCTGGGGCGACCGGCTGCAGATGACCCCCAGCCAGCAGGAGTCGATCCTCAAACCGGCGGGCTGGATGCACTACCGCTACCCGTTTATCTACGGCCAGCCCGATACCCGGCAGTTCCCGCTGGCTACCTGGCGCTCGGCGGCCAACTGGCTGCACGGCGGGGTGCGCGATCCGGCGTGGGTGGTCGACCATATTGACCAGGATGTGCCGATGCTCATCGAGCAGATCCGCACCCGGGTGCTGCCCAAGCGCGGCATTGTCGCCGCCCCGGACGAAATTCTCATCACCCTGGGCTCGCAAAACGCCCTCTACCTGCTGACACGGCTGCTGCTCTCTTCCACCACCCGCATTGGCGTCGAAAACCCCTGCTTTCGCGAAGCCATCAACACCTTTCTGCTCGCCGACGCCGAGGTAGCGCCGCACCCGGTGGATGAAGAGGGGATCGTGCTTAATGAGCGTCCCTGCGATTACTACTATGTCACCCCCGGCCACCAGGTGCCCACCGGCGTGGCGATGAGCAGCGCGCGCCGCCGCCAGCTGCTGGAGCATGCCGCCCGCCATGACGCGGTGATCATTGAAGATGATTATGACTCGGAGAGTAACTTTACCCAAAACCCGCTGCCGGCGCTGAAGGCCAGCGATCGCAGCGGCCGGGTGGTGTATGTCAGCAGCCTGTCAAAGGCGCTGTCGCCGGGGCTGCGGCTGGGGTTTATGGTCGCCGACCCGGACCTGATCGACGAGGCGCGCGCCCTGCGCCGGCTGGTCTATCGCCATCCGCCGACCAACATTCAGTACCAGATGGCCCACTTCCTCGCCCAGGGCCATTATGAAACCCATCTGCGGCGCTACCACTACGACTCCGCCCAGCGCTGGGAGCGCCTGCACGCCGCCCTGCAGCGCTACCTGCCGTCGTGCCGCGCGCTGGCGGGGAGCGAACACGCTAACGCCTTCTGGCTGCAGACCCCGGCGCAGATCAACACCCAGCAGCTTACCTGGCGCGCCGCCCACGCCGGCGTGCTGATTGAGCCCGGGGCGCGCCATTTTCTCAACGCCGCGCCGCCGGATAACTACTTTCGCATGGGATTCCACGCCATTAACCCCGACGCCATCGCCCGGGGGGTGGAAGTCCTGCGCGGCCAGCTGGAGCAGATGGGTTAGCGGGATTGCTCATACTCGACGGCGTCACGCACGTTGAGCAGCGCCGGGCGCAGGCTGTCGAAAGGCACCGAACCGAGCGCGATGCGCAGCGCCTGTGGGATCGTGGCGGAGACGCAGAACGGCTCGGCGGTCGACACCGAAATACGGCGTTCCATCAGCGCATTCGCCAGCCGGTCGGCCCGGCTCTCTTCGCCCAGCGGCAGCCAGACGAAGTACGAATCGGGATGACTCACAACGGGAAGGCCGCAGAGCACCTCGCGGGCCACCTGCTGCCGCTGTCGCGCATCCTGTCGTTTCTGCGTTTCAAAGCGGGCCACCGTGCCATCTTCAATCCAGGCGCAGATCAGCGAACTTATCAGCGTCGGCGTATTCCACGTCGTGGCCCGGATGGCGCGCTCAATCTCCGGCCGATAGCGCGGCGGAGAAATCACCACCCCCACGCGCAGTCCGGTGGCGATATTTTTCGAAAATCCGGTGACATACACCGTTCTTTCCGGCGCATAGCTGACCACCGGCGGCGGCGGACGGCTCACCAGCCGGGCGTAGGCGGCATCTTCGATAATCAGCAGATCGTGCTGGCGCGCGAGGTCGGCCAGCGCCTGCCGCTGCCCGGCGTTGAGCACCCAGCCCAGCGGATTGTGCAGCGTCGGCATGGTATACACCGCCCGCACCCGCCGCTGTTGGCACAGCGTGTGAAGCGCCTGCAGGTCAGGCCCCTCGGCCCGACAGGGGATCGCCGCCAGCTCCAGATGATAGAGCGCCGCCAGCACCTTGAAGCCCGAATAGGTCAGCGCATCCACCGCCACCACATCCCCCGGACGTAACAGCCCCATAACGGTCACCGCCAGCCCGTGCTGCGCGCCGTTGACGATCAGGACATTTTCCGCGTCCGGCGCAAAGTGCCGGCAGGTCAAATGGCGGGCGATGATTTCCCGCTCGGCGAGCCGCCCGGCGTGAGGCTGATAGCGCAGATGCGAGTCAATATCGCCCGCCATCGCCAGCTGCCTGAGCGCCTCGCGCAGCGCATCGCCCTGCGCCGGCAGCGAAGGGTAGTTGAAGTTAAGATCCACGACGTCGGCGGCCACCGCCTGCTGGTCGACCCCATGCCCCGGCGGCAGCGAGAGGTCCCGCACGAAGGTGCCGCGCCCGGTTTCGCCACTGACCAGCCCCATCTCCTCCAGTTCACGGTAGACGCGCGTGGCGGTGGCCAGCGAGAGGCGTTCCTCGGCGGCCAGGGTACGGTGCGTCGGCAGACGGCTGCCGGCGGGCAGCTGCCCGCTGCGGATCGCCTGCGCGTATCGGTCGACAACGGCTTTGTATCGGGCTTTCATCGTGAAATGTATCTATGACAATAATTTGATTGTATCAGATTGGCCACATTACCATCGCCGCTGACGATGCTCAAGCGGGCGCAGCCCAATCAGATAACGCGAGGTTAACGTGGTAGATTCAACACTGGATAAATCGGCGCCCGGCCCCTGGTCCGGATGGCTTCATGGTTTACTGGGGGTGATCATTTTTAGCGGTTCGCTGCCCGCGACGCGGCTGGCGGTGCAGGATATGGATCCGTTGTTATTGACCTTTCTGCGCGCCTCCATCGCCGGGCTGCTTGCCGTCGCCCTGCTGGTCGGCTTTCGTCAGAAACGCCCGCGCCTGGCGCAGCTTGTGCCCCTGATCATCGTCTCATCCGGGGTGGTGATCGGCTTTCCCCTGCTCACGGCGCTGGCCCTGCAGCGCATCACCTCGGCGCATTCGATTGTGTTTATTGGCCTGCTGCCGCTGATGACCGCCCTCTTCGGCGTACTGCGCGGCGGCGAACGTCCGCGGCGGGCTTTCTGGATCTTTTCGCTGCTGGGCAGCCTGCTGGTGATGGGATTCGCCCTGACGCAAAGTGCGGCGGCGTCGCTCAGCGGCGATCTGCTGATGCTGGCGGCGGTGATCGCCTGCGGCCTCGGCTATGCGGAAGGGGCAAAGCTGACCCGGGAGCTCGGCGGCTGGCAGGTGATTTGCTGGGCGCTGCTCATTGCCCTGCCGTTGATGCTCCCCGCCTCGCTGATGGTTCAGCCCGCCTCCTGGCGCACCATATCGACCTCCTCCTGGGCCGCGCTGGGCTATGTGTCGCTCTTCAGCATGCTGATTGGTTTTATCTTCTGGTACAAAGGGCTTGCCGCGGGCGGGATCGCCGCCGTCGGCCAGCTCCAGCTATTGCAGCCGTTCTTTGGGCTTGGCCTGTCGGCGGCGCTGTTGCACGAAACCGTCAGCCCCTTGATGCTGGCGGTCACCCTCGGGGTGGTGCTGTGCGTGGTGGGCTCGCGCAAATTTGGCCGCCAGCGGGTTGGCGCAGGGAGCGGGAGCCGCGCCTGACCTGACGCGTCGCCCCGCCGGGGAGGATGAGCGCCTACACCGGCCGGGCGTACTGGAGCATCACCTGCAGCAGCACGTTGGCCCCGGCGGCGACGTGCTCCGGCGAGGCATACTCCATTTCGTTATGGCTGATCCCGTCCTTGCAGGGAATAAAAATCATCCCGGTCGGCGCCAGGTAGCTCATATACACGGCGTCATGCCCGGCGCCGGAGACAATCGGTCGCGCCGGGTAGCCCAGCCGCTGCGCGGCATCGGCAATGGCCTGCTGGCATTCGCTATCGAACGGCGCCGCCGGATAATGGCTCACCTGCTTCAGGGCCACCTGCAGACCGCTCTCCCGCTCAACCTCCGTGATAAACGCCCGCAGCTGGCGATCCATTTCATCCACCAGCGCATCGCTGAGATTGCGCATATCAATGGAGAAGGTGACCTCCCCGGGCACCACGTTGCGGCTGTTGGGCCACACCTGCACGCTGCCGACGGTGCCGCGTCCCTCTTCGCTGCGCCCGGCAATGGCGACCACCTCCTGCATAATGCGGGTCGCCACCTGCAGGGCATCCTGACGCAGGCGCATCGGCGTGGGTCCGGCGTGCGACGCCTGGCCGGTCACCACGCAGTCGTACCAGCGGATCCCCAGCACGCCCTGCACGATACCGATGGTTTTCGCTTCATCTTCGAGAATCGGTCCCTGCTCAATGTGCGCCTAAAAATAGGCGCCGATGGGATGCTCTCCCGGGGTCTGCTCGCCGATATAGCCGATCTGCGCCAGCGCCTCGCCGACGCTGATGCCCTCTTTATCCGTGACGGCCCAGGTCTCCTCCAGCGGGAAGACCCCGGCAAAGACCCCGGAGCCCATCATCACCGGCACGAAGCGCGACCCCTCTTCGTTGGTCCAGAACACCACCTCAATCGGCGCCTCGGTGGCAATCTGCCGATCGTTGAGCGTGCGCACCACCTCCAGCGCCGCCAGCACGCCGTAGTTGCCGTCAAATTTGCCGCCGGAGGGCTGGGTGTCGATATGGCTGCCGGAGACGATGGGCGGCAGGCTGGGGTTGCGCCCTTCCCGGCGCATAAACACATTGCCGATTTTATCGATGGTGACGCTCATCCCGGCCTCCCGCGCCCAGCCAATCACCCGGTCCCGCCCCTGGCGGTCGAGGTCGGTGAGGGTCAGACGGCGGCAGCCGCCCTTCGGCGTGGCGCCGATCTGAGCAAGATCCATTAACGACGCCCACAGGCGGTCGCCATTGATGCGCCAGCGGGTGGTGTCGGTGGCGGGGGTAAAAAGTACATCACTGCTCATGGTGGTCTCCTGACATCAAGGTCGCCGCCAGCGCAACCGGCGGTGGAAAATAAGGCATCAGCGCCTGGCCTTCATCTGTAGAGTGTGTTGCCGTCGGTCAGACGGCCAGGGCCTGCGCGTGGGCGTCAATCGCCAGCTCGCGCCAGCGGTGGCAACTCACCGTGTGGCGCTCCGCTGCGGCCTCCGTCGGCGGCAGGCTCTGCTCGCAGACCGGGCGACGGTGCGGACAGCGCTCGGCAAAGGCGCAGCCGGGGGGCAAGCGCGCCAGATCCGGCGGCGCGCCGGGAATGCAGTGCAGGGCATCGCCTTTCTTGAGCCCCTCTTTCGGCCGGCTGCCCAGCAGCACCCGGGTATAAGGATGGCGCGGGTGGCGCAGGATCTCGCTCATGGCGGCCTCCTCAACGATCCGCCCGGCGTACATCACCGCCACCCGGTCGGCAATCTCCACCGCGGCGCCGATGTCGTGGGTCACAAACACGATCGACAGCCCGCGCTGCTTTTGCTGCTCGCGCAGCAGGATCAGGATCTGGATTTGCACCGTGGCGTCGAGGGCGGTGGTCGGCTCATCCGCCAGCAGCAGCTGCGGGTTACAGGAGAGCGCAAGGGCGATCATCGCCCGCTGGCGCATCCCGCCGGACATCTCGTGCGGGTAAGCCTCCAGCCGCCTTTCGGGGCTGGGAATGCGCACCTGGCGCAGGGCCTCCAGCGCCCTGTCCCGGGCCGCCTGGCGCGACAGCCCTTCGTGGCGACGCAGCCCTTCTATAATCTGCTGGCCGACGGTGTAGACCGGATCGAAGGCCAGAAGCGGCTCCTGAAAAATCATCGCGCAGCGCCCGCCGCGATAGCGCCGCAGCTGGCTGGCGTTCATCGTCAGCACCGCGTCGTCCCCCACCCGCAGGGTGCCGGAGAGCTCACTGCTCCCCGGCGGGTGCAGGCGCATCAGCGCCCGCAGGGTCACGCTCTTGCCGGAACCCGACTCGCCAATCAACGCCATCACCTCCCCCTTTTGTACGTCAAAGGAGACCCCGTTGACCGCGTTGATGGTCTGTCCGTCGCGGCGAAAGACGACCCGCAGGTCGCGCACATGGACAAAGGCGTTATGCGACATGGCTGACCTCCTTAAGAGGGATGCTCTGATGCCAGGGCGAGGCCGGCTGCGCCATCAGGCAGGCGCTCTGGTGCCCCTCCCCGACCGCCTCCAGCCGCGGTTTCACTTCGGCGCAGACCGCCTTCGCATGCGGGCAGCGGGTGTGAAAGCGGCAGCCGCTCGGCGGCGCGATGGGGCTGGGGGGATCGCCGCTCAGCGGCGAGGTCAGGGTGCGGTTTTGCGGATCCATGGAGGGCATGGAGCTTAACAGCGCCCGGGTATAGGGATGGGCGGAGGCGGTAAACAGCTGCTCCGCCGGGCCGATCTCCACCACTTCGCCAAGGTACATGACGAGGATCCGATCCGACAGCCAGCGCACCACGTGCAGATCGTGGCTGATAAACACATAGGTCAGATCGAGGGTCCGCTTCAGCTCCTGCAGCAGCTGCAGCACCTGAGCTTCCACCGATTTATCCAGCGCCGACACCGCTTCATCAAGAATGACCAGCCGCGGCTTCATCGCCAGCGCGCGGGCGATATTCACCCGCTGCCGCTGGCCGCCGGAGAGCGCATGGGGATAGCGGTCGGCGAAGCGCGCCGGCTCAAGGCCAACGTGCGCCAGCAGATAGCGGGCGTATTCGCTGGCCTCTCTGGCGCTGACGCCGTGGACCCGCTGGCCGAAGGCGATGCTCTCCTCCATGGTCAGGCGCGGATTGAGCGAGGCATAGCTGTCCTGGAAAACCATCTGCACCTGGCGACGGTAGGCTTTCAGCGGCAGACGCGACGAGCCGACCCCCAGCCCGTCGAAGATCAGTTCGCCGCTGTCCTGGGTGAGCAGCTGCATCAGCAGCCGGGCGGTGGTCGATTTGCCGCAGCCCGACTCGCCGACCACCCCCAGGGTTTCGCCTTTCATCACCGTGAAGCTGATATCGTCCACCGCCTGGACCACCTCCCGGCCTTTGCCGCCGCGGAAGTACTTCAGCAGGTGATTGACCTTCAGCAGCGGCTGCGCCGGCCCGCCGAGGTCGATATTGGTAAAGGGTTGCATCGCTTACTCCTTAATCGCCATTGCCGCACGCAGGCGGTCCGCGAGGATATTGAACGAAATGGAGGTGATAAAAATCATCAGGCCCGGCAGGGCGGCCACCCACGGCTGGGTATAGATTGCCGTGCGCAGCGTATTGAGCATCAGCCCCCACTCGGGCTCCGGCGGCCGCACGCCGAGGCCGAGAAACGACAGGCCGGAGGCGAGGATCATGCACACCGAAATCAGCCCGGTGGAGAAGACGAAGATCGGCCCGAGCACGTTACCCAGCACCTGGACGCGGATAATGGTCAACGCGCTGGCGCCGGTGGCCCGGGCGGCGTCGATATAGTCCATATGCCGTACCTGGGCGGTCACGCTCTCGGCAATCCGCGCCACCTGCGGGACAAACACCAGGGTCAGCGACAACAGCGCATTGCCGATGCCCGCCCCCAGCGCCCCCGACAGCGCAATCGCCAGCAGGACCGAGGGAAAGGCATAGAACACATCCACGGTGCGCATGATCAGGGTATTGATTTTGCCGCCCATGTAGCCAGCGATGATCCCGATGGCGCCGCCGATAAAAAAGGCGAACACCACCGGGACAATCCCCATAAACAGCGACAGCCGGGTGCCGAGGATCAGTCGCGACAGCATGTCGCGCCCCAGCTCATCAGAGCCCAGCGGGAAGCCGTCGCTGCCGATGGGCTTCAGGCGCAGGAACATCGACGTTTGATAGGGGTCTTTGACGATAAGCCACGGCCCGAACAGCGCCAGGGCCAGCAGAACGAGAATGATCGCGCCGACGAATACCCCGCCCGGGTCGCGCAGTAAGCGGCGCAGCACGCCGCGCCAGTAACCTTGCCGGGAAGCGTTGGCCGGCGCGGCCGGGACCGCTTTCGTCGTTGCCGTATCCACCATGGTCAGCTCCTCTTTATGCGCGGGTCGAGGGTGGTCTGCAGAATATCCACCAACAGGTTGAGCAATACGAAAAACAGCGCCAACACCCAGATGGTGCCCTGCAGCAGGGGCAGGTCGCGCTGAAAAATGGCGGTGTTGAGCAGCAGTCCGGTTCCCGGCCAGGAGAAGACGGTCTCCACGAGGATCGAGCCGCCCATCAGATAGCCCACCTGCAGCCCCATCACCGCCAGCGCGGTTGGCGCGGCATTTTTCATGACGTGGACAAAGATGCGCGACTCGTTGAGCCCGCGAGCGCGCAGGCCAACGATGAACTCCTGGCTGAGGATATCGGCGACCTGCGAGCGCACGGTGCGGGCGATAATCCCGGTCGGGATCACCGACAGCGTGATGGCCGGCAGCAGCATGAACTGCAGGTGCGCCCAGTCCCATTGCCAGCCCACCTCGCCTATCGGCCCGCCGCCGGTGGCCGGCAGCAGCGCGAACTTGACGCTGCAGAGGATCACCAGCAGCATCCCCAGCCAGTAGTGCGGCACACTGACGCCAAACACCGACAACACCGAGGCCAGACGGTCAATGACGCTGTTGCGAAAATAGCCGGCGACAAAGCCGAACAGACTGCCGAGGACGAAACCGATCGCCGTCGCCAGCAGCGCCAGGCGCAGGGAGTAGCTTACCGCGGTCATCACCTCGTCAATAACCGGGCGGCCGGTGGCGACCGACATACCGAGGTCGCCGTGCAGCGCCCGCCACAGCCAGTGGATAAACTGCAGGGGCAGCGGCTTATCAAAGCCGTAAGCCTGCATCAACGTCTGGCGCAGCGCCTCCGAAGCGTCCGGCGGCATTACCGACACCAGCGGGTCGCCAGGCGCTATCTGCACCAGCATGAAACAGATCACCGCCACCCCAAGCATGGTGGGGATAGCCAGCAGAATGCGGTATAGCAGCGTATTGATCATCGGTCGCCCCTTTCGCGATTACTCTTTTTTGCTCACCAGACTGAGGTCGATAAACCAGCTCTGCGGTTGCACCACCCCGGTCACCGCGGGCGAAATCGCGCGCGGCCCGACGTCGTGGGCGACAAACAGGAACGGCACCTGATCCACCAGCGCGGCGTGTAGCTCGCCGGCGGCTTTATTCATCGCTTCCGGGGTAAAGGCGTGCTTGACGGCGGCGGCCAGTTTTTCCGTCTCCGGAGTGGAGAAGTAGCCCCAGTTGGTCGCCACCGGCGGAAACGCTTTGGCGGTGGAGAAGCGGATCAGGCCAAAATAGGGATCGTTGACCGCGGCGCTGACGTTGATCGCGTCGATCCCTTTTGCCGAGGGATCCCGGGCGCCCAGACGCCAGTTGGTGAACAGGGTGTTCCATTCCACCACTTTGATATCCACATTGAAGAAGCAGCTCTTCAGGCTCTGCTGGATATACTCGTTCATCGGCAAGGGCTGCATCTGCCCGGAGCCGGAAGCCGAGGTCGCCACCGTGACGTGCAGCGGCTTGCCGGCGCTGTATCCGGCCTCGGTCATCAGCTGACGGGCGGCGTCCGGGTCATATTTGATCTGGAAGGTGGGTTTGCCATGCCACGGGCTGTCGGCCTCGTAGACCCCGGTGGCCTCGGTCATATAGCCGCCGAGGTAGCTCTTCAGCTCGGCGCGGTTCAGACACAGGTTGGCCGCTTTACGCACCCGAATGTCCTGCCACGGGGATCCTTTTTCAAAGGAGAACTGCCAGGGCCACAGGTGCGGCTGGGTGTTGGCGTAGAGGTGAAAACCCTGAGACTTGATCTGATCGATGGCGTCCGGCGCCGGGGCTTCAATCCAGTCCACCTGCTTCGACAGCAGCGCCGCGGTGCGGGCGTTAGCCTCCGGCAAGGGGATCAGCACCACCTTATCCACCCGGGGAATGCGATCTTTATTCCAGTAGTCGGGATTTTTCGCGAGGATCAGCTGCTGACGCGGCACCAGCTTCTCCAGTTTGAACGGGCCGCTGCCCACCGCATGGGCGGCGAAGGCGGTCCACGCCTGTTTGCTGCGCGCGGCGCTATCGCCCGCGCTGGCCGGCACCGCGTCATACTGCTTCTGCCACGCCGTGGGCGAGACAATAAACAGGTTGGTGATGTTGTACGGCAGCAGCGCGTCCGGTTCCGAGGTGGTCAGCGCCACGGTGTGATCGTCAATTTTCTCCGCGCCGGCGAGGGTCGGCATCCGCGACAGGGTGTTGCCGATCTGACCCGGGGCGTACTGTGGCGCTGCTTTATTGAGCACCTTATCCACGTTCCAGACGATGGCGTCGGCGTTCACCTCGCTCCCATCATGAAATTTCACCCCCGGACGCAGGGTGAAAATCCAGCGGCGGGTGTTCTGCGGATCGATGTGCCACTCGGTCGCCAGCCCCGGCACCAGACCGCTGGGCTTTTCCCCTTGCGACAGATCCCACTCCACCAGCGCGTCGTACAGCGGGATGCCGGTAAAGCGGTTGCCCTCATAGCCCTGATCCGGCTGGCCGAGGGTCAACGGAATATCCGCGGCGGTCATGGCGATCCGCAGCGTGGAGGCGTTGGCAGGTAAGGCGGCGCCCGCCAGGGCCAGTGCGCCGCTCACCGCCACGGCGAGACGACCGGCACGCGAAAATAACGTCGTTTTGTGCATCACATGATCCCTGTTAAATAAAGTGTCACTGATTAACAGGCAAAATGCGTACCAGTTCTGGTGCGGGCGGAAATAGGACAAAACCGACCGATAAAATAAGAAGGACTTATATTATCACCATGATAATTATGGGAAAATAATTCAACCTTATTCTGCCGCACCGCCAGCGGGAAATATGTTGCAGAATTGCACCAGTCGCTATATCGCAAAATTTAAATAATCACGTCGCGTCACTTTTTATGCTTCCCCCTCCCCCGCCGCGGCGTATTCTCCGCCGGGAACAATCCCTTCTATACTTCAGAGAACACATCGACCGGGAGAGACTATGCCATTAGCCGATTTTCACCGCTCCGATCCGTTTACCCTCGGTATCGAACTGGAGCTGCAGGTGGTGAACCCGCCGGGTTACGACCTCAGCCAGGATGCCTCGACTCTGATTGCCGACGTCCAGCATGAACTGACCGTGGGAGAAGCCAAGCACGATATCACCGAGAGCATGCTGGAGATCGCCACCGGGGTGTGTCGCGACATCAGCCATGCGCAAGCCCAGCTCAGCGCCATCCAGCAGGCGGTCCAGCGCGCGGCGCTGCATCATCATCTGCAGATCTGCGGCGGCGGTTCGCACCCCTTTCATGCCTGGCAGCGCCAGCAGATCAGCGACAATCCGCGCTATGTCAAAACCGTCGAGCATTTTGGCTATCTGGCGCAGCAGGCGACGGTCTTTGGCCAGCATGTGCACGTCGGCTGCCAGAGCGGCGACGACGCCATCTATCTGCTGCACGGCCTGTCGCGCTTTGTGCCGCATTTCATCGCCCTCAACGCCGCCTCACCGTGGTTCGACAGCACCGACAGCCGCTTCGCCTGTTCGCGCCTCAACCGCTTCTCCTCTTATCCCGACAACGGCCCGATGCCGTGGGTGGCCGACTGGCAGGGGTTTCGTCGCCTGTTCCGCCAGCTGAGCTACACCAGCATGATCGACAGCATGAAGGATCTGCACTGGGATATTCGCCCCAGCCCGCAGTTTGGTACCGTCGAGGTGCGGGTGATGGATACCCCCCTGACCCTCGCCCAGGCGATCCACATCGCCGGCTTTATTCAGACCCTGGCCTGCTGGCTGTTGACGGAGCGTCCTTTTAAGCACCAGCCTGACGATTATCTGCTGTACCCTTTTAACCGCTATCAGGCCTGCCGCTACGGGCTGGACGGGACTCTCACCGATGTGCGCGGCGGGGAGCAGCGCAGCATCCGCCAGGAGATCCTGCAGCTCGCCGACCGGCTGGCTCCTTTCGCCCATCAGCTGAAGGCGACGGCGGCGCTGGAGGCGGTGGTTCGCCAGGCGAAATCGTCGCACAGCGAAGCGCAGCAGATGCGCGAGTTTATCGCCAACGGCGGTTCGCTTTCCGGGCTGGTGCAAAAACACTGTGAGATTTGGGCGGCATAAGACAGCGAGGCGGGTATACTCGGCGCAGACCATAGAAAGGACCGCCCATGTTATTACGCTGCCTGCTCCCCCTGGCGCTGCTGCCCCTGGCCACCCTCGCCAGCGCCGCCTGTACCCTCACCGACCCGACGCTGACCCTGCAGAGCTATCGGGTGGATGCGCAGAAAGAGCGCATTGCGATGTACTGGCAGGATCGGCACGGCAAAGCCTGGGGTTCCCTGCGTTCGCTGCTGGCGGGTATCGATGGCGATGGCCGGGTGCAGATGGCGATGAACGGCGGCATTTACGATAAGGCCTACGCGCCGCTGGGGCTGTATATCGAAGACGGCAAGCGCCTGACGCCGGTAAACCGCTCCGCCGGCGGCGGGAACTTCTTTATCCGCCCCGGCGGCGTATTCCTGGTGGAGAACGGCCGGGCGAAAATCGTGCCGCTGCCGGCGTTTAAACGCTCTCCCGCCATCCGCTATGCGGTGCAGTCCGGCCCAATGCTGATTGAAAATGGCGCTATCAACTGGCGGCTGAAGCCCTCCGCCAGCTCGCGCAAACTGCGCAACGGCGTTGGCATCGATAAGCAGGGCCGGGTGGTGTTTATGCTCAGCGATCGCGAAACCAACTTCTATGATTTTGCCTGCTATGCGCAGTCAAAACTTGGGGTACGGCAGATGCTTTATCTCGACGGCACCCTGTCGAAGATGTACCGCAAAGGCGGCAGCGTGCCGTGGCAGTATCATCCGTTCGTGACCATGATAACGGTGGAGAGGAAATAGCGGGCGCGTTTGGGGGCGGCCATTCCAGCCAGGAGAGTGAATAAATTAACGACAGGCCGGGCAAGGGATTGCCGCCGTGCCCGATGTCCTTGCCCGGTGGCGCTGCGCTTACCGGGCCTACAAAGTCTGCTCGCTATGGTATGGCCCTGAAAACTACGGGCGTGCAGCGGGGTCGATTCCCGCTGAAATCGGCTCTCCCCCAGAGGAGAGAGGACCGCCCGGTAGTCGTTGCAGCCCCGGTATACACAGCGGGGCCACGGAGAAAGGCACATACAATTTTTAACGTATATATTCTGATCGCTATGGTATGGCCTCTGAAAACTACGGGCGTGCAGCGGAGCCGATTCCCGCTGAAATCGGCGAACCGGAGGTCGGGCTGGCCGCCACGGAGGGCGGCCAGAGGCGATTCGAGACACGACAAAATTGCCGGGAGCAATTTTGAACAGCGCTTGCGCTGGCCCCGCAGGGGCGAGTCCCAGGGATGGGACGAGTAGTATCGAGTTGAGCCGACCGCAGGCGGACGACCGGGAGGTGAGCGTAGTGCGCAGCACCGATTTCTCTGCGGGACCGGGGGGATTGTAAAGGGGGAGACGGTTTTCTCCCCCTTTACCCGTTCACCAGCGAAGGACTACCCTTTTCTGCCAAACGCAACGTGAACGGAAAATTCCCCCTAACCCCGGCTCTCCCCAAAGGGAGAGGGGACCGCCCGGTAGTCGTTGTAGCCTGGGGTATCCCCGTTACCGACCGGTAGCGCCGCGCTTACCCCCGCCGATGCGCCCACTCGCGCATACGCTGAAACAGCACATACAGCGAAGGAATAAACAGGATGCCAACCATCGTCGCCACCAGCATCCCGCTGAACACCGTGGTGCCGATGATCCGCCTACTCTGCGCCCCGGCGCCGGTGGCGAGCATCATCGGCATGATGCCGATAATAAACGACACCGCGGTCATCATCACCGCGCGGAAGCGGCGGGTGGCGCCCTCGCGCGCGGCGTCGACTATCGACAGCCCCTCCTCGCGCCGGCTGCGGGCGAACTCAACGATCAGAATCGCATTCTTCGCCGCCAGGGCGATCAGCAGCACCAGCCCTATCTGGACATACACATCGTTGGCATAGCCCGCCGTCCACAGCCAGACCAGCGCTCCGCCGATGGCGAACAGCACCGAGAGCATGACGCTCGCCGGCAGCGTCCAGCTTTCATACTGCGCCACCAGGAACAGCCACGCCATCGCCACCGCCGCCAGCACGATCCACACCGCCTGATTGCCGGTCTGCTGCTCCTGCCAGGAGATCCCGCTCCAGGCGTAGTCATACCCCGGCGGCAGATGGGCCTGCAAAATCTGCTCCATGGCCGCCATCGCCGTGCGGCTGCTGACCCCCTCGGCCGCTGAACCGCTCACCGACACGGACGGGAACTGGTTGTACTGCTGAATAAACGGCGCCCCCACCGTCGGCGTAATGGTGACCAGATTGCTCAGCCGCACCCGCTCGCCGTCGCGGCTGCGGACGTACAGCTCGCTAATCTGCTCAGCCCGCTCGCGCCACTGCATCTCATTTTGCATCACCACATGATAGACACGGTTGTTAAGACTGAAATCGCCGGCGCGCGTGCCGCCGAACGCCGTCTGCAGGCTGCTGAAGATCTGCGCCACCGGCACATCCAGCAGCGCCGCCCGATCGCGGTCGACCGTCAGGGTCAGCTGCGGCACGTTGCTGCTCCAGGTGGTAAATACCCGGCTCAGCTGCGGATGCTGGTTCGCCAGCTGAAGGATCTCCCGCGTCACCTGCTCCAGCTCCGCCGACGACTGACCGGCCTGCGCAAGAATGCGCAGATCAAACCCCGAGGCATTGCCCAGGCCCGGCAGGGTCGGCGGCGCGAAGGTCATGATCGTCGCCTCCGGCAGCGACAGCAGCTGGCGCTGAATATCCGCCATCACCGTATCCAGCGGCGGCCGCTGATGCCAGTCCTTGAGCATCACCGAGATAAACCCGCCGTTAGCGGCGCTGGTGCCGTTGAGAATGTTGAAGCCGGACACCTGAATCACATCCTCCACCGCCGGGTTAGCCGCCAGCAGCTTGCGCGCCTGGGCCATCACCGATTCGGTGCGCTCCAGCGACGCCGCCTCCGGCAGCTGCACACTGGCAAACAGGTAGCCCTGATCTTCCTGCGGCAGGAAGCCTTTCGGCATCGAGGTGAAGCTGAACGCCACCAGCGCGCCCGCCGCCACCGTCGCCGCCAGCGCCAGCCACGGGCGGCGGTTCATCCACCCCACCAGCCGGCCATAGCCGTCGCGGGTGCCGTCGAGAAGACGGTTAAACGCCCGCCACACTGCCGCCGGCCGGGCGGGTCGCGGGCGCAGCAGCAGCGCGCAGAGGGCCGGGGTCAGGGTTAACGCCACCAGGCTCGACAGGGCCACCGCGGTGGAGAGCGTCACGGCAAACTGCCGATACAGCTCGCCGACGATCCCCGGGAGCAGCGCCACCGGCACAAACACCGCCAACAGCACCAGGGTCGTGGCGATCACCGGCCCGGCGATCTGCCGCAGCGCCTGGGCGGTGGCCTGCAGGCGATCCAGTCCTTCCGCCATTTTGGTTTCGACATTCTCCACCACCACAATGGCGTCATCCACCACCATCGTCAGGGCGAGAATAATCGCGAACAGGCTGAGGGTGTTGGCGCTGTAGCCCAGCAGATAGAGCACCGCAAAGGTGCCGATCAGTGACACCGGGATCGCCAGGGCCACGATCAGCGTCGCCCGCCAGCTCTGCAGGAACAGCGACACCACCACCACCACCGCCAGCAGGGTCAGCGCCAGCGAGACGCCGATCTCTTTGATCGTCGCCGCCACAAAGCGGGTGGTATCGAACTTCACCTCCCAGGTGAGATCCGCCGGAAAGCGAGTGTGCAGGCGGTTAAGCTCCGCGCGCACCGCGCTGGCGACCTGCAGGGCGTTGGCGGTAGGCGTCGGATAGATCCCCAGATAGGCCGACGCTTTACCGTTCAGCTGCGCGCCGGAGCTGTAGCTGCGGGCGCCCAGCTCGATGGTCGCCACGTCGGCGAGGCGCACCAGCTGCCCCTGCGCGCCGCGGCGGAGGATAATCTCGCCAAAGCTGGCCGCCTCGTTCAGACGCCCCAGTCCGTTGATGGTCAGCGTCTGCTGCTGGCCGTTGAACACCGGCGGGGTGCCCACCTGCCCCGCCGCCCCCTGCACATTCTGCTCGCGCAGCGCCTGGGCAACGTCATCCGTGGTGATGTTGAGGGCGTTCATGCGGTCCGGGCGCAGCCAGATGCGCATGCTGTAATCCCGGGCGCCAAACATCTGCACCTCGCCGACGCCGGGCAGGCGGGCCAGCGCCTCGCGCACCTGGGTGCTGGCGTAATTGCTGACAAACAGCGGCGACAGCGTGCCCAGCGGCGAGTAAAGGCTTACCCCCATCAGCAGGTTGCTGGCGCGCTTGCGCACCTGGACGCCATTCTGCTGCACTTCCGCCGGAAGTTGCGCCAGCGCCTGCGCCACCCGGTTTTGCACGTCGATCGCCGCCAGATCGGCATCGGTGCCTGCCGCGAAGGTGATACTCAGGCGGTACGTCCCCTCGTCCGAGCTGGTGGACTCCATATACAGCATATGATCGACGCCGTTGAGCTGGGTCTCCAGCGGGGCGGCGATGGCCTCCGCCACGTCTGACGCGCTGGCGCCCGGCCAGCTGGCGGTGACGTTCACCACCGGGGGCGTGATCGCCGGGTACTGCTCCACCGGGATCAGCTTCAGCGATACCGCGCCGACAAAGGTCAGCAGCAGCGCGATCACCATCGCAAATCGCGGACGACGGATAAAAAAGGTCAGCATCCCCTCTCCTTAGCTAGTTCAGCACCTGCACCGCGGCGCCTTCGCGCAGCCGCTGCGCGCCGTCAGTGATCACCTGCTCGCCCGCCTGCAGCCCTTTCTCGACCGCAAACTGCTGCCCCTGTTGCCCCGCAAGGGTCAGACGACGCTGCCCGGCGGTGTGGTCCGGCTTCAGCACCCAGCTGAAAAAGCCCTGCGGATCCTGCTGCACGGCGGCAGCCGGGATCATCACCCGCGACGACAGCGCTTGCGGACGGAACAGGATCGTCACGCTGCCGCCCGGCAGCAGACGGTGCTGCGGATTGGCAAACTCCGCCCGCACCGCCACGCTGCCGGTGCGGGCGTCGATCCGGTTATCGATGGAGGTCAACACGCCGTCGCGCCGTTTGCCATCCACGTCAATTTGCGCCAGCCATGCCTGCTTCAGGGCGTGGATGTCGGCATGCTGGCCGGTTTTGCTGAAAAACGCGGCTTCGTCGAGGGCAAACGACACCCGTACCGGATCGAGCTGCACGATGTCCGCCAGCACCCCGCTGGACGGGTTGACCAGCGTCCCGACGTGAAAGGCGCTGTGGCCCACCCGCCCGGTCACCGGCGCCGCAATCCGGGTATAACCGAGCACAATCTGCTGAGCCTCGACGCGGGCTTTCGCCTGCTGCACGGCGGCGGCGGCGACGTCGCGCTGCATCCGGGCCGTGTCGAGGTCGTTGCGGCTGATGGAGTGGTTGTTGATGAGCCGCTCATAGCGAGTGAGCAGCTGCTGCGACTGGCGTAACGAGGCTTCGGCGCTTTTCAGCTCGGCCTGCGCCAGGGCCAGCGCCGCGCGGGGCTGCGCGTCGTCGAGGGTAAACAGCAGGTCGCCCTCGGTCACATACTGCCCGTCCTGGAAGTGGCGCTGAACAATCACCCCTTCGGTGCGTGCGCGAATGTCGACGGCGCGGATCGCCTCGACCCGCCCGGGGATGGCGCGTTCTTCAGCGTGAGGAGCCCGTTCTACCGTGGCGACGCGGACCGGCACCGCCGGCGCGGCGGTCGCCGTCAGGGCGCTGCCGCCCAGGACGCAGGCCAGCAGCGCAAAGCGAAAGGTGTTAATCATAGAGGATCCTTGCGAAAGTAACGCGCGCCTGCAGCCAGGCGCGCGAGATCGATCAGGCCGTTTTGCGGAACCGGCGCGTCAGACGCTTCTCGACTTCCACCACCAGGAACATGGCGATGCCGATGACCAGGGTGACAAACCAGTAGCGCAGCGGCAGCGCTTCCGTGCCAAACATGTTCTGCATCAGCGGGACATAGATAATCACCAGCTGCATCAGCAGCAGGACACCGGTCACCAGCCAGATGCCTTTATTGCGCAGCAGGCCCATGCTCAGGGAGAAGCTGTCGCTGCTGCGGCAGTTGATCATGTAGACCCACTGAGCCGTCACCAGCATCTGCAGCAGCACGGTGCGGATAAACTCCGGACTGTGGCCGCGCGGCGCCAGCCAGGCCTCAAGGATAAAGGCGGCAATCGCGATCATCGACCCGACGAAAGCCACCCGCCACACGGCGAAACCATCCATCACGTGCTGGCCGGTTTTACGCGGCGGGCGGTTCATCACGTTGCGCTCCGCGGCCTCAAAGGCCAGGCCGAAGGAGAGCGTCGCCGACGTCGCCATGTTCATCCACAGGATCAGCACCGGGGTCAGCGGAATCATGTTCCCCGCCAGCAGGGCGATGATGATCAGCAGCCCCTGCGCCAGGTTGGTCGGCATGATGAAGAGGATGGTCTTCTTCAGGTTGTCATAGACCCGACGGCCCTCTTTTACCGAGCTGGCGATGGTGGCGAAGTTATCATCGGTCAACACCATGTCAGCCGCCTCTTTGGTGACTTCGGTGCCTTTGATGCCCATGGCGATACCCACGTCGGCCTGGCGCAGCGCCGGCGCGTCGTTGACGCCGTCGCCGGTCATGCCGACCACTTCGCCGTTATCCTGCAGGGCTTTCACCAGGCGCAGCTTATGCTCCGGGCTGGTGCGGGCAAAGATGTCGTACTCCACCGCCGCCTTCGCCAGCGCCGCATCGTCCATGTGCTCCAGCTGGTAGCCGGTCATGGCCTGGCTGCTGTTGGTGATCCCCAGCATCTGGCCGATGCTCATCGCCGTCTGCGGGTGGTCGCCGGTGATCATCTTCACGCGGATGCCGGCGGTCTGGCAGGCGTGGATAGCGTCAATCGCTTCCGGACGCGGGGGATCCATCATCCCGGCGATGCCGAGGAAAATCAGTCCCTCCTGCAGGTCCTCATGGTTCAGCGTGGTGGCATCAACGCTGGCCGGCTTACAGGCCGCCGCCACCATGCGCAGCCCCTGACGGGCGAAGCGCGCCATCTCCTCTTCCCAGTACTGCGCCTCGAAGGGCACCGCGCCCTGGCGGGTCATCTGCTCGCGGCACATGCCGAAGATGACGTCCGGCGCACCGGTGATTAACACCCGGGCATCGCCATCAATGTGCTGCAGCGTCGACATATATTTGTACTGCGAGTCAAAGGGGATCTTGGCCACCAGACGGGCCTCCACCGCCGGGAGCTGCGCTTTCGCCGCCAGCACCTTCAGCGCCCCTTCGGTCGGCCCGCCGGTGATCCCCCACAGGCCGCGCTCATCCTGGGTAAGCTGGCTGTCGTTGCACAGGTCGATGGTGCGCAGCCAGGTCTCCAGCACGGTACCCGGCTGAACCTGCACGGGCTCATCGCTCCCCTCAAGGAAGATCCTCCCCTGCGGCTCATAGCTGTCGCCTTCCACCCGATAGCAGCAGTCGGCGGTGATGATCGCCTTGACGGTCATTTCGTTCATCGTCAGGGTGCCGGTTTTATCCGAGCAGACCACGGTCATGGCGCCGAGGGTTTCCACGGTCGGCAGCTTACGGATAATCGCCCGCTTGCGCGCCATCGTCTGGACGCCGAGCGACAGAATAATCGAGATGATCGCCGGCAGCCCCTCCGGTACCGCGGCCACCGCCAGGCTAATCAGCGACAGCAGCAGTTCGCCCATCGGGATGTCCCGCAACGCGAGGCTGAAAATAAACAGCGCCACCATCATGGCGAGGATAATGACGAAAATCGCTTTGCCGAGCTTATCCATCTGCACCAGCAGCGGGGTGCGGTGCTTCTCAATGCCCGCCATCATCTGGTTGATATGGCCGAGTTCGGTCTGCGCGCCGGTGGCGGTCACCACGCCGACGCCGCCGCCGGCGCTGACGGTGGTCCCGGAGAAGACCATATTCACCCGGTCGCCCAGCGGCAGGTCGCCCTCCAGCGCGTCGGTGATTTTATCCACCACCGTCGACTCGCCGGTGAGGATCGCCTCTTCCACCCGCAGGTTGTGCGTTTCAATCAGCCGCATATCCGCCGGCACGCGGTCGCCGGCGCGCAGGATAACGATATCCCCCGGAACCAGGTCGCGCGTCGGGATAGTCTCATGTTTGCCGTTACGCTGGACGCGGGCATCGCTGGAGAGCATGTTGCGGATCCCCTGCAGGGATTTTTCGGCGTTGCTCTCCTGGATATGGCCGATCAGGGCGTTAATCACCGTCACGCCAAGGATCACCAGGGTATCGACCCAGTGACCCATGATGGCGGTGAGCGCCGCGGCGGCCAGCAGCACATAAATCAGTACGTCGTTAAAGTGGGCGAGAAAGCGCAGCCAGGCCGGTTTTCCCTTCTTTTCCGGCAGTGCGTTCGGCCCGCAGGTATTCAGGCGCTCGGCGGCATCTGCGGAACTTAACCCAGCGGCCTGGCTTTTGGTCTGCGCCAGCACTGCGTCAACGGTCTGCTGCCAGACCTGCCGTGGCGCGGTGTCGCCCGAGGGCGTCGTAAACTTTGGGTTATTCATCTTGGTCAAATTACATTTTCCTTATAAATTCCGTGAGTCGGAAAGCCTGAAATCATTCCTGGCCAATGCAATAAAAGGTGGCGAAAAAGCCGATAAAAATGTGAACCATTACAAGCCTAAATTTTTCGCAAAATAAAAAATATGTGGTAAGTTAATTCCACAAACCAACTATTACAGAATATTAATAAACCAAAACTAAACGAGGTCAAATATGTTTGGAATCTACCGCGGACGCCGTCTGGCGCTGTACATCCTGCTGGCCATCATCGCTGCCACGCTGGTTGGGTATAGCACTTATAGTTTTGTAAAAGCGCTGGCATAATAATGACGTTAATTTACAAGCAACGAATTTTAATTTAATTACAAATTATTTCAGATTAATTAACACGAGAAGACAATGCAGGCAATAATATTAAAAAGAGGCGTATTAAGGCGAGTAAAATACAAAGCATATTGCGTTAGGTGTTATTTTGCCGGACAATATGTTTTTTAACTGATGATTAACATGACATGAAACATCCGCTGGAAACGCTCCTCTCCGCCGCCGGGATCTTACTGCTGGCCCTGCTCTCCTGTCTGCTGTTGCCCGCGCCGTCGCTGGGCCTGACGCTGGCGCAAAAGCTGGTTGAGACATTCCATATGATGGATCTCAACCAGCTTTATACCGTGCTGTTTTGTCTGTGGTTCCTGGCGCTGGGCGCCATTGAGTATCTGGTGCTGCGCTGGGTGTGGCGTCGCTGGTTTTCCCTCGAACGCTAAATCAGGAAGGGCGCGCCTCAGTGGGCGCGGCTGTGGTTCTCTTTACGGTAGGCGCCCGGCGGCAGATTGAAGGTCCGGGTGAAGACGCGGGTAAAGGTCTGTTGTGAATCGAAGCCATACTTCAGGCAGATATCGTAGACCCGCTGATCGGTGTCGCGCAGATCGCGGGCGGCCAGCAGCAGCTTCCTTTCGCGTATATAGCGCCCCAGGCTCTCCCCTTTATACTGTAAAAACAGCCGTTGCAGATGCCATTTCGAATACCCGGCATGGCGAGCGATATCATCAATACGCAGCGGTTGATGCAGGTTGTCATCAATCCACTCGACGATAGTGTCAATCACCTGAGCGGAAATCGTCATATGCTCTCTCCTCTGATGCTGCACTGGCGCTTAGCGCCACCAGGCGTTAAATGATTGCGTCTTATCGGCGACCCACACCGGCTCGCCCTGCACAGGCGTCAGCAGACGCCAGGCCCTTCCTTCGCTGGCAGCCGCCAGCCGTTGATACGGTTCATCCCAGCTGTGTTTCGCCAAAACGAATCGTCCTGCATGCCCAGGCAGCACCGCGCCAGCGCGCAGGTCGTCAGCAGCCTGAGCCGTTTCATCCGGCATCATGTGGATATATTTCCAGTCCTGGTCATACTGTCCGTTCTCCATGATCGCCAGATCGATCGGACCGAACTCATCGCCTATCGCTTTAAAGTGCGGCCCATACCCGCTGTCGCCGCTGTAATAAATCTTTTGCTGCGGGGTAACGAACAGAAAACTGGCCCACAGCGTCTGGTTGCGCTTCAGCCCACGGCCGGAAAAGTGCCGCGCCGGCAGGACGTGGACGCTGAGCTCATCGCTAACCGGAATCGCCTGCTGCCAGTCCGCTTCGGTAATCAGCGCCCCGTCCATTCCCCAGTAGCGCAGGTGTGAACCAACCCCCAGCGGCGTAATGACCCGCTTAATTTTCGGCAGCAGAGCGCGGATGGTGGCGTAATCCAGATGGTCGTAGTGATCGTGGGAGACGATCAGCAGATCGATCTCCGGCATCCCTTCCGCCCGCCACGGATAATCGCCGGGGAAGGCTTTATTGATAAAGGAGAACGGCGCCGCGTAATCGCTGAACACCGGGTCGATCAGGATGCGTTTTCCCGCCAGCTGCAGATACCAGGAAGAGTGGCCGAGCCAGACCATCACGTCCTGCCCGAGGGGCAGCGTCGCCAGGTCGGTTTTCACCAGCGGCAGCGGCTGCGCGGGACGGGCGTTTTCCCGTTTGGTCATCAAAAAATCCCACCACGCCGCCAGCATATTTTTCTGCCCGGTAAATCCCGGCGTGGGCAGCTGGTTATGGAACTGGCCGTCCCGGTAGTGGGGAGACGCTTCCACCTGGCTAAGCTGTGCCCCCTGCGGCGCCTTACCAAAACCGGCATTGAGGACAAACGGCAATGTCGTTGCTGCTGCGAGTAACATGATGGCGACCACGCTGAAAGTGACACGGTTCATATCCTGACCAGACAAAAGCCCCCATCCCGGAGGCTTTATGATATAACTTGATTATGAGTGAGTACGCACTCATTATTAGGAATGTGATGAAAGTCGTCAAGACGATTTTCAATTTTTGCGTTCCGCCGTTGCAGCGACCTGGTCAGACGTGCAAAGATCGGCGGTTTGTTTAAACCTGCGTGAGGAAAAATGTAGTGGCTCGTCCAAAGAGTGAAGATAAAAAGCAAGCGTTACTGGAAGCTGCCGCCGCGGCTTTCGCCCAGTCCGGCATCGCCGCCTCAACGTCGGCCATCGCCCGCAGCGCCGGGGTTGCCGAGGGGACGCTGTTTCGCTATTTCGCCACCAAGGATGAGTTGCTCAACGAACTGTACCTCGCCATTAAGCTGCGCCTGGTGCGGATGATGATCGCCGGGCTGGATCCGGACGAAAAGCGCCCGAAAGAGAACGCGCGCAATATCTGGAACAGCTATATCGACTGGGGCGTGCGCAACCCGATGGAGCACAAGGCGATCCGCCGGATGGCGCTCAGCGAGCGCATCACGGACGAAACCCGCCGCCAGGTGAAAGAGAGCTTTCCGGAGCTCAACGAAATGTGCCAACTGTCGGTGAAAGAGATATTCCTCAGCGAAGCGTATCGCGCCTTTGGCGATGCCCTGTTTCTGTCGCTGGCGGAAACCACTATCGAATTCGCCAGCCACGATCCGCAGCGCGCCCGGGAGATTATCGCCCTTGGCTTTGAAGCCATGTGGAACGCCCTGCATGAGGCGGACGCCAAATGACGCCGGAAACGCTGCACCCCTGCGCCCACCGTATCGCCCTGACCTACCCGTTTACCGAGCACTGCTGGCCCTTTGGACCGGAGTACGACGTGTTTAAGGTCGACGGCCGCATCTTTATGATCACCATGACCATTCGCGGCCGGGCGCTGGTCAACCTCAAGGCCGAGCCGCAGAAGTCGCTGCTCAATCAGGAAATTTATCGCAGTATCGAACCAGGCTACCATATGAACAAGAAACACTGGATCACGGTGGTGCCGGGGGACGACATCAGCGAGGATCTGCTGGCCGAGCTGATTGACGACTCATGGCATCAGGTGGTGAACAAGCTGAGCAAAAAGGCCCAGCAGCGCCTGCGTCCGCGCTGATTTTCAGCCAAACGCGATAAGTGTTATCGCATTTTTCACCCTTATCATTTGGCGATCTTCGCTGTACTCTTCCTCTCCTGAACGCACCGGTAAGGTGCTGTAAACTGTGAGGAAGAGTTATGGATATCGTATCGGTCGCTTTGAAGCGCTATTCCACCAAGGCCTTTGACGCCACGAAAAAGCTGACTGCCGGGGAAGCGGAACAGCTGAAAACGCTGCTGCAGTACAGCCCGTCTAGCACCAACTCCCAGCCGTGGCACTTTATCGTCGCCAGCACCGATGAAGGGAAAGCCCGCGTGGCGAAAGCCGCCAGCGGTACCTACGTGTTCAACGAACGTAAAATTCTCGACGCCTCGCACGTGGTGGTGTTCTGCGCGAAAACCGCGATGGACGACGCCTGGCTGCAGCGCGTCGTGGATCAGGAAGAGGCCGATGGCCGTTTCGCCACCCCGGACGCAAAAGCCGCTAACCACAAGGGTCGCACTTTCTTTGCCGATATGCACCGCAAAGAGCTGAAGGATGACGATCAGTGGATGGCGAAGCAGGTGTATCTCAACGTCGGCAATTTCCTGCTGGGCGTAGCGGCGATGGGTCTCGACGCCGTGCCGATTGAAGGGGTTGATTTTGCGATCCTCGATGAGGAATTTGACCTGAAAGCCCAGGGCTACACCAGCCTGGTGGTGGTCCCGGTCGGCCATCATAGCGTTGAAGACTTTAACGCCTCCCTGCCGAAGTCGCGTCTGCCGCAGTCGACGACCATTACCGAGATCTAATCTCCCCACAAGGCGCCTTTAACCGGGCGCCTGTGGTGTCGCTTGTCAGTGCCGGGTGGCGGCTACGCCTGACCCGGCCTACATAACCATGTCTATATCAGCTGGTTAGCCCTCACCGTAGGCCCGCGCAAGCGCAGCGCCGCCGGGCGCGTTAATTTAATAAAGTAAAACTTGCGGGTGCTTTATACCGCAGGCTAACGCGTATCGCGTTAAGGTATCCAGACTGGCGCGGGTGATATTGGCTTCCATTCTGGAGACCGTTGGCGCACTCACCCCCATCCTCTGCGCCACCTGGGCTCGGGTCAGCCCCGCCTGCTCGCGCCATTGCGCCAGCATAGTACGTAATCGATGTTGACGTTCTTGCGCATCGAACGCAGCCTGAACCTCAGGCTGGCTGAGCAGTTCCGTTTTTAACGTATCCCAGTCAATGATCTTTTTACTCATTGCGCATCTCCTCTAATCGCTTCAGCGCCAGGCGAATTTCCGATGACGGGGTTTTTTGCGTTTTCTTGACAAAAACCCGTAGCAGAAAGAGCGTCTTGCCTTGCTGAAAAACGTAAATCCCCCGCCCCTGTACCGAACCTAACGCCCGAATTTCGAATAGCCCCTGCCCCAGCGGTTTACTATCAGGTTCTCTCAGCGCGGTGGGATTTTGGCGTAACTTGTCTAATTGCCTGATCATCTTCGCCTGGACAATGGCCGGAAGCGCCTGCAATTCCTTTTTAACGTCCACGTGCACAACCATTCTGAACATCAGACTCCCTTCCTCTAAATGTTAGCATATAAGGCAAATTGCCTTAAAGGCTAATTTTGCCGATGCCCGGCAAGCGTATGCGCATTTGCTGCCAATCGCAGAAAAACGTGCTGAAACTGGAATCATGGACGAAAAAAAGCCGCGACTTAGCGCGGCCTGAGTGGTTAGCGTTCTCAAAGCGAGGTTAGTTGTTCTCCACCTGCCTTTCACCCGCGTGCCAGATGCGCTCGGCATAACGGCCAATCACCGCCAGCGAGACGGCAAGGATCAGGAAAAACAGCACCTTGTGCATCCCGTTCCAGAAAAACTCAAAGAAGCGGGTATAGAGATTGATCGCCAGGAAGGTTAACCCGAAGCCGCGCAGCATTGCGTCATCGGTTTTCAGACTGATAAAAATGCAGACGCCAGCCGCCGCGGCAAACAGCAGCCCCCACGGCAGGAGTCGCGCCTGGCTCACGTTGTACCAGCTGTCAGCGTCGTAATTACCTAAAATCGACAGGATCCACAGCGCAATAAACAGATACGTGAGGCCCATCGCCTTGCTGACGGTAAACAGCTGCCGCTGGCGAAGCAGGGACTGCGCGCCGTAGCAGAGCGCCAGCAGCGCGCCGCCGAACAGGACGAAGCGAATCGGGTAGTTCATGCCCAGCCAGTAGGCGCCCCACCCCGAGACATAGCCGGTTTCCGCGCCAAACCAGTTGCCCAGCGCCAGCAGAAAAAAGAGCCACACCAGCCCGGAGCGGGCAGCATAGCCGATAGCGCCGTAAATCACGCATCCGGCCAGAAACAGCGGCGCGATATGGCCGCTGCCGTTATCCAGCCGTTCGCCAAGCTGCCATAGCGCCACCGCGGTAAAGACAACGCCCAGAAACAAAATCGCCTCGGTGCTGTAGTGCCACTGCGTTTCCCGCCGCTGGCGGCGAAAACCCCAGGCGTAGCAGGCCACCGCCAGCAGCGCAGGCAGCAGGATCCGCGTCAGCGCCGAGCGGCTGAACAGGCTCAGCAGCCACGCCACCAGTTCATTGTCGGCGAACAGACTGCCCAGAGCAATCAGCACGCAGGCCAGCGCGGTCCAGAAGGCATAGCGGCTCAGGCGCCGCCAGTCGAAGGGGGAGACGCGCAGCGTTTGCGCCAGCCGCTGGCTGTCTGCCGGGGTTAACTCCCCGCTGGCCTGCCAGGCGTTCAGCGCGCGCTGAATAATGCGCTGCTCTTTTCGGGTTACGTTCATAGGCATTCCTTGAGACTGATGACAAACCTGTTTTCGCTAATGTGCTCGCCTTTCTGCGGGTGGCAGTTGCGCCTGACCCGGCCTACGGTCCCAGCCTGGGGCTGCTGAAACTGCCGGTGTTGCGGCCTCAACATCGCTGAGACGTTCCCGGCAGGCCGGGGCAGCCCGCATGGATGCGGGCTGAGGGCCGTGTTTTGCACGGACGCTGCCTCGGCCCGACCCGAAGCCTGCAGGGATAAGTCGAAGGCACCACGCAGTGGCGATGTTGCTGGCCGGAGCCCGGGGGTGCAGGGGGCGGCGGCGACTGGCCGCCCCCTGTGCGCTCCCTGCGCCATGAGAGATATAACGCAGAAGACTAACCGGGAGCGCAATGTGCGCTGAAGTCGCAGATAACATACAGGACTTCCCGACAGTGCTTTCCCTCCCCTATTCCCGGGGGGAGAGGGAACCGTCCAGCAGCGCCAGCCGGGCAATACCCGAAGATGGCACATTGCCAGCCATCTGATTCCTTGTGATTAATGTTGGTCCAGCCACGCCAGCGCCTGCTCGCCCGCCTCGTCCATCGGCAGGTAGACCAGCAGGCGCGAACCGTTGCGCGGCGCCGAATACCAGTACATCTGCTGCAGGCTGAATCGCCCGAGCTGCGGGTGGTTAAAATGTTTAATCTGGTTTTCCACGCCGCGCACCTCGTAGCGCTGATGCCACAGCGCTTCAAACTCCGACGAGGCGGCGAAAAAGCGCGCCAGTTTGTTTTCCCATGCCGGATCGCCGCGGTGCTCGGCCATCGCGGCGCGGAAATAGGAGACGAAGGTCGGCAGCACATCGCGATTTTCGATCCGGCTGCGCCAGGTCTCATGGGTCAGATACAGATAAATGCAGTTGCGATCTTCTTCCGGGAGGGTGGCGAAATCGATGCCCATCAGGCGGCAGAAGCTGTCGTTCCAGGCCACAATATCAAAGTTCGGTTTCTGAATACTGGCCGGCTGCGGCATCAGGCTGTCCAGCATTCGCCGGGTGCCGGGGCTGATGCCTTCGCATACCGTCACCTGGGTCGCTTCCGGCGGGGTCAGCCCAGCGAGCACGAACAGGTGCCGGGTCTCCAGCGGGCTGCACTGCAGGGCATTCGCTACCCCCACCAGCACCGCTTCCGACGGATTCACCTCCCGCCCCTGCTCCAGCCAGGTGTACCAGGTGACGCCGACGTCGGCAAGCATCGCCACCTCCTCCCGGCGCAGACCCGGCGTGCGCCGGCGGCCCACCCGGGGCAACCCCAGCCGCTGCGGATCGAGGCTCTCACGCCGGGCGCGCAGAAACGCCCCCAGCTGTTTGCGCCGATCGTCCGGCACGGCGAACGTCGACTCTCGTTGCGGCATCGTGGTCATCACCCCTCCAGCATGGTAGTTCCAGTACCAGTATAGACAGGAACTGGTACCCGTTTAATTTATCGGTAATGCTACGTCGGTCTGCTGAATGACGCAATGGAGGACCCCATGAAAACGTCTGCTGTTTCACCCGGCCGCGCCGGTCTGTGGCTGCTGCTGGGCGGCCAGATGCTGCCGCTTATTGATACCTCGATCACCAATGTGGCGCTGGACGCCATCACCCACACCCTGGCGGCCAGCGCTACGCAGCTGGAGCTTATCGTCGCGCTCTACGGCGTCGCCTTTGCCGTCTGCCTGGCGATGGGCAGTAAGCTTGGCGATAACTATGGCCGCCGTCGCCTGTTTATGTGGGGCGTCGCTCTCTTTGGCATCGCTTCCCTGTTGTGCGGCATGGCGAACAGCATCAGCGCCCTGCTGGCCGCCCGTACACTGCAGGGCGCCGGGGCGGCGCTGATTGTGCCGCAGATCCTCGCCACCCTGCACGTCACCCTCAAAGGCCCGGCCCACGCCCGGGCCATCAGCCTGTATGGCGGGATCGGCGGGATCGCGTTTATCGTCGGTCAGATGGGCGGCGGCTGGCTGGTATCGGCGGATATCGCCGGGCTGGGCTGGCGCAACGCCTTTTTTATCAATGTGCCGATCTGCCTGCTGGTGCTGGCCCTGAGCCGCCGCTATGTGCCGGAAACCCGTCGTGAGACGCCGTCGCGGATTGACTGGCAGGGTACCCTGTACCTCGCCCTCATCCTCTGCTGCCTGCTGTTCCCGATGGCCCTCGGTCCGGAGCTGCACTGGCCGCTGTGGCTGCAGCTGATGCTGGTGGCGGTCCTGCCGCTGCTGTTCGCCATGCGTCAGAGCGCCCTGCGCCAGCAGCAGCGCGGCGACCATCCCCTGCTGCCGCCGCGTCTGCTGCAGTTGACCAGCATCCGCTTCGGGATGGCCATCGCCCTGCTGTTCTTCAGCGCCTGGTCCGGCTTTATGTTCTGCATGGCGCTGACCATGCAGGAGGGGCTGGGGATGGCGCCGTGGCAGTCCGGCAATAGCTTTATCGCCCTCGGCGTGGCCTATTTTATTTCGGCGCTGTATGCCCCGCGGCTTATCGCCCGCTACAGCATGGGGCGGATCCTGTTGACCGGTCTGACGGTGCAGATCGCCGGGCTACTGCTGCTGTGCGCCACCTTCTCCCGCTTCGGCATCGCCACCACCGCCCTGACGCTGGTCCCCGCCACGGCGCTGATCGGCTACGGTCAGGCGCTGATCGTCAACAGCTTTTACCGGATTGGCATGCGCGATATCAGCGCCAGCGACGCCGGGGCCGGGAGCGCCATCCTCAGCACCCTGCAGCAGGCGACCCTCGGTCTCGGGCCGGCTATCCTCGGTTCGCTGTTCCTGGCGCTGGCCCGCCGCGGCGGCGGAAACTATCCGCAGGCGCTAATTGATTTTCTGCTGGTCGAGGTGGCCATGATGCTGTTGCTGGGGGCCATCGCGCTGTGGCTGCGCCATCATCTCAACCGACAGCCGGCGACGGCGGCGTCGTAATACCGGCGGCGGTAATTTGCATAATCGTTATCCAGCGGTCATCATACCCGCTGGATATTCAGGAGACGTTATGCAGGAATTAATATCGCAAATTGCCGCCTTAGGAATCGAAATAACCCCCACCCGCTCGCTGATGATTATCTTCGGCATTATCTTGTTCACCGCCGTCGTCGTGCATCTGATATTGCACAAAGTGGTCCTGCGCGCTTTTGAAAAACGGGCGTTGGCCAGTAGCCATCTGTGGTTGCAAATCATCACGCAGAATAAACTCTTTCACCGACTGGCCTTTACCCTGCAGGGGATCATCGTTAACGTGCAGGCGGTGCTGTGGCTGCAAAAAGGCAGCGAGGCCGCAGAAATATTAACCACCGTGGCTCAGCTATGGGTGATGATATATGCCATGCTGTCCTTCTTCTCGCTGCTGGATGTGATCTTAAAGCTGGCGCAGAAATTTCCCGCCGCCTCTCAGCTACCGCTGAAGGGGATATTCCAGGGAATTAAGCTGGTGACGGCGATTATTATCGGTATCCTGATTATTTCCCTGCTGATAGGCCAGTCGCCAGCGATCCTGATTAGCGGGCTCGGCGCGATGGCCGCGGTACTGATGCTGGTATTTAAAGATCCGATCCTTGGTCTGGTGGCCGGTATCCAGCTCTCGGCCAACGATATGCTCAAGCTTGGCGACTGGCTGGAGATGCCGAAGTACGGCGCCGACGGCGCGGTGATCGATATCGGCCTCACCACGGTCAAGGTACGCAACTGGGACAACACCATCACCACCATTCCGACCTGGTCGCTGGTCTCCGACTCGTTTAAAAACTGGAGCGGGATGTCGGCCTCCGGCGGCCGCCGCATTAAGCGCAGCCTCAACATCGACACCACCAGCATTCATTTCCTCGATGAACAGGAGCAGCAGCGCTTGATCCGGGCGAAGTTGCTTAAACCCTATATGGATTCGCGCCACGAGGAGATTAGCGCCTGGAACCAGCAGTATGCCGGGGAGCAATCGGTCCTCAACGAGCGCCGAATGACCAATGTCGGCACCTTCCGCGCCTATCTGCAGGAGTATTTACGTCATCATCCGCGCATCCGCCAGGATATGACCCTGATGGTGCGCCAGCTGGCGCCGGATGCCAACGGCTTGCCGATCGAGATCTACTGCTTCACCAACACCGTGGTGTGGGCGGAATATGAGGGGATCCAGGCGGATATTTTCGACCATGTCTTCGCCGTGGTGGAGGAGTTTGGCTTACGCATTCATCAAACGCCCACCGGCAACGACATTCGCGCGCTGGCGGGGGCCTTCCCCCGCTGACCTCAGGCGCTGGCGCGGGCTATCACGCGCCAGTCCATCATCACCCGCTCGACGGCGGCGTCGGGATCGTCGATGCGTTTCATTAACAGATCCACCGCCGTGCGGCCGATCGCCCGGGAGGGCTGTTCAACGGTGGTCAGCTGCGGAGAGACCACTTCCGCCAGCTCGGTGCCGTCGAAGCCGATCACCGCGATATCCTCCGGCACCCGCAGCCCGGCCTGGTCAATCGCCCGCAGCGCCCCGGCGGCAAGGGAGTCCGATACGGCAAATACCGCGTCGGGCTTCTCGTCTTGCGACAGCAGCTGCTCCATCGCCCGTTTACCGGCCGCCGCGCTAAGATCCTGCGCGTAGGTCACCTGCTGATACGCCAGACCGTGCACGTGCAGCACGCTTTTATAGCCGCGCTCGCGCAGACGAGCGTAGCGATAGCTGAGGTCGTGATTAATGAGCGCAATGCGCCGGCGGCCGCCGTCGGCCAGCCGGGACACCGCCCCCTGGGCCGCCTCGACGTCGTTAATCCCGACGCAGGAGATGCTGCCGGTGTCGGCATACTCCGCACACTGTACCCAGGGCGCATCGCCAATCATGGTGGTCAGTTCCGGCAGGCTGGAGAGCGCGTTCATGGTGATAATGCCATCGACCATTTTGCCGGAAAGCAGCTGCAGGCCGGAGGTCGAGCGGGCCAGATCCGACCCGGAGTTACACAGCAGAATGCGGTAGCCGTTCTTTTCCGCCTCTTCTTCTATCCCTTTCACCACCTCGGCGCAAAAGGGGTTAGCGATATTGGAGACCATCACCAGGATCATATTGCTGCGGGCGGTTCGCAGCTGTCGCGCCAGCAGGTTCGGCTGATAGTTGCTCTCTTTGATCGCCTGCAGCACGCGCTCACGGTTTTTGGCTTTTACCGTATCGCTGTTGTTCAGCACCCGCGACACCGTGGCCACCGAAACGCCGGCCAGACGAGCAATTTTCTGAATAGACATAAACCCTGCACTTCCTGCGATAGAGGTGGATCCTGCAGGCTATCATAAATGACCTCTGGTTGGCCTGCCAGCCTGGCGCGCAAGCGCGGCTCAGTAAGACGGTGTCTCGGGAAACTATTAATAATCAGGGCTTCTCTCCCGCCGCGTTAACGCGCATCCTTTTGCCGTTTCATATGCTTATTAGCGCAGGAGGCGCAACAGACCGCCTGCGCCCCATTTGTGCTTTTATGATTAAGGATGATATCCCCATGAGGCTCTCCACCGCGATTCTCGCCCTCAGCTGTGCCCTGGTAACGATCACCGGCTGCACCTCGTCAAAATCGTCACCGGAACGCCACGCCTATGCGTTCGTCGCCCACCGCTCCGATTTTGTCGGCGGCAACTTCACCGTCAACCGTCAGGAAAATTACCGTTTAAACCTGCCGACCTTCACGGCGATGTACGCCCGCGGCCAGCAGGATAAAGCCGCTGGCATGAGCGAAAGCGACGCCCGCCGCACCGCCGAGGCCATCAAACAGCAGGCGGCGCAGGGCACCCGCACCGAGCACGCCTTTACCGGCAACGCCAGCGACAAATGGGATAATGCGATGGAAAATAAAGATGCCGTCCTGTTCGGCAATGAGCTCTCCGGGGCCTATCTCGACGGCTATCTTGGGGTGAAATAACCCGGCGGCGCGCGTCCTGCGCCCCGCCAGAATTCAGCGTTCGACGCTCATCCAGCGCTGCTGCTGATGGCTTTTGACGATCGCTTCGATGATGTACATCACATCGGCGCCGTCGTCGAAAGCGGCGAAGCGCCGGGCCCCGGCCTCCGGCATCTTCCCGGCGCGCACCGCCTGATAAAAATGGCCCATCATATTCTTAAAGGCGTCCGGCCAGCCCTCAATATGGCCGCCGGGGTAATGGGCGCTGTCAGCGATCTCCGGCCGCAGCAGGCTGGGGTCGTCGCTGAGCCGCCGATCTGACTGCTCGCGGTGGCCAATCCACAGCCGCTGGGGCACTTCCTGATCCCAGGCCAGAGAACAGCGGCTGCCGTTAATCTCCACCGCCAGACGGTTTTTCCGCCCGGCGCTCACCTGAGAGACCATAAAGCTGCCTTTGCTGCCATCGTCAAAACGCAACAGCACCGAGCCAAAGTCCTCGGTATCGACAGGCCGGGTTTCATATCCCTGCGCCTCGTGAACGGCGCTGAAGGTCGCTTTGCCATTCACTGGCGCTTTACGCGTCGGCCAGACGATAGACAGATCCGCCATCACCTCGACAATCCGCCGACCGGTCATAAACTGCACGGTATCGCACCAGTGGGAGCCGATGTCGGCCACCGTTCGCGACGCGCCGCCCTGCGCCGCATCAACCCGCCAGTTGTAGTCGGTCTCCAGCAGCATCCAGTCCTGTAAATAGCTGCCGTGCGCCGCGAAGATTCTGCCGACATCGCCATGGCGGATCATCGCCGCCGCCTGCTGGACCATGGCGAACTGGCGATAGACGAAGCTGACGCCGTGCACCACGCCGGCCCGGGCGGCAAGCGTCACCAGCTCCCGCGCCTCCTCCGCCGTCATACACAGCGGTTTTTCGGAGAAGACGTGCAGCCCGGCGGCGAGGATCTGCCGGTTAATCTGGGCATGCAGATGGTTCGGCGTACAGTTATGCACCACCTGCAGCCCCGGATGGGCCAGCAGCGCCTCCACGCTGTCGTAGGCATGGGCAATATTCAGCGCTCGCGCCTTGCGCTGCGCCGCCTCAAGGCTGCTGTCGCACAGCGCCACCACCTCGATATCCCCTAGCCGCCGCAGCGCCTCCAGATGCGCCGGACCAATAAACCCTGCCCCAATAATCGCGACCTGAATCATATTATTCCCTCCCGCCGGCGGCAAAGTCATCGAAGGCCCGCCCGGCAACGGGAATGATATGGCGACGAATAAACTCGCTGCCCTCGCGCGCGCCGGTCTCGGCGTCCTTCAGGCAGCACTCCCACTCCAGCACCGCCCAGCCGTCAAAATCATATTCGGTCAGCTTACTGAACACCCCTTTGAAGTCGATCTGCCCGTCGCCGGGAGAGCGGAACCGGCCAGCCCGCTGCTGCCAGGGCTGATAGCCGCCGTAGACGCCATTGCGCCCGTTGCGGCGAAATTCGGCGTCCTTGACGTGAAACGCTTTAATACGCGAATGATAGATATCGATATAGGTCAGGTAGTCCATCTGCTGCAGATGCAGGTGGCTCGGGTCATAGAGCATATTGCAGCGCGGATGGTTATCCACCCGCGCGAGAAAACGCTCAAAGGTCACGCCATCGTGCAGGTCTTCGCCGGGGTGGATCTCGTAGCAGACATCAACGTCCTGCTCGTCGAAGAGGTCCAGCAGCGGCCGCCAGCGCCGGGCCAGCTCGGCAAAGGCCTCATCCAGAAGCGGCTGATTATGCGGCGGCCATGGATAAAAAAAGGGCCATGCCAGCGCCCCGGAAAAGGTCGCATGGGCCTTCAGCCCCAGGCGACCGGAGGCCACCGCCGCCTGCTTGACCTTCTCCACCGCCCAGCGCTGGCGCGCCTGCGGATCGCCATGCAGCGCCGCCGGAGCAAAGGCGTCAAACGCCGCGTCATACGCCGGATGCACCGCCACCAGCTGTCCTTCAAGGTGGGTGGACAGCTCGCTGATCGCCAGCCCATGCTCCGCCAGGACACCGCTGACCTCGTCGCAGTAGGTCTGGCTCGCCGCCGCCCGCTCGACATCGAAAATCGCCGGGTGGTTGCAGGGGATCTGCAATGCCTTGTACCCCAGGCCGGCGGCCCACTGCGCCACCCCCTCCAGCGTGTTGAACGGCGCCTGCGGGCCGATAAACTGCGCCAGAAAAATGCCCGGTCCCTTAATCGTTTTCATACCCCCTCCTGAAAAATTAGTGCGGCTCTTTCTCGTTGTACTGGAAAGAGAAAAGGAAAATCAGCGCGATAACCGCGGCGGCCACCGCCGGGATCCACCAGAAGGTCACCCAGGCCTGCGGCACGCTCTGCCCGGCCACCAGATGGTTATACAGCGCGCCGGAGATCTGCGAGCCCAGCAGCATGCCGATCCCGTAGGTGAACATCACAATCATGCTCTGCGCCTGGCCTTTGACCTTCTCGCCCGCCACGCGGTCGGTGTAGATAAAGCCGACGACAAAGAAAAAGTCATAGCACACGCCGTGCAGCAAAATGCCGAGATAGAGCAGGAAGCGCCCCTCTTCGCTGACGCCGAGGGCGAAAAAGGCATAGCGCACAAACCACGCCGCCATGCCGATAAGCAGCATGTATTTCACCCCAAGGCGACGGAACAGCAGCGGGATCACCAGCATAAAGACGATCTCTGACATCTGGCCGAAGGACATCGCGGTGCTGACATCCTTAACGCCGGCATCCGCCAGATACGACGCGGTATAGGCGTAATAGGTACCTAACGGCACGGAAATTAAGGTGGCGCAGAGGGAGAAAATCAGGAAATGGCGCGTTTTCAGCAGCGCGAAGGCGTCCGCGCACAGCAGATCGCGAAACTGAACCGGCATGCCTTTGGCCGGCGCCGGGGTGTGGGGCAGCGTCAGGCTGTAGATCGCCAGCGCCACCGAACAGAGCGCCGCCAGGGTGAAGATGCCGGTGGTGTCAGAGATGCCGGTCACCCCGATGCAGATCCCGGCGATAATCCAGCCGATGGTGCCGAACACGCGGACCACCGGAAAGGTTTTATCGACGTTAGCCAGGCTGTGGAAGGCGATATTGTTGGTCAGCGCCAGGGTCGGCATGTAGCACAGCGTATAGCCGAACAGCAGGCCAATCAGCAGCGCACCGTTCTGCGCCACCAGCGCCTGGGGGACAAACCACAGGATCGCCGCCCCGGCCAGGTGCATCACCGCCATCACCTTCTGCGAGGCGAAAAAGCGATCCACCAGCATCCCCAGCACAAAGGGAGACAGGATGGAGGCGATCGGCCCGGCGGAGAACGCATCGCCGATCAGCAATGACATCTCATAGCGGGTCATGACCAGCCCCAGGGTCACCGACCAGCTGCCCCAGATAAAGAACTGCATAAACATCATTAACGACAGCCGCGGCACCAGAAAACGGTGGCTCACGCGGACACTTTCCCGACCTTCTGTTGTTGTGACCATGTTGCTCGCCCTCAGAAAAGTAATCGATTACAAAATCGCTCAAAACAAAAGTAATCGATTACAAAAAGAAGATCGCCAGGCAAATGCGCCACCTGCGAAGAGGATCACAATAAAAAGGCAGGCAGCCCCGCCGGACGGCGGGGCATCTCGCTTACGCCGGGCGGCGCAGCAGTTTGAAGGCGATAAACAGGAACAGGATCCACACCGGCAGCAGGATCGCCGACAGGCGCATCCCGTCGATCGTGCACATCAGCGCCAGAATCAGCCCAAGGAAAGCAATGCAGAAGTAGTTGCTGGCGGGCGCCAGCAGCGCTTTAAACTTCGACTCACGCCCTTTACGGCGCTGGGCGGCGCGGAACTTCAGGTGCGCCATGCAGATCATGATCCAGTTCAGCAGCAGCGTCGCCACCACCAGGGCCATCAGCAGTCCCAGCGCTTCATGCGGCAGCAGGTAGTTCAGCACCACCACCAGCGAGGTGATAATCCCCGAGAGCAGCAGAGAGTTCACCGGCACGCCGCGCTTGCTGACGCGGGCGAGGAACGTCGGCGCATTGCCCTGCACCGACAGGCCGAACAGCATCCGGCTGTTGGAGTACACGCCGCTGTTATAGACCGACAGCGAAGCCACCAGAATGACGAAGTTCAGCGCGGACGCCACCAGGTTGCTGTCGAGATTATGGAAAATCATCACAAACGGGCTGCTGTCGGATTTGATCTCCACCCACGGGTAGAGCGCCAGCAGCACCACCAGCGAACCGATATAGAACAGCAGGATACGATAAACCACCTGGTTGACCGCTTTCGGAATGCTCTTTTCCGGATTTTGCGCTTCCGCGGCGGTGATGCCGATAAGCTCCAGCCCGCCGAAGGAGAACATGATCACCGCCAGCGACAGGATAAGACCGTGCCAGCCGGTGGCGAAGAAACCGCCGTGCTTCCACAGATTATCGATACCCGCCTTGCTGCCGCCGTGGCCGCCAAACAGCATCCACAGGCCAAAGGCAATCATGCCGATAATCGCCAGCACTTTTATCAGCGCGAACCAGAACTCCGCTTCGCCATACAGGCGCACGTTGACGAGATTGACGGCGTTAATAATGAGGAAGAAGGCCGCCGCCCAGATCCAGGTCGGAACGTCGGGCAGCCAGTACTGCATGTAGATCCCGGCGGCGGTCAGCTCCGCCATTCCCACCAGCACGAACATCACCCAGTAGTTCCAGCCGGACAGGAAGCCGGCGAACGGGCCCCAGTATTTGTAGGCAAAGTGGGCAAAGGAGCCGGATACCGGCTCTTCCACCACCATCTCGCCCAGCTGGCGCATGATCAGAAAAGCGACAATCCCGGCCACCGCATAGCCCAGCAAGACCGCCGGGCCAGCCATTTGAATCGCCGGACCAATGCCGAGAAACAGGCCGGTGCCAATCGCGCCGCCAAGGGCGATAAGTTGAATGTGTCGGTTCTGTAAACCGCGATGAAGCGTCGGGCCGCTCTCTTCTACGGCATCCGACGACGTTGACGCGTCTTTCACGTCGTTCCCCTGTGTGTTTTTGCGAAGGGGCACCTTTTATCACTTAGGGGGGATTGTCGCAAGTTGCGTGGGGCTATGGCGGCGGCTAGATTCCCCCCACGCTTGCACGATCCCAGGCCGGGCAAGGCGTCGTCGTCCGGCACACACGCGGCTGACTACCCGCTCTCTTTGCCCGCTGGCGCTGCGCTTACCGGGCCTACGCAGACGCCTGTAGCCTGGTCAGGAAAACTTAATATCGCACCATTACTGACTTCAGCTCCGTGTAGTCATCGATAAACGCGCTGCCGAATTCGCGACCGATGCCCGAGCCCTTCATGCCGCCGAACGGCACCGCCGGGTCGAGGAAGGTATGCATATTGACCCACACGATGCCGGCGTCTATCGCCTCCGAGTAGCGCAGCGCCAGGCGAATATTATCCGACCAGACGCTGGCCGCCAGGCCATACGGCGAGGCATTCATCCGCGCCAGCGCCTCGTCTTCACTGTGATAGCCGATAAAGCTGCACACCGGGCCGAAGGTCTCCTCGCGCATCAGGGTGCTCTCTTCACTGCGCACTTTGACCGCCGTCGGCTGCAGGAAATAGCCCTCCCCCGGCAGGGCTTCGCCGCCGCAGACGATGGTATCGCCCTCGTCGCGTGCGGTCTGAATGAGCCGCAATACTTTTTCATGCTGCTGGCGATTGGCCAGCGGCCCCATCAGCGTGCGCTCATCCAGCGGCGATCCCGGCGTGAAGGCGCTGAGTCTTTCTTTCAGCAGCGCCAGCACCGCATCCAGTTTGCCCTGCGGCAGATAAAAGCGCTCCGCGGCGGCGCAAATCTGCCCCTGGTTCAGGTAGCCGGCTTCAAGAATGCCGTTGACCATCGCCTCCGGCGTCAGGTCGTCAAGAAACAGCGCGGCGTTTTTGCCCCCCAGCTCAAGGGTCACCCGTTTACCGAAAGCGCCAGCCGACTGCTGGACTTTCTCGCCGGTAGCCACCGAGCCGGTGAAGCTCACCTTGGCGCAGGCCGGATGGGTAATCAGCCGCTGAGCAATCTCGCCGCCGGCGCCGTTGACCACGTTAATCACCCCGTCCGGAATACCCACCGCTTTCGCCAGCTCCGCCACGCGCAGCAGCGTCAGCGGCGTATACTCGCTCGGCTTGAGGACGATGGTGCAGCCACAGACCAGGGCCGCCGCCAGCTTCCAGACTGCAATCATAATGGAGAAGTTCCACGGCACGATGCCCACCACCACCCCCAGCGGCTGGCGGCGGGTGAAGGCGGTATATTTCTCCCCGGTCATCGACGGCAGCGACACATCCAGCGTTTCGCCGGTCACTTTCCCCGCCCAGCCGGCGAAGTAGCGCAGGAACGCGACCGATTGATCCAGCTCTAACATGCGTGCCAGCGTGATGGTCTTACCGGAGCAGAGACTTTCCAGCTGCGCCAGCGCTTCGCGATGCTCAGCCAGGGCATCCGCCAGCTTCAGCAGCAAGGTTCCGCGCGCCAGCGTCGGCATTTCGCGCCACTGACTAAACGCCAGGCGGGCGCTCTCTACCGCGCGGTCCGCCTGGTCGCTATCCGCCGCGGTGACCTCGGCGATCGCCCGCCCGGTGGCCGGGTTGATCACCGCAAACGGCGCGCCGCGGCCCGCCTCTCGCTCACCGGCGATAAACTGCCCGTGCGGCTGGCGTAAAAAGGCGGTCACTTCCGCCAGTAAGGTTATCTCGCTCATCGTCAGTACCCGTTTTTTCAGCAACGTTGGCCCATCACAGCACGGCTTCCCGCCGCCGCCCATCGTTCTAAAGAACGTCATTCTTCCGGACGATATTCAACGCCCGCGCGGCGTGCTGTGATGAGGAACTTGAGCGAGGCAAGACCACAGGGTAACGCGATGAACATCAAAATCGATGCGCTGAACTACTACGGCGCGACGAAGAAATACCACCTCCATTTTCCGGCGCTGCGGGAAGATATTGAAGCCGACGTGGTGATTATCGGCGGCGGCTTCTCCGGCATTAACACCGCCCTTGAGCTGGCGGAACAGGGCATCACCAACGTGGTGGTGCTGGAAGCACGCCATCTCGGCTACGGCGGCACCGGGCGCAACGGCGGCCAGGTGATGGCCGGTATCGGTCACGATATCGAAGCGGTAAAAAAGCACGTCGGCAAAGAGGGGCTGGAGACGCTGTTTAAAATCGCCAACCTCGGCGCAGGCATCATTCGCGAGCGCATCCGCAAATACAACATCGACGCCGATTTCGTCCCCGGCTACGGCTACCTCGCCTATAACCAGCGGCAGCTCAAAACGCTGCGCCAGTGGGAGAAAGAGTTTAAGGCCGCCACCCCGGATGAAGATATCGAACTGTATACCGGGAAAGAGGTGCAGCAGGTGGTCGGCTCCGAGGTCTACTGCGGCGCGCTGAAACATATGGGCGGCGGGCAGATCCATTCGCTCAATATGCTCCTCGGCTCGGCGCAGGCCGCCCATTCGCTGGGGGTGAAGATCTTCGAATCCTCGCCGGTGGTGGAGGTGAATTACGGCAAACAGGTGCGGGTACGGACCGCGATGGGCAGCGTCAAAGCCGCCAAACTGCTATGGGCCTGCGACAGCTTCCTCAACAATATGGAGCCGGAGATCTACAACAAAACGCTGGTCACCTACTCCTACCAGGTATCGACCGAGCCGCTCTCCGATGAACTGATCGAGCGCATCAGCCCGCTGCGCGGCGCCTTCAGCGATATTCGCCCGGTGATTAATTATTACCGCGTCACCCGGGAAAACCGCCTGCTGTTCGGCAGCGCCACCCGCTTTGTGGAGTATACGCCGAACGATTTCGCCGCCTGGAACCGCACCCTGCTGGCGGAGGTCTTCCCCTATTTGAAGGATGTGAAGATCGATTTCGCCTGGGGCGGGCCGATGGCCTGTAGCGCCAACCTGTTCCCGCAGATCGGCACCCTACGCGATCACAACAATGTCTTTTACGTCCAGGGGTACTCCGGCTTCGGCGTCACCCCGTCGCACATCGTGTGCAAAATCCTCGCCGAAGGGATCAACGGCGGTTCCGACCGCTATCGTCTGCTGAGCAGCATCCCCCACGCGACCATCCACGGCCGTGACAGCCTGCGCTTGCTATTAGTCACCGCCGGAAAACTGATGCATCAAACCGCCGGTTTCTGGAAAGGCCGGAGTTAACCAGGAGAACGCTATGCACGCTTTTAAACTTAAACACCCGGTGCCCGACCTGCAGCCGATCGGCAGCGTCAGCCTGCTCGGCGCGACGCCGACCGCCGGCGACCCGCAGGTGGCCGGGGCGATGATCTACGGCGAGCCGCAGGATGCCTTTACCTGCGGACTGTTTTCGTCCACTGAGGGGAGCTTTACCATGACCTATCCGTTTACCGAACACGCCACCGTGCTGGAAGGCGAAGTGGAGCTGACCGTCGCCGGCGGCGAGCCGCAGCGCTTTGCGCCGGGCGACAGCTGGTTTGTTAAACAGGGTACCGAAGTGGAGTGGAAAATCCTGACGCCGCGCTTTGTGAAGCACTACCTGGCGAACGTCGAGACGCGCTAACGCGCTGCGCTTGCCCGGGCCGGGGGGACGAATGCCGTCGCCAGGCCGGGTCAGGCGCCAGCCGCCACCCGGCAGAAACAGGCGCAATGTGGCAAGACGGATGGCCCCGGTTTTCGGGGTCATGTTGTTTATCCACCCTCACATTCATCGACGGCGTCACAGAATCATGCGCCGCCCTCCACCTTCCGGACGATATTCGTTGAGCAGGATGCCCGCCTAAATTATGACTATCCGGGAGTGGCGCTGGCTATTCCCTGCCCTCCCCCACTATTGTGCAGAGGTTGACTATGTTTAGTAACAGACTTGCCAGCCATCTTGAGCGCGGGGTCGTCGGCTTCCCGACCACTCTCGCCAGCTCCGTCGGGCTGATTATGGCCAGCCCGGTGATCCTGACGGTCACCAGCGGCTTCGGCATGGGCGGTGATACCTTCGCGCTGGCGGTGCTGCTGGCCTTTATTATGATGCAGGCGCAGGTCACCACCTTTGCCGAGGCGGCGACGCTCATTCCTACCACCGGTTCGGTGTACGACTATATCTCCTGCGGCATGGGACGCTTCTTCGCCATCACCGGCGCGCTGTGCGCCTATCTGATCGTGCATATTTTCGCCGGGACGGCGGAGACGATCCTGGCCGGCATTATGGCGCTGGTGAACTTCGAATCGATCAACGCCCAGATGGCCGCTCACCAGAACACCTGGATTGTGGGCGTCGGCATGGTGGTGGTTTTCGGCCTGTTGAACGCCATCGGCGTGGAAATCTTCGGCAAGGTCGAAGTGGTTCTGACCTTCGGCATGTGGACCACGCTGACCATTTTCGGCCTGTGCGGCATTTTTATGGCGCCGGTCACCCACCTTTCCGGCTGGTTCGGCACGCCGCTGAACGTCAGCGATATCCATGGCCTGTTCGGCTATATCGGCATGGCGATGTTTATGTTCGTCGGTTGCGAACTGGTGACGCCGATGGCGCCGGAGATCAAACAGGCTCACCGTACTATTCCGCGAGCGATGGCGCTGGGCCTGCTGGGGGTCGCCAGCTGCATGTTTATCTACGGGGCGGCGATCAACCGCCAGGTGGAGAACACCGTGCTCGACGCGGCCAACAACGTCCATCTGCTGGATACGCCGATGGCGATCCCGGCCTTCGCCGAGCGGGTGATGGGCCACGCCGGCCAGTACTGGCTGGGGGTCGGGCTGCTGCTGGCGGGCTGCGCCACCATCAATACGCTGATGGCCGCGGTACCGCGCATTATTTACGGTATGGCGCTGGACGGCGCGCTGCCCCGCTTCCTGACCTGGCTGCATCCGCGCTTTAAAACACCGGTGATCGCCATCGCCATCGGGGTGGCGATCCCCTGCCTGCACGCCTGGTATCTGAACGGCGATTTGGACCGCATCGTGCCGCTGATCCTCGCCGCGGTCTGCGCCTGGGGCGTCGCCTATCTGCTGGTTACTCTGTCGGTGGTGATGCTGCGCATTCGCCGCCCGGACCTGCCGCGCGCCTACCGCTCGCCGTGGTTCCCGCTGCCGCAGATTATCTCCAGCGTCGGGATTATCATCGCTATCGTCAATATCACCCCGCCGGGGATGGACAGCCGTCAGGTGCTGGTGCCGTTCGGCATTATGCTCGGCCTGACCGCCGCCTACGCCCTGTTCTGGACGGTGTGCGTACAGCGCGTCAATCCGTTCAAGCCGCTGGTGGTGGAAGAGGTGGTCGACCGCGCCATCAGCAACTACGAAAAACAGACCCGCGGGGAGATGACGCCAGATGTCCTCCGTCCCCTGGTTTGAGACGCCGTTAATGAACGCGGTGCAGCGCGATCTGGCTGGCTGGCCCTGCGAAAAGCTGAGCGAGCGCAGCGCGCTGCTGCGATTAAACGACGCCACCGCCGTCACCTTCAGCGTGCGTCAGAAGCGGCTGTTTATGGCCAGCATTCACAGCTGCGAATTTGTCGTCGCAGGGCCGGTCACCCGGCCCCTGCGCGGTCACATTCGCGCCCATCAATCCGGCTGGTGGAAACGCCAGCCGATCCGCTTTATCGGCGGCAAAGGCAGCGAGGAACTCGCCAGCTATCTCAACGGGTTTCCTAATCTCCAGCAGACCCTAAGCGAACTGGACTACCGCCGCTTTTCGTTGACCTTTGACGGTAACGGCTGGCGCTGCAGTATTGAACCCTGGGCCGCCAGCGAAGTGGTCTGCAAAATGCCGCCGCTGCGCCGCTATCTGCGGCTGGAAGCGCAGCAGCGGATGCTGCTGCTCAGCGTGCTGGCGATGATCGATCAGGCAGTCAGTCAGTGGATGCGCGGTGAAATCGTAGATGAGAAAGCATTTTCTTCCCCGCCATCACAGCGGGGAAGCTGAGCCGGTTTACTGCAGGCCAAACCGTTGCGCCAGCCGATCGATGGCCTGCCTCTGGAACTGCGCAAACTCCGCCCGCGGCTGCTGCTGCTGAATAAATTCCAGCAGCGGATCCTGGACCGCGGTGCGAATGCCGCTCAGGGCTTCCATCACCGCCAGGCCGCAGAACGGCACGTAGGATTCGGCGTAGCCGCCCTCGTGCACCATCACCAGTTTCCCGCCGCACAGACGATCCGCCGCCTGCTGCACCAGCCCGGTCATCGCCCGGAAGCTGTCGCTGTGCAGCTGCATCCGCGCCAGCGGGTCCATGGCGTTGGCATCATAGCCGCAGGCAATGATAATCAGCTCCGGCTCAAAGCGCGCCAGCGCCGGAATAACGATGGTTTCCAGCGCATAGCGCCAGCTGTCGTCCCCCGCCCCGGCCAGCAGCGGAATATTGATGTTGTAACCTTCGCCCGCGCCCGCGCCGCGATCGTCCTCACCGGCATAACCGGGTGGGAAGCAACCGTCCTGATGCAAGGAGATAGTCAGCACGTCGTCGCGCTGCAGGTAGATATGCTGGGTGCCGTTGCCGTGATGAACGTCCCAGTCAATGATCGCCACCTTGCCGAGCCCCAGCAGCGCTTTCGCCCGCTCGACGGCAATCGGAATATTGGCGAGGAAACAGAAGCCCATCGACTGGTCCGGCAGGCAGTGGTGTCCGGGCGGTCGCGACAGCGAATAGGCATTATCCAGCTCGCCCTTCAGCACCGCTTCCACCGCCGCGCAGGCCAGGCCGGCGGAGAGACAGGCGATTTCATAACTGCCCGGCCCCAACGGCGCCTCTTTGCCCAGCATGCCGCCGCCGTTATCGCTTATCGCCTTGAAGCGCTCAAGATAGCTGTCGGGATGGATCCGCCGCAGGTCCGCAAGGCTTGCCGGCGCCGCGCTGCGCAGCGCCAGCTGCGGCGTCAGCCCGGAGACGTCCATCAGGTTTTTCATCCGCCGTTTGGTCTCCGGCGATTCGGCATGACCGCCGCCGGCGGGCGGTTGCACCCACCCGCCCACCGGCAGCGTCACCGCGTGCAGACCGGTACTGTGCCAGAAACAACGTTCATCAAAGAAGAAACCGGTTTTTCTTTTCACTCTATCCTCCCGTTGGCTAAGCCTTTGCCGGCGGCCGACGCCGCCGCAATCAAAATCAGTGACAGCAGCGCGCAGCCCCCTGCCGCCAGCAGCAGCGGATCGGCGCTGGCAAAATGCTGCAGTAAAGCCCCGGCTAATGCCGGACCGGCCGCCATGCCGCCGCCGATCACCAGATTAATGCTGTTCATCAGCCGGCCGTTGTTATCGAGCCCGGCGACGCGGGCGAGAATAAAGGGCAGCACGAAGGTCCAGGTGAACTTAAACAGCAGCGCCGCGATGGCGTAGCGCGCCAGCAGCGGCTGGCCGATCAGCAGCCCGACGCTGAGGATCAGCAGGCCGTAGCCCAGCCACACCGGCAAACGATCGGCCCGCCGGGTGCCGCGCAGGGCCGCGCCCCCCGCGCCGATAATGCCGCACACCGTCGCCGCCGCCAGCACCAGGCCGACCTGCGTCGGGCTCAGGCCCGCCGCCGCGCCGAGGGTGCCGATAAAAGTCCACACCGCGCTAAGGCTGATATAGAAGGTCAGCACCGCGAGGACCGCCAGCGCCTGACGCCACAGCGCCGTCGGCGGCTGCTGGCGCGAGACGGACAACGGTTGAAAGCGCGGCGGGAAAGCCGACACCAGCGGCAGGCAGCAGAGCATAATGGCGGCGAGGATCAGATAGACCACCTTGAGGCCAAAGCTGGCAAACAGCCCGGGCAGCACCAGCAGGCCAAGCATCCCCAGCAGCAGTTGCCCAAGCACCCAGAAGGCATAGACTCGCGACGGGTTCGAGGTTCCCGCCGCGCAGCTGATGCACAGAATCATCAGCGTGCCGCCCGCCAGCGAGGCGAGAAAGCGCACCGCCAGCAGCGTCTCATACTGGGTCACCGCCGCCGAGGCGAGATTGGCTGTCAGAAACACGACCCCGGCCGTCAGGGCGACCCGCCGCCAGTCGAGGCGACTCATCCACCACCACGCCGGCAGCGTCGCCAGGCTCATCGCCCCCAGTTCCGCCGAGAACAACCAGCCGATCTGGCCGGGTTTTAGCTGCCATTCGCTGGCCAGCTGCGCCGCCACCGCCGGCGCGGTCATCAGAATACCCGGCGCAATAGCGGCGAAAATCACAATCGCCGCCAGCAAACGCAGGGACACGACCAGCCCGGCGGGCCGGGAAAGCGCATGTTCAGTGAGAGGGGTACTCGACATCGTAGGGCGTGCTCCGGTCAAAAAAGCCTCCCCCCGGAGGGGTCTCCAGGGAGTGATACCCACAGGCATCAGGAAAACGCCGTGCTGCCACGGCGCGCGCGGGATGCGATAGTCAGATCACAGATGCAGCGTACGCTGAGCGGCCGGCATCCAGGTTCGGGAAACGAGTTCAGTACGATTGACCACTTCGGTCTTAGCGAAAATATTGCGCAGGTGCGTTTTCACCGTCGAGAGCGAGATATCCAGCCGGCGGGCAATCAGCTTATTGCTGGCCCCTTCGCGCACCATGCCGACGATTTCCCGCTCTTTGGCCGTCAGGATGGCGGGCAGGTCATCTTCGTCCTGCAGGCAGTCGCGGATCGCCAGCTCCACCAGCGGCAGCACCGCCTGGGCCCGATGACGCTCTTCGCTGGAGAAAGGCACGTCGCGCATCAGCGAGATACCGGCGACGATCCGCCGCTCGCGGCGAATAAAGATCTCGGTCATGTCGCGCACATTATTCGGCAACATAAATTCATGATAATAATGCCGGTTGCGGTCGCAGAGCCGCGGCGTCATCGCCGCCATGGTGGTGTTCTGGTGGCTAAAGCGCGACGGCAGCAACGGATCCAGCGGCTGGAAGTTTTCCAGATATTGTTGGTGCGTATTATCAGAAATATTATGCAATATATAGTTTTCGGGTTTTAACCGATTATTTACTCGATAAAATACCGCCGAAGACAGTGGAATTAACTGGGAAATAGTCTGTAAACAACGGGCTATTATCGCATCATTACGGCTGGCTTTTAACAAAGCAGACATGATAGGGCCTCCCCGTCGAGGTGCTGGTACATGAAACATGAATGACTACCGATTATTGAAGCATACATTTCACATTTAAGTAACACAATCATTAACATATTAACAGTGTGATAGCCGTTACAAAATTTTCAGCAATCCATTGTTATATAAAGCATTTAAAAAACACACCCGCCATGCTTTACGATAGCGGCGTTAAAACATAAACAAAAAAGATTAACACCCGGCGGACAGGCCCCTGGTGATAAAAAAACCCTATCCCGGACGCGTCTCTCTCATCCTTAAGAACGATGGATTTCTGTTTTTTTTCACTTATACCTCTAACAGGATGCAATTAATTTTCGCCGCGGCTTAATCATGTGATTACGCCTGACCCGCTGTTGCCAAAATAATATCAACAGCGCCGGTCATTAACCGAGGATAAGCCGATGCTGAATATCGCCGCCCTGCGCCAGCAGCAAATTCCGCTGGCCGCTGAGCCGCGCTCGCCGGTGCCGTTTCATATTCTGATGAAGCCGATTGGCCCCGCCTGCAATCTCGCCTGCCGCTACTGCTATTACCCACAGGATGAAACGCCGGTCAACAAGATGGACGAGGCGCGGCTGGAGCAGTTTATCCGCCGCTATATCGCCGCCCAGCCCGCCGGCGCGCGGGAAATCAACTTTGTCTGGCAGGGCGGCGAGCCGCTGCTGGCCGGCCTGAGCTTCTACAAAAAAGCGCTCGCCCTGCAGGCGCGTTATGCCCCCGACGGCGTCACCATCAGCAACAGCCTGCAGACCAACGGCACGCTGATCAACGACGCCTGGTGCCGGCTGTTTCGCGAGCATCGCTTTATTATCGGCTTGAGCCTCGAAGGCAGCGAAGCGCTACAGGACCAGCATCGTCCGGATAAACGCGGCCGGGCCACCTGGCCGGCGGCGCTGCGCGGCATCGACCTTCTCCACCAGCATCAGGTGGAGTTTAACCTGCTGGTGGTGGTGCATAACGAGATGGCGGCGCACGCGGCGGCGATTTATGACCGGGTGGTCAGCCTCGGCGCGCGCTATCTGCAGTTTCAGCCGCTGATGAGCGAAGGCGCAGCGCTGCGCGAGGGCTATCAGCTGAGCGCCGATAACTGGGGGCGTTTTATGGTCGGCATCTGGCGGCAGTGGCAGAAGCGCTGCGACAAGGGGCGGGTGTTCGTCATCAATATCGAGCAGGCGTGGGCGCAGTACTTCACCCACACCAGCGGCAGCTGCGTGCACAGCGCCCGCTGCGGCAGCAATCTGGTGATGGAGCCCGACGGAGAGCTCTACGCCTGCGATCATCTGATCAACGCCGAGCATCGGCTGGGCCGCCTCGATGAGCAGACGCTCGCCGCCGCGGTCGACGCCTCGGTGCAACTGCCTTTCGGTCAGCAGAAAAGCCTGCGCCGCGAATGCCAGACCTGCGCGGTCAAAATGGTCTGCCAGGGCGGCTGTCCTGCGCATCTCAACGCCGCGGGCAACAACCGCCTCTGCGGCGGCTACTACCGCTTCTTTAGCGAAATTCTTGCGCCCGTGCGCCCCTTTTCCCGCGACCTTGAAGGGCTGCAAGCCTGGCGGGCCGCGTTTGTCGGGGCCGCGCATCCGGCGTAGCCCGTTGCTCTGAAGCTATCCCTTTGAAACAGGAGAATCCGTTGTGAATAAAACAGCCATGGCCGCGGCGGTCAGTGTCATCCTCGCCGGCGGCGCGCACGCCGCGCAGCAGGAGCGTCCGAACGTCATCGTCATTATCGCCGATGATATGGGCTACTCGGACATTAGCCCCTTCGGCGGCGAGATCCCCACCCCCAACCTGCAGGCGATGGCCGAGCAGGGGATGCGCATGAGCCAGTATTACACCTCGCCGATGTCGGCCCCGGCGCGCTCCATGCTGCTCACCGGCAACAGCAACCAGCAGGCCGGGATGGGCGGCATGTGGTGGTATGACAGCACTATTGGCAAGGAGGGCTACGAGCTGCGGCTGACCGACCGCGTCACCACCATGGCCGAGCGCTTTAAAGACGCGGGGTATAACACTCTGATGGCCGGCAAGTGGCACCTCGGTTTTGTTCCCGGCGCCACGCCGAAGGACCGCGGCTTTAACCACGCTTTCGCCTTTATGGGCGGCGGCACCAGCCATTTTAACGACGCTATTCCGCTGGGTACCGTTGAAGCGTTTCACACCTACTACACCCGCGACGGCGAGCGCGTCTCCCTGCCGGACGATTTCTACTCCAGCGAGGCCTACGCCCGGCAGATGAACAGCTGGATTAAAGACACGCCGCAGGAACAACCGGTCTTCGCCTGGCTGGCCTTTACCGCCCCGCACGACCCGCTGCAGGCGCCTGACGAATGGATCAAGCGCTTCAAAGGCCAGTATGAGCAGGGCTACGCCGAGGTCTATCGCCAGCGTATCGCCCGCCTGAAAGCGCTGGGGATTATCCATGACAACACCCCGCTCCCGCACCTTGAGCTGGATAAAGAGTGGGACGCGCTGACCCCGGAGCAGCAGAAATATACCGCGAAAGTGATGCAGGTCTACGCGGCGATGATCGCCAATATGGACGCGCAGATCGGCACCCTGATGGAAACGCTGAAGCAAACCGGTCGCGACAAAAACACCCTGCTGGTGTTCTTAACCGACAACGGCGCCAACCCGGCACAGGGCTTCTACTACGAATCCACCCCGGAATTCTGGAAGCAGTTTGACAACAGCTATGACAACGTTGGCCGCAAAGGCTCGTTTGTCTCCTACGGCCCGCACTGGGCCAACGTCAGCAACGCCCCTTACGCCAACTATCACAAAACCACCAGCGCTCAGGGCGGCATTAACACCGACTTTATGATCGCCGGCCCCGGGATTACCCGCCACGGTAAAATCGACGCCTCGACGATGGCGGTGTATGACGTGGCGCCGACCCTGTATGAATTCGCCGGTATCGACCCGAACAAATCGCTGGCGAAGAAGCCGGTGCTGCCGATGATTGGCGTCAGCTTTAAGCGCTATCTCACCGGCGAAGTGCAGCAGCCGCCGCGCGGAAACTACGGCGTCGAGCTGCACCATCAGGCGGCGTGGGTCGATGGCGAATGGAAGCTGCGGCGGCTGGTGCCGCGGGGCTTCACCGCCGGCGACGCGCCGTGGCAGCTGTTTAATCTGCACGACGATCCGCTGGAAACTCATGACGTCGCGGCCCAACACCCCGATCGGGTCAAAGCGATGAGCGAAGCCTACGAGGCATTCGCCAGACGCACCATGGTCACCCGGGCGCAGGGCAAAATGATCGATTACGTCGGCATCGACAGCAAGACCGGACGCTATCTGGCGGTCGACCCCGCCACCATGAAGCCGGTTCCGGCGCCGCAGGCGATCCCGGTGAGCGAGCTCCATTAACCGACCCGGCTATCGTTCTTCCGGGCGATAGCCGGGAGCTGGCGCGCTTTTTAAGGTAACCGGAAACCCCATTACAGGAGAGAGCGAATGGCGAGAGTCGTGGTGATCACCGGCGGCGGAACCGGAATTGGCGCCGCCTGCGCGCGGCTGATGCGCGCCGCGGGCGACCGGGTGTTTATTACCGGACGGCGCGAGGCGCCATTGCGGGCGGTCGCCGATGAGACCGGCGCCACGGCGCTGATGGGCGATGCCGCCGACGGCGAGGCGTGGCGCCAGCGGCTACTGCCGGCCATTCTCGACCAGGCCGGCGGTATTGATGTCCTCATCTGCAGCGCCGGCGGGATGGGCAACAGCCCCGCCGCCGATACCAGCGACCGCCAGTGGCGCGAGGCGCTGGACGGCAATCTCACCAGCGCCTTCGCCAGCGTTCGCGCCTGCCTGCCCTCGCTGATTGCCCGCCGCGGCAATGTGCTGTTTGTCGCCTCCATCGCCTCGCTGGCCGCCGGTCCGCAGGCCTGCGGCTACGTCACCGCCAAACACGCCTTAATCGGCCTGATGCGCTCCGTCGCCCGCGATTACGGCCCGCAGGGGGTGCGAGCCAACGCCGTCTGTCCCGGCTGGGTCACCACGCCGATGGCGGATGAAGAGATGCTCCCGCTGATGCAGGCGGAAGGGTTGTCGCTGACTGAGGCGTATCAGCGGGTCTGTCGCGACGTTCCGCTGCGCCGACCCGCCAGCCCCGTGGAGATAGCCGAGGTCTGTCAGTTTCTCTGTTCGCCGCAGGCCGCCATCATCAGCGGCGCTACGCTGGTCGCCGACGGCGGCGCCAGTATCGTCGATGTTCCCACTCTGGCGTTTGCCTAACGCCCTACTCTGTTCAGGAGCCCCTATGACTTCAGAAGCCGTATTTATCCAGGTCGGCGCGCTGGCCGATGGTTTTGCGCCACACGGTAATTTACTCGCCACCGCCAGCCTGCCCGCAGACGAGCGCTTTACCTTTTATGTCGCCGGGAGCGAGCCGCAGCAGTTGATCATCGAAGATGAGCAGACGCTAAGCTGGAACGGCACGCGCACTCCCTGGCGGGCGACCGCCCTGCGCCCGGATATTCTGTTTATCGACTTCCTTGACCCGGAGCGGGATAACGCCAGCATCAGCGCGGTATGTAACCTGACGCAGCGCAACGCTACCCTGGTCTATGGCCAGCTGCCGGACGAAGCCGCCGCGCGGCTGGACGCCTTCAGCCGGGTGGAGCGAGGCCTGCCGCTGACCGCGGTAGAAGCGCGCTTTGTCTTCGCCCGCCTGGATGCGCAGCCGGGGCCGCTGCCGGGCTTTACTCCTGCGCTGGTCGGCATGCGCAATCAGTACACCTACAGCCCGACCGAGCGCTATGAGCACATCTATCTCAACGATAATTTTTACGCCTGGCAGTGTCTGGACGGCGTGGAAAAGGGGCTGGCGGATGTCGACCGCTGCCACTATGTGCTGGTGGCGGAGGATCTCTATCTGTTTGTCTGGCGCGAGAAAATCATTCCGACGCTGGGGGTGATCCTGATCGATCTTCAGCAAATGCGCACCGACGGCAAGATCATGGGCTATCAGGGCAGCGACTTCGGCGCCCTCAGCAATTTCCCGGTCGGCGCCAGCGCGAAGATCCTCAACGTCACCCGCCATCAGGAATAAAGGGGCGCCGCCGGGCACGCTTTCAGGCACCATGCCCGTCATATTGCCGGGTGGCCGCTGCGCCTTACCCGGCCTACGGGGTCCTCTCACAGGCTGACACATCGTAGGCCCAGCAAGCACAGCGCCACCGGGCGCTGACAGCAGGCACAGAGCCGCTTTTATGCCGGGTGGCGGCTGCGCCTTACCCGGCCTGGAGGGTCCTCTCACAGGCTCATACCTCGTAGGCCCGGTAAGCACAGCGCCACCGGGCGATGACAGCGGGTACGGAGCCGCTTTTATGCCGGGTGGCGGCTGCGCCTTACCCGGCCTGGAGGGTTCGTGCGACCTGTCGTTAATATATTCACCATGGTTGCTGAAACTGCCGGTGCTGGCGGCCTCAAAATCGCTGAGACGTTCCCGGAAGGCCGGGGCAGCCCGCATGGATGCGGGCTGAGGGCCGTGTTTTGCACGGACGCTGCCTCGGCCCGACCCGAAGCCTGCAGGGATAAGTCGAAGGTACCGCGCAGTGGCGATTTTGCTGGCCGGAGCCCGGGGGTACAGGGGGCGGCGGCGACTGGCCGCCCCCTGTGCGCTCCCTGCGCCATAAGAGACATAGCGCAGAAGACATATCGGGAGCGCAATCTGCCCGGAATTGACATAGAAGTTGTAGCCCTGCCAGGCGCAGTATGCACAGGGAAATTGACGCTTGTACCGTTATTCCGCCGGGTGCCGGCTACGCCTTACCCGGCCTACGGGGTCCTCTCACAGGCTCATACCTCGTAGGCCCGGCAAGCGCAGCGCCACCGGGCGATGACAGCGGGCACAGAGCCGTTTTATGCCGGGTGGCGGCTGCGCCTTACCCGGCCTACGTTCGTACGACCTGTCGTTAATTTATTCACCATTGTTGCTGAAACTGCCGGTGCTGACGGCCTCAAAATCGCTGAGACGTTCCCGGAAGGCCGGGGCAGCCCGCATGGATGCGGGCTGAGGGCCGTGTTTTGCACGGACGCTGCCTCGGCCCGACCCGAAGCCTGCAGGGATAAGTCGAAGGTACCGCGCAGCGGCGATTTTGCTGGCCGGAGCCCGGGGGTACAGGGGGCGGCGGCGACTGGCCGCCCCCTGTGCGCTCCCGGCGCCATAAGAGACATAGCGCAGAAGACATATCGGGAGCGCAATCTGCCCGGAATTGACATAGAAGTTGTAGCCCTGCCAGGCGCAGTATGCACAGGGAAATTGACGCTTGTACCGTTATTCCGCCGGGTGCCGGCTACGCCTGACCCGGCCTGCGGTCCGCGCCATTTATAGCCCTTCCCCCTCTCCCCGCCGGGAAGAGGGAGTGACTCAGGCGCTGGCGCTGTCCAGCCGCGCCACCTGCTCCGCGCTCAGGCTCAGCGCCGCCGCGCGGGCAAAACTTTCCACCTGGGCCACGCTGGTGGCGCTGGCGATCGGCGCGGTCACCCCTTCGCGGCCGATCAGCCACGCCAGGGCCACTTCCGCTGGCTTCGCCCCCAGCTCCTCCGCAACCGCCACCAGGGTATCGATAATCCGCATCCCGCGCGGATTCAGGTACTTACCAATCTTTCCTCCGCGCTGACTCTGCGCCAGATCCGACGGCTGACGGTACTTACCGGTTAAGAACCCCGAGGCCAGGCTGTAGTAGGTCACCACCCCGATATCACGGCTGACGCAGAGATCGCACAGCGCGCCTTCAAAGGCGGAGCGGTGGTAGAGGTTATATTCCGGCTGCAGCACCTGCCAGGCAGGCAGGCCGCCCTTACGCGCCACCTCCAGCGCCCCCGCCAGCTGCATCGCATCGAGGTTAGAGGCCCCCATCGCGCGAATTTTCCCCGCCTGCTGCAGGCTGTGGAAAGCCTCCAGCGTTTCCGCTACCGGAGTTTGCGGATCCGGCCAGTGGGAAAAGTAGAGGTCGATGTAGTCGGTATTAAGGCGGCGCAGGGAGTCGTCTACCGCCTGCTGGATCCAGGCTTTGCTGAGTCCCTTATGGCCAGGAAGGCCGAGATCGGAGCCGACTTTGGTGAAGATTTTGACCTTATCGCGCATGCCGGGACGCGCCTGCAGCCAGCGGCCGATAATGGTTTCGGATTCGCCGCCCTGGTTGCCCTCCGCCCAGCGGGAATAAACATCCGCCGTGTCGATAGCGTCAAAACCATGGTCAACAAAAGCATCAAGAAGGGCAAAACTGGTTTTTTCATCAATGGTCCAGCCAAAGACGTTACCGCCAAACACTAACGGGGCGATGGAAAATCCGGTTTTGCCCAAGGGACGTGTCATCATGCCGAGTACTCCTTAGCTTATATTCTGCTTCCCTCAGGTAACCACAGGGGTCAGGAGAGGAGGTCGATTGGATAATCAGAAAAGGAATCTTACGGCGGGCGATCCTTGCCCGCGGGTACACTCAGACATTATGTCCCGGAATAAACATCAAAGCTAAAATATTTGCTGGCTAATTTTTTATAGGTGCCGTCGGCAAGGATCTTCGAAATCGCGCCGTTTATTTCCTGACGCAGCGCCTCATCGTCTTTACGCAAGCCGATCGCCGCCCCGGCGCCAAACAGCGTATCATCCTGCAGATGGCCGCCGACAAAGGTGAATGCCTTACCCTGCGGCTGCTGCAGGAAGCTGTAGTCGGCCATCATCCCGGAAAGCACCGCGCCGTCGATGCGCCCGGACTCCAGATCGCGCACCACGCTATCGGCCCCCTGGTAGGCCACAATGTTGATCCCCTGCGGACGCCAGTGCTGATTGACGTAAGTCTCCTGCGCCGAACCCTGCTCGACGCCGATGGTTTTGCCCTTCAGCTGCGCCGGCGTATTGCCTTGCAGGGTATTTTTACGCGCCACGAGGAACACCGGCCCGTTATACAGCTTGTCGCTAAAGGCAATCTGCGCTTTACGCTTCTCGGTCATGTACATCCCGGAAAGGATGGCGTCGAATTTCCGCGCCTTCAGCGCCGGGATAATGCCGTCGAAATTGCTTTCCACCCACACGCATTTCGCCTGCAGCTGCTGGCAAATGGCGTTGCCTAGATCGATATCAAACCCCGCCAGCTTGCCCTGCGGATCCTTCCATTCAAACGGCGCGAAGGTCGGGTCGACGCCGAAGCGGATCGCCTTTCCCCCGTCGGCCAGCGCCGACGTCGACGCCATTAACGCCAGCCATAGCAACAGTGATTTTTTCATTCCAGTTCTTCTCCAGAGGTTAACGGCAGTGCTTTTCCACCAGGCGGGCGAACAGCGTCGCGCCGGTGGTGATAATGTCATCATTGAAGTCGTAGCCGGGGTTATGCACCATGCAGCCGCCCTTCTCCCCCTGCTCGCCGTTGCCCAGCAGGAAGTAGCAGCCCGGACGTTCGCGCAGCATAAAGGCGAAGTCCTCGCTGGCGTTCATCGGCGAGACCGACTCCAGCACCCCCTCGCGACCAAACACCTCCAGCGCCAGCGCCCGGGCGAAATCAGTCTCTTCGGGGCTGTTGGTTAATACCGGGTAGGAGTCGTAAACCTCTACTGCGCTGCTGGCGCCATAGCTTTTGGCGGTAAATTCGCTGAGCTCGTGAATACGTTTGATCAGCAGGTCGCGGATTTCCGGCTTCATCGCCCGCACGCTGAGCTCCATCACCACGCTCTCCGGAATAACGTTGGAGGCGATACCGGCCTGGAAGGTGCCGACGCTGACCACCGCCGTTTCGCCCGGCGGCACGTTGCGCGCCACGATGCTCTGCAGAGCCATCACCAGCGCCGCGCCGGCGACGATCGGGTCGACGGTGCGCTCCGGATGGGCGCCGTGGCCGCCGTAGCCGGTAAGGGTGATTTTGACGGTGTCCGCCGAGGCCATAAAGTTACCGGCGTAGAAGCCCAGCTTGCCCACCGGCAGCCCCGGCATGTTGTGCAGACCGAAAATGCGTTCGCAGGGGAACTGCTCAAACAGGCCGTCTTTAATCATTAAATCGGCGCCGCCGATAGCCTCTTCCGCCGGCTGAAAAATCAGATGCACCGTGCCGTTGAACTGACAGGCCGGCGAGGCGATATATTTCGCCGCCGCCAGCAGAATGGTGGTATGACCGTCATGACCGCAGGCGTGCATTTTCCCCGACACCGTGCTGGCCCAGGGTAAACCAGTGGTTTCATGAATCGGCAGAGCGTCCATATCGGCGCGCAGGCCGATGGTGCGCGGCGAGTCGCCTTTGCTCAGGCTGCCGACCACGCCGGTCTTGCCGAGGCCGCGCGTCACCAGGTAGCCCCACTCGGTCAGCTTGCCGGCAACCAGTTCGCTGGTATTAAACTCTTCCAGACTTAATTCCGGATTGGCATGTAAATAATGACGCAGAGAAATCATTTCCGCTTCCGTCGCTTTAATTTCTGGAATTACATAATCACTCATGCCGCTCTCCGGGAAATATCGTAAGGACTTAACACGGTATCGTGGTGAAAACTTTATGCAAGCAGGATTTCTAATACCGGCGATGGCGGCATCTTATTTAATAATGCGTTCACAACAGTGTAATAAGCATTAAAAACGGCGAAGTTTAAAAATAAACGTTTATTTTATGGAGAATTAACCATTATTTACCCTACCATCCCCGGCCATATTCAGATTTAAATAAAAAGATTTCTATGAAATTACAGACGCTTTTCCTCGTCGCCATGACCGCGCTGGCGGGCTGCAGCGCGCAGGGCGATACCGCCAGCCAGCAGCGGGCCAGCATTCAGAAGATGCGCAACGAAACTCTCAATAAACTTTACACCCTGCAGCCCGAGGCCCGCAGCGATATTCAGCATGCGAAGGGTTATGCGGTATTCGCCAATAACAGCAGCAAGATCCTGCTGTTCGGATTTGGCAGCGGCTACGGCGTGGTGCGGGATACGGCCTCCGGGAAGGACACCTATATGAAAATGGCCCAGGGCGGCGCCGGTCTGGGAATAGGGATCAAGCAGCAGCGCACGGTGCTGGTCTTCCATGATAAAGCGGCCCTGGATCGCTTTATCCGCCAGGGATATATGGTCGGCGCCGATGCGAACGCCGCGGCGAAATATGATGACAAAGGCATCGCGCCGATCGCCGCCTCCGCGAACGGCGTAGCGAAGGACACCTCCTCGCTGCCGTCAAAAGTGAACGTCTATGAAATCACCGACAAGGGCCTGGCCGCCCAGGCGATGGTCAATGGCTATAAATACTGGCCGGATGACGAACTGAACCCGTAGCCCCGGCGATGATCCATCGCCGGGTCAGGTGTTCCCTGCCCGGCGTTGGGAGACGTGCATTTAGTGGCCGAGGGCGCCGCTCACCAGAATCGAGGTGATGATCCCGGTCGCCGCGGCGATCAGCACATAGTTACCGTCGATATAGGACCAGTGATGGCCCTCCGGCGGGGGCGGCAGGCCGCGGTCGCTCCAGTCACGGACGCGATACTCATCGCCACGGAACGGCGCCGGAGCCGGGTGGCCTTTGCGGAAATCGTTACCGCGCCAGGCGAAATGGTCCTGCTCATGACGTGCCTGATCGCGTTTGTCATGACCGTCACGATCCGGGCCACGCTGGTCATGGTCACCCTGATGATGCGCGTCAGGTCCGCCCTGCGGCGCATGCCCATTATGATCCGGACCGTTCTGCCACACCGTTGGCTGCCCCGGGCGATGGCCGTCGTTCGGGCCATCGGCAAAGGCCGGGACGCTCAGCACAGTGGATAACATTACCGCCAGAGAAATCATCTTTTTCATCGTACACCTCCTGATTGAAGTTCTTTGTAACGGGAAAATGTGAAGAAAGAGTGAGTATCCGCTTAACCAGGACGATTCCTGGCACCTGGGGTTTCTGCTGTCGGCGAAGGCATTATGGGGGAGGACGAGCAATAAAAAAGGCCGCTCTCGCGACCTTTATTCAGACTGCTATCAGGACTTACTCAGTCACTTTATTTTTTAACTCTTCAGCGCCGGATTTGGTTTTATCCCAGCCCTTTTCTGCGCCGGATTTGGTGGCGTTCCAGCCTTTTTCGCTGACCTCTTTGGTCTTATCCCAACCTTTCTCAGTCCCTTCTTTGGTCTTGTTCCAGGTCTTCTGCGCGCCTTCGCTCACCTGGCTGCCGACGCTATCCTGTTTGCCTTCGGCCGCATGTTTCGCCTTCAGCTGCTGCTCTTCGCCCTCGTGCTGGGCCTGGTGCAGCTTCTCTTTGGCGGTGTTGGCGTTGGCATTGGCCGCCGCGACGGTATCATCTGTTGCATGTGTTGTCGCAGCAAAAACCGGAGCCGCAACCAGAATAGCCGATAACGCAATCATTGCTTTTTTCATAATATCCTCTCTCACATGTCATGTTATGAGTCGCATTCAGGATGGCACAGCGAACCGGGGATGACATTAGGAATTAGCCTGAAAAACGTTTTCGACCTCCAATCATGGCAGAAAATGCTGCCGCCGCGCGCCCTGTCGACGTTCACATAATTTCCAACACGTTTGTTACATTTCGTGAAATTTGCCCTTGATATACTTGCCGTTGAGGTTTACTCGAGAATAATTCTCAGAATCATTATATTTATAAATTGGCAAACGGAACTCCTTTTATGGCAAGAAAATCAGTAAGATCGCTGTTGCTTACTGCGCTGATCGCGACGCCCTTCCTCAGCTATGCGACCCAATATCCGCTGACGGTTACCGACCTTGACGGCCGGCAGGTCACCCTGGTCAAAGAGCCGCAGCGTATTATTTTGCAGGATGGTCGCGACATTATGACCCTCGCCCTGCTGGACCGGGACAATCCGTTTAAGCGGCTGGTGGCATGGAATAATCTGGCGAAAAAGCAGGATGTTGCCACTTGGCAGATGCTGAAAACGGCGTGGCCGCAGTCGGCTACGATTCTGGACATGGGCTTCAGCGACAAGGGGAACGTCGATCTTGAAAGCGTCATCGCCCGCCAGCCGGATCTGATGATCGCCCAGCTGCGCGCCAGGCCTGCGCTGATGGAGAGCGGGGTCATTGACAAGCTTAGCGCCCTGCACGTTCCGGTGCTGTTTGTCGACTATGAGATCGACCCGGCGAAAGATACCGCCCCCAGCATCGACCTGCTGGGCAAAGTGCTTAACCGCGAGAGCCAGGCCAAAGCCTTTACCGATTACTATCGCCATCAGCTGCAGACAATTCGTCAGAAAACCGCAGCCATCACGCCGAAGGCCAACGTCTTCGTGGAAGCGCTGGCCGGCAACAGCGACGCCTGCTGCTTTACTCATGGCCACAGCGGCTGGGGCGGGCTGGTGGAGGCGGTCGGGGCGAACAATATCGGTTCGCAGCTGCTGCCGGGCGCCTCCGGGTTCGTCTCGCTGGAGAAAATCATCAGCATGAAGCCCGACGCCTGGATCATGACCGGCTCGAAGCGTGGCAACAGCCAGGTGCTGCCCCTGGGCTATGAAGTCAAGCCGGAGTCGGTGAAGGCCCAGGCGCAGACGCTGCTGGCGCGGCCAGGGGTCAGCCAGATCCCGGCGGTACAGGAAAAGCGAGCGTATGGCGTCTATCACCACTTCTATAACCACCCGTGGAATATTGTCGGCATGGAATATCTGGCGAAAGATATCTATCCGCAGGCCTTCCGCGATCTCAACCCGGATGAGACTTATCATTATATCGTGCGCCATTTCACCGACCTGCCGGACCAGCCGTTCGTCTTTTCCTGGCAACAGAGCGAGTAATCCGGCATGCGTTTAACTTCCGACTCCGTTCTGGACGGGCTGCCCGCCGGGACGCCTGGCGTGATGGATCATTATCGCCATATCGTGCGTCGCCGCCTGCTGCTGATGCTGCTGCTGGCGCTGTTGATTGTCGCTTCGCTGCTGCTCGATTTTATGCTCGGCCCCTCCGGACTGCCGCTGCAGAGCCTGTGGCAGACGTTAACCGATCCGGCCAGCGCCGATCCGGGCACTCGCGCTATCGTCTGGGACATCCGGCTGCCCTATGCGGTGATGGCGATTATCGTTGGTCTGGCGCTGGGACTAGCCGGTGCCGAAATGCAGACCATCCTCAATAACCCGCTGGCCAGTCCGTTTACCCTCGGCGTCTCCTCGGCTGCGGCGTTTGGCGCCGCGCTGGCGATTGTACTGGGTATTGGCCTGCCCGGTATTCCCGGCCAGTGGTTTATCTCGGCCAACGCCTTTATCTTCGCCCTGCTGGCGGCCCTGCTGCTGGACGGCATTACCCGCTGGACCCAGGTGGCCACCTCTGGCGTCATTCTGTTCGGCATCGCGCTGGTCTTTACCTTTAACGCCCTGGTCTCGATGCTGCAGTTTATCGCCAATGAAGACACGCTGCAGGGGCTGGTGTTCTGGACCATGGGCAGCATCGACCGCGCCTCCTGGAGCAAAGTCGCCATCCTGCTGGTCGCCCTGGCGCTGGTGATGCCCCTGTCGCTGCGCAGCGCGTGGAAGCTGACCGCCCTGCGGCTGGGCGAGGACCGGGCCATCAGCTTTGGCATTAACGTTCGCCGTCTGCGCCTGGCCACACTGCTGCGGATCAGCATTTTGTCGGCGCTTTCGGTGGCCTTTGTCGGGCCAATCGGCTTTATCGGCCTGGTGGCGCCGCATATTGCGCGGATGCTCTTCGGCGAAGACCATCGCTTTTACCTGCCCGCCAGCGCGCTGATCGGCGCCCTGGTGCTCTCCCTGGCCTCCATCGCCTCGAAGAACCTGATCCCGGGGGCCATTATTCCGGTGGGGATCGTCACTTCCCTGGTAGGGGTCCCGTTCTTTTTAAGCATTATTTTACGTCACCGGGGGCAGGTATGAGCGACCAGACGTTATCCGGGCTATCGCTGTCTCACTTCAGCGCCGGCTACCCCAGACGCAAGGTGATCGAGAACCTGACGGTTCCCCATCTGCCGCGGGGGAAAATCACCGCGCTGCTGGGGCCAAACGGCAGCGGTAAATCGACGTTAATGCGGGCGATGGCGGGTCTGGGCCCCTGCCGCGGCGAGCTGCTGCTGGAGGGGGAAAATCTGCTGACGCAGCCGTTCGCACGTCGCGCGGAACAGGTGGTCTATCTTCCGCAGACGCTGCCCGCCGGCGTGCATCTGCATGTGCTGGAGTCGATTATCGTGGCCCAGCGCGCCGCCGGAGGACGCCACAGTCCGCAGCACCAGGAGGAGGTGATGGCGCTGCTGCGCCAACTGGGAATTGCCCACCTGGCGATGAGCTACCTCGATCAGCTCTCCGGCGGGCAAAAACAGCTGGTGGGTCTCGCCCAGTCGTTGATTCGCCAGCCGCGCCTGCTACTGCTTGACGAACCGCTCAGCGCGCTTGATCTCAACTATCAATTTCACGTGATGGATCTGGTGCGCCGGGAGGCCCGACGGCGCAACATCGTGACCCTGGTGGTGGTGCACGATATCAATATTGCCCTGCGTCACGCCGACCATGTGCTGATGCTCAAAGCGGGCCAGCTGCTCGGCGACGGCACCCCGGCCGCGGTCATCACCCCCGAGACCCTGGCGGCCGTCTACGGCGTGCGCGGTCGTATTGAGCCCTGTTCGCAGGGGGTGCGGCAGGTGATTATTGACGGGCTGGTGGACAGCGAGGCCTGACCGCGGCGTGGGGAGGGTACGGCCTCCCCGCGCCCGCCGGCTTAGTGATCGAGATAGATATAGTTTTCCCAGCTCTTCATGCGGATCAGGATCTTCCGGATCAGCGACAGCTCTTTCAGATGATCCGAGTAGACCGCCGCCTCGAGGGTGGCCCCCTGCGGCAGGGCGTATTCGGCAAAACGCGGATCGGTCACCTTCAGCACCACCAGCGCCCGGCCATGGGTATTGAGCGCGTCCGTGGTCAGCAGTTTGCCCTGGCCCTGAAACTGACTCTCGCCAATCGCCGGCAGCACGTCGGCCACTTCCCCGCGGAAGACGGTGCCCGGAATGGCCGGAAACATCAGCTCCGCGGGCTCGCCTTTGTGCAGACGCTGCAGGGCGTTCTGGCGAAATGCCGCGACATACTCCCGCGAGGCGTCGCCCTCCACCGGCACAAAGGTCATCACTGGCAGCATCCCCAGCGCGGTGGACATGGTGCCTGGCCGTAAGCCGACGGTGCTGACATAGCCGTCTTCCGGGGCGCGGACGACGGTGTTATCCAGCTGAAACTGCGCCTTCTGCAACTGCGCCAGCAGGGAGGCCACGGTGGTATTTTTGCCCTTCACCACCGAGTCCAGCGCGTTACGCGCCTGAACCACGTTCGCCTGAGCCGCGCTGACGCTGGCTTCATCGGCTTTCCACGTCTGCAGACGGGTATCGACCATTTGATCGGAGAAGGCGCCCTGGGCATGCCCCTCCCGAAAGCGGGCATACTCCCGCCGCGACTGGTCGCGCTGGGCCACCGCTCTGTTCAGCTCGGCCTCCGCCTGGCTTAACGCGGCGTTGAGGGAGAGCGCATCCTGACTGGCCGCTTTAATTTGCGCCTGCAGATCGTCCACCTTTGCCTGGAACGGCGTCGGGTCGAGAGTAAACAGCACATCACCCTTATGCAGCCTCTGGTTAGGCTTCACCGGTACGGTCTGCACCCGACCGCGCACCTGCGACACAATCGGCACGGTGCGAAACACCTGATTACCGACGTCGGTATAGGGGAAGTTGTAGTTCATCCCGAAGATCACCGCGCCAATCAGGGCGATACCGCCGAGCACCGCCGTCGGCACGGTCCACTTATTGAGCGGAATGCGGAATACTTTAAACACCACGATGCATAGCGCGGCGTAGGTCAGCAACATTAACGTTTCCATTATTTTGCCTCCTTCGCTTTAAGTTCCTCGACCTCGCGCTGCACCTGCTCCAGTCGCTGAGTGACCGTCTCCAGACGCTGATGCAGGGCCTGCTGATCGTCGGCGATGCGGCGCATTCCCCATCCGCGGTCTTCGCGCCATAGCGTCGCCCAGATCCACAACAAGGGCCACAGGGCATGCAGGGTGAATAAGCTGACCCAGCCGGCATAATGAATCGCATCCTGATGAGGATGGCGCCGCTCTTTGGCGATTTCATAAGGAATATCGTGAATAACAATCACGCCATAAAAAAGTATTAAGGCCACGGCGATGAGAATGGCCAGCGCCACATAGTCCAGGGTCATAAAATAACTCCAGAGTGAAAGGTTAAATAAATAAAACGGCCAGGTTCAGGCGTAACGGGGCCGGGGAAAACGCGCGCGTAGCGCTTTCCCCGGGCGGGTTTTAGCGACGTTATGTCGGGGAGCCGACGAACCTGAATCAGAATTTCTCAGGAATATGACGGTCGATGGAAATCAGTTTGCCTTTTTTCACCGTGATATATCCTCCCTCGCGCAGGGCGGCCAGCACCTGATAAACATAGCTGCGCGAAAGATTGGTTCGTTTAATAATAAATGCCGACAGGCTTTCATGCTGACCACCATCGATTCCTCCACGATATAAATAGCGCGACAGCATTGATTTAATGGTCTGAAAGCTGGTCTGGCTGCCGCGTTCATAGTGGGCATCAAGGGCAAATATGCCCATATAGGCCAGGATCGTGGTCAGCTCTTGCATATAGCCCGGCGACGAATGAAAGAATATCCGTTCAAAATCGCTGGCAGATATTTTCGCCAGCTGGCATTCGCCCAGACACCGATAATAGAGCGCCACCGACGGACAATAATGTTCAAGCAGCCCTAACGGCATATGCGCGATAACAATCCCGAGCAGGTTCTGCTCATCACCAAAGGCCAACGTCATTTGCCCCTGCAGCAAAAAATAGAGATAGCCCGGCTGCGGCAGAAATGGCTGGTCTTTACTCAGGCTCAGGGTTTCACTGCAGGCGATGACCGCCGGCAGGTGCGTGGTCAGCGACAGCTTCTGGTACCGATCGTAAATATCGCCAAAACTGGGGTTCATCGCGCTACGCACTCCTTCACCTTTTATCACCGCGGCGGGGTTAACCGCGGCCTGTGGAACTATACCTAAGCGGGTCAGGAAGGAAAAGTCCAGATCTGGAGTGGCGAAATATTCCGCCTGGCTCACATTTTTTACCCTCGCCCCGCCCTTTCATCCACCAATCGTTCCGCTTGCCGCCAGGCTGTGCTTTAATTAGCTAAACCGGTTTAACAAAGTTTAGCTAAGAGGAGCTGTCCTATGAATAGTAAAATCTGGGTACTCGGCGATGCGGTCGTCGATCTCCTGCCCGACGGAGAGGGCCGCCTGCTGCAATGCCCCGGCGGCGCGCCGGCCAACGTCGCGGTCGGCGTGGCGCGGCTCGGCGGCGACAGCGGGTTTATCGGCCGCGTCGGCGACGATCCGTTCGGTCGCTTTATGCGCCACACCCTGGCGCAGGAACAGGTCGATGTGGATTTTATGCGCCTCGACGCGACGCAGCGCACCTCCACGGTGGTGGTCGATCTCGATCGGCACGGGGAGCGCACCTTTACCTTTATGGTTCGCCCGAGCGCCGACCTGTTTCTTGCGCCTGAGGATCTTCCGCCGTTCGCCGCCGGCCAGTGGCTGCACGTCTGCTCTATCGCCCTCAGCGCGGAACCGAGCCGCAGCACGGCATTCGCGGCGATGGAGGCGATAAAGCGCGCCGGGGGCTATGTCAGCTTCGACCCCAATATCCGCAGCGACCTGTGGCAGGATCCGCAGGAGCTGCGCGACTGTCTCGACCGGGCGCTGGCCCTCGCCGACGCCATAAAACTGTCGGAAGAGGAGCTGGCTTTTATCAGCGGCAGCGACGACATCGTCAGCGGCATCGCCCGGCTGAACGCCCGCTTCCAGCCGACGCTGCTGCTGGTCACCCAGGGCAAAGCGGGAGTCCAGGCCGCGCTGCGCGGGCAGGTTAGCCACTTCCCCGCCCGCCCGGTAGTGGCCGTCGATACCACCGGCGCCGGCGATGCCTTTGTCGCCGGGCTGCTCGCCGGGCTCGCCGCCCACGGCATCCCTGACAACCTCGCCGCCCTGGCGCCGGACCTTGCGCTGGCGCAAACCTGCGGCGCGCTGGCCACCACCGCCAAAGGCGCCATGACCGCCCTGCCCTACAGGGAGGATCTTCAGCGCTCGCTGTGATCCCGTTGGGCCGGCTAACGGCCCACTTTGCTGGCGACATCACAATTCTTAAACCGGTTTAGCAATTTTTATTTTCACTGCGTTACCGACATGTTTACCATATCAACTAAACCGGTTTAGCAAACGTTAGCACACTCACTGATTTACCTTTGGATGTCACCAACATGTATAAAAAACGGAAGTTAGCCATTCTTATTGCTTTGCTAACCGGCGCCGCCGCCGCCCATGGGCAGACAGACCTGAACAGCATTGAAGCGCGTCTCGCCGCCCTGGAAAAACGTCTGCAGGATGCCGAGACCCGCGCCAGTACCGCCGAAAGCCGCGCCGCCTCAGCGGAGCAGAAAGTTCAGCAGCTAACCCAGCAGCAGCAGCAAACCCAGGCCACCACCCAGCAGGTGGCCAAGCGCACCACCCAACTGGAAGAAAAAGCCGAACGGCCCGGCGGCTTTGAGTTCCACGGCTACGCCCGCTCCGGGGTGATCATGAACGACTCCGCCGCCAGCACGAAATCCGGGGCCTATATGACCCCCGCCGGGGAGACCGGCGGCGCCATTGGTCGTCTTGGCAACCAGGCCGACACCTATGTGGAAATGAACCTCGAACATAAGCAGACCCTGGACAACGGGGCGACCACCCGTTTCAAAGTGATGGTGGCCGACGGGCAAACTACCTATAACGACTGGACGGCGAGCAGCAGCGACCTGAACGTGCGCCAGGCGTTCGTCGAGCTCGGAAACCTGCCGACCTTCGAGGGTCCGTTCAAAGGCTCGACCCTGTGGGCCGGGAAACGCTTTGACCGCGACAACTTCGACATCCACTGGGTTGACTCGGATGTGGTGTTCCTTGCCGGGACCGGCGGCGGGATCTACGACGTGAAGTGGAACGACAGCCTGCGCAGCAACTTCTCGTTATATGGCCGCAACTTTGGCGATATCGCCGACAGCAGCAACAGCGTGCAGAACTATATCGTCAGCATGAATAACTTTGCCGGCCCGGTGCAGATGATGGTCAGCGGGATGCGGGCGAAAGATAATGACGACCGCCAGGACGCGAACGGCAATCTGGTGAAAGGCGATGCCGCTAACACCGGGGTTCATGCCCTGCTGGGTCTGCACAATGAGAGCTTCTATGGCCTGCGCGACGGGACCAGCAAAACGGCCCTGCTGTATGGCCACGGACTGGGCGCCGAGGTTAAAGGCATCGGTTCCGACGGCGCGCTGCGTCCGGGGGCCAATACCTGGCGTTTCGCCAGCTACGGCACCACGCCGCTGAGCGATCGCTGGTTTATTGCCCCGGCCGTGCTGGCGCAGAGCAGTAAAGACCGCTATGTCGATGGCGACAGCTATCAGTGGGCCACTCTTAACCTGCGTCTGATTCAGGAGGTCACGCAGAACTTCGCCCTCGCCTGGGAGGGCACTTATCAGTACATGGATCTGCAGCCTGAAGGCTACAACGATCGCCATGCGGTCAACGGCAGCTTCTACAAGCTGACCTTCGCCCCGACCTTCAAGGTCGGCAGCATCGGCGACTTCTTCTCGCGCCCGGAGATCCGCTTCTACACCTCGTGGATGGACTGGAGCAAAAAGCTGGATAACTACGCCAACGACGACGCGTTAGGCAGCAACGGATTCAAATCGGGCGGCGAATGGTCGTTCGGTATGCAAATGGAGACCTGGTTCTGACGTGAACCCGGAAGACAGGGTAAGTCACACATAAATATAAGGTTCGCGGTGCCTGCCACGGCCGGCGCCGCCCACGCCATATCATCATGCATTCAGAGGGTACTATGGATTTTGAACAGATTTCCCGCTCACTGCTTCCCCTGCTGGGCGGCAAGGAAAATATCGCCAGCGCCGCGCACTGCGCCACCCGCCTGCGGCTGGTGCTGGTCGACGACGCGCTCGCCGACCAGCAGGCGATTGGCAAAATCGACGGCGTGAAAGGCTGCTTTCGCAATGCCGGCCAGATGCAGATCATCTTCGGCACCGGGGTGGTCAATAAAGTCTATGCCGCCTTTATCCAGGCGGCGGGCATCAGCGAATCGAGCAAATCCGAAGCCGCCGATCTGGCGGCGAAAAAGCTGAACCCGTTCCAGCGCATCGCCCGCCTGCTGTCCAACATCTTCGTGCCGATTATTCCGGCCATCGTCGCCTCCGGCCTGCTGATGGGCCTGCTGGGGATGGTGAAAACCTACGGCTGGGTCGACCCGGGCAACGCTATCTATATCATGCTGGATATGTGCAGCTCGGCGGCGTTTATCATTCTGCCGATCCTGATCGGCTTTACCGCCGCCCGCGAATTTGGCGGTAACCCTTATCTGGGCGCGACCCTCGGCGGGATCCTCACCCACCCGGCGTTGACCAACGCCTGGGGCGTCGCCGCCGGCTTCCACACCATGAATTTCTTCGGCATCGAAGTGGCGATGATCGGCTATCAGGGCACGGTCTTCCCGGTGCTGCTGGCGGTGTGGTTTATGAGCCTTGTCGAGAAACGGCTGCGCCGCATTATCCCTGACGCGCTGGATCTGATCCTCACGCCGTTCCTGACGGTAATTATCTCCGGCTTTATCGCCCTGCTGCTGATCGGCCCGGCCGGCCGCGCGCTCGGCGACGGCATTTCGTTTATCCTCAGCACGCTTATCAGCCACGCCGGCTGGCTGGCGGGCCTGCTGTTTGGCGGCCTCTATTCGGTGATCGTCATTACCGGTATCCATCACAGCTTCCATGCCATCGAGGCGGGCCTGCTCGGCAATCCGTCGATCGGCGTCAACTTCCTGCTGCCGATCTGGGCCATGGCCAACGTCGCCCAGGGCGGCGCCTGCTTTGCGGTGTGGTTTAAAACCAAAGATGCCAAAATCAAAGCTATCACCCTGCCGTCGGCGTTTTCGGCGATGCTGGGGATCACCGAGGCGGCAATCTTCGGGATTAACCTGCGCTTTGTGAAACCGTTCATCGCCGCGCTGGTGGGCGGTGCCGCCGGCGGCGCCTGGGTGGTATCGATGCACGTCTACATGACCGCGGTGGGCCTGACGGCGATCCCGGGAATGGCCATCGTGCAGGCCAGCTCGCTGCTGAACTACATTATCGGGATGGCGATCGCCTTCGCCGTGGCCTTCACGCTCTCTCTGACGCTGAAATACAAAACGGACGCTGAATAATGTCATTACCGTCACGCCTGCCTGCGATCCTGCAGGCCGTTATGCAGGGCCAGCCGCAGGCGCTGGCCGACAGCCATTACCCGCAATGGCATCTGGCGCCGGTCAGCGGACTGCTGAACGATCCCAACGGCTTTTGCCAGGTCGCCGGGCGTTACCACCTGTTTTATCAGTGGAATCCGCTCGCCTGCGACCACACCTACAAGTGCTGGGGACACTGGAGCTCAGCCGATCTGCTGCACTGGCGGCATGAACCTATCGCCCTGATGCCGGATGAAGAGTATGACCGCAACGGCTGCTACTCCGGCAGCGCGGTCGAGTTCGAGGGCGCCCTGACCCTGTGCTATACCGGCAACGTGAAATTCCCCGACGGCGGGCGCACCGCCTGGCAATGTCTGGCGACGGAAAATGCCGATGGCACCTTCCGCAAGCTGGGGCCGGTGCTGCCGCTGCCGGAAGGCTATACCGGCCATGTGCGCGACCCTAAAGTGTGGCGACAGGACGGGCGCTGGTACATGGTCCTCGGGGCGCAGGATGTGCAACAGCGCGGCAAAGTGCTGCTGTTTACCGCCAGCGACCTGCGGGATTGGCGCCTGGTGGGCGAGATAGCCGGGCATGACGTTAACGGCCTGGCGAACGGCGGCTACATGTGGGAGTGCCCGGACCTGTTTCCGCTGGCGGACACCCACCTGCTGATCTGCTGCCCGCAGGGGCTGGCCCGCGAAGCGCAGCGCTTTCTCAATACCTATCCGGCGGTGTGGATGGCAGGCCGTTTCGACGCCGAACGCGGCGCCTTCGACCATGGTCCGCTGCACGAGCTGGACAGCGGATTTGAGTTCTACGCGCCGCAAACCATGCTGGCCGAGGATGGCCGCCGCCTGCTGGTCGGCTGGATGGGCGTCCCGGACGGGGAAGAGATGCATCAACCCACCCGCGCGCAGGGGTGGATCCACCAGATGACCTGCGTGCGCGAGCTGGAGTGGCAGGCGGGCACCCTGTATCAGCGCCCGCTGCGCGAGCTGGCCGCCCTGCGCGGCGAAGCCGAGGGCTGGCGCGGACAGACCCTGCCCCTCGCCCCGATGGAGCTGGCCTTTGACATCGCCCCCAACAGTACGCTGGGGCTGGATTTTGCCGGCGCCCTGCAGCTCACCGTTAACCGCGACGGCCTGCGCCTGTCGCGCCGCGGGCTGCAGACGGCGGAGATGCATCACCGCTACTGGCGCGGCGAGGCGCGGCGCCTGCAGATCTTTATCGACCGCTCCAGCGTGGAGATTTTCATCAACGATGGCGAAGGGGTGATGAGCAGCCGCTTCTTCCCGGGCTATCCGGGGCAGTTAATCTTCAGCGGTGCGACGCCGGTGGCATTCTGCCGCTGGCTGCTGCGGCCATGCATGGTAGAATAACCGTTTTGCTTTCAGGCTCCCGGGTGCTGATGAAAACCAAACGCGTAACTATCAAAGATATCGCCGAACTGGCGGGCGTCTCCAAAGCGACCGCCAGTCTGGTGCTTAACGGTCGTGGCAAAGAGCTGCGCGTGGCGCAGGAGACGCGCGAGCGCGTGCTGGCGATCGCCCGCGAGCAGCACTATCAACCCAGCATTCACGCGCGCTCGCTGCGCGATAACCGCAGCCATACCATTGGCCTGGTGGTGCCGGAAATCACCAACTACGGGTTTGCCGTTTTCTCCCATGAGCTTGAGACGCTCTGCCGGGAAGCCGGCGTGCAGCTGCTTATCTCCTGCACCGACGAAAACCCCGGCCAGGAGAGCGTGGTGGTCAATAACATGATTGCCCGCCAGGTCGACGGCCTGATCGTCGCCTCGTGCATGCACAGTGATGCCGACTACCTGAAGCTCAGCGAACAGCTGCCGGTGGTGCTGTTTGACCGCTCCCCCAGCGACAGCGCCCTGCCGCTGGTGATGACCGACTCGGTCACCCCAACGGCCGAGCTGATCTCCCGCATCGCCCCTCAGCATGCGGACGAGTTCTGGTTTCTCGGCGGCCAGCCGCGGCTATCGCCATCGCGCGACCGGCTGGCGGGATTCACCCAGGGCCTGGCTCAGGCGGGGGTCACGCTGCGTCCCGAGTGGGTGATCAACGGCAACTATCACCCCAGCTCCGGCTATGAGATGTTCGCCGCGCTCTGCGCGCGGCTGGGCCGGCCGCCGAAGGCGCTGTTCACCGCGGCCTGCGGCCTGCTCGAAGGGGTCCTGCGCTATATGAGCCAGCACCATCTGCTGGACTCCAATATTCATCTCGCCAGCTTCGACGATCACTATCTGTACGATTCACTTTCCCTGCGCATTGATACCGTGCAACAGGATAATCGCCAGCTGGCCTGGCACTGCTACGATCTGCTCAGCCAGCTGATCGACGGCCAGGCGCCGGAGCCGCTCCAGCGCTATCTGCCCGCCACCCTGCAGTTTCGCCATGCCTGACGGCGCCGTCGGCAATTAGCGTTTTCGCCGGGCGCGCGCCGCCCGCCTCACCGCCAGCAGCGTGCCGGCGAGCACCGCGCCGAGGCCAATCGTGACCGGCCAACGGTAAGCCATCAGCAGCGAAGGCAATCCGCTGTCCGGCGCCAGCATCACGAGATTCCAGCCCGCCAGGCCCGCATTGCCGTTCAGCGCCCGGCTTAACATCCGCTGATGCGGGGCGAAGGGCTGAATGGTCTGGTAATGGCTGCCGAACAGCGGCGGCTGCATCTCCCTGGGAAATTGCGCCTGAACCTGGGCCAGCACGCTGGCCGGCAGCGCATGCGATGCCGCCAGCAGATGCCCGTCGCTATTCACCAGCAGCAGCTGATAATGTCGCTGCCGGGCCAGGGCATAGAGATCCGCGCGCATCACCGCCAGCGGCCAGGTGGCTTCCCGCTGCCGCGCCGGCGTGTTCATCCGCCGTTCGAGGCGTGACGCCACCCACTGCGCATCCTTCTCCAGCTGCCGGGTATACATTTCGCGGCAAACCTCTCTGGCCAGAAAATGCCCGCCCCGGCCGATGATCAGGATCGCCAGGCCAACGAGCAGCGTGACGATCACGCCCCTTCTTCCCGGTCGCCAGACCGGCGAGGATTTGCCTATGGATGGTGTATTCATACGACTCCAGAAACAAGGGGGCAAGGCGTGGCCCCCTGGCGAATGGACAACAAAAGTCGCGAAACTGTACAGGATGCGCAGCGCGGGAAAAATAGACAGCCTGCGCCAGGCGGGGAGTATTTTGTTTATTTCTGGACAGGGCTGGCGGCAACGACGCGCTTCGCCGTTGCCGCCAGTTGATAAGATTAGTGTTTTTTCCGGTTGCGGCGCATGTCGATGGTCACCGCCGCGACGATAATGATCCCTTTAATAATATCCTGCACGTAGGCATCGACGCCGACAAAGGTAAAGCCGCTCTTGATCAGGCCAAGGATCATCGCGCCAATCAGGGTGCCGGTAATGCGCCCCACCCCGCCCATTAAGCTGCTGCCGCCGATCACCGCTGCGGCAATCGCGTCCAGCTCGTAGGACATCCCCATGCTGGACTGGCCGCTGCTGACGCGCGCCGCCAGCACCACCCCCGCCAGCCCGGAGAGCGCCCCGGCGATGGTGTAGACAATCACCAGGTACTTATTCACGTTGATGCCGGACACTTTGGCCGAGGTCATGTTGCCGCCGATGGCATACACATATTTGCCATACCGGGTATGCTTCAGCGCAATGTGAAACACCGCGGCGATCACGAAGAAGATGATCACCGGCATCGCCCCCTGGCCTATCGCCGTAAAGCTGTCGGAGAGGAAGCTTATCGGATTGCCCTGGGTGTAATACTGCGCCAGACCGCGCGCCGAGACCATCATCCCGAGGGTGGCGATAAACGGCGGGATACCGGTTCGCGTCACCAGGAAACCGTTGGTCAGCCCGCACAGCAGGCCGACGCCGATCCCCGCGCAAATCGGGATCACCGCCGGCAGGTTGACCAGCGCCGGGAACATCGGCGACAGGCTGTCGGAGGTTTGCGCCAGGCTCGCCGCCACCACCGCCGCGAGGGCGATAACCGAGCCGGAGGAGAGGTCAATCCCGGTGGTGATGATCACCTGGGTGACGCCGACGGCGATGATGCCGATGATCGCCACCTGCAGCACAATCAGCACCAGGCGGTTGGTATTGAGCAGGAACGACTGGTCGCGAACATACCAGCCGGCGATTTCAAATGTCAGGGCAATCACCAGCATCACCACAAAGATGCCGGTATCTTTCGGCATTTTATGCCGCAAATTAGCGAAGAAGGAGGAACCCTCGCTGGCCGGAGCCGCCGTTAATTTCATATTACTCATTCTCTGTGCCTCAATGGGATGCCAACGACAAAATGGTTTCCTGGTCGGCTTCGTCTTTTTCCAGGATGCCTGTGATACGACCTTCATGCATCACCATGACCCGGTCACTCATGCCAAGGATTTCCGGCAGCTCAGAGGAGACCATAATGACCGCCACCCCCCGGTTCGCCAGTTCACTGATAAGATGATAAATTTCCGCCTTCGCCCCGACGTCGATGCCGCGGGTCGGCTCATCGAGAATTAAGATTTTCGGTTGCGCTAGCAGCCAGCGCGCAATCAGGACTTTTTGCTGATTCCCCCCGCTGAGGTTATTAATAATTTGATCCATCGTCGGCGTTTTAATATTGAGCCGGCGGATTTGCTCCATGCAGTCTTCGGCCATTTTCACGTGCTGGACAAAACCGCTCTTGCCGATATATTCCGGCATTTTGACGATACTCATATTTTCCAGCACCGACAGCACCAGAAACAGGCCCGACTTTTTGCGGTCTTCGGTTAATAACGCCATCCCCTTTTCAATCGCCACGGAGGGAGAATCAATGGTCACCGGCGCCCCGTCGATCAGCACTTCACCGCTGTCGAAGCGTTCCATACCGAACAGGCTTTCCATCACCTCGCTGCGCCCGGCGCCCACCAGCCCGGCCACGCCGAGGATCTCGCCGCGACGCACCGTAAAGCTGACGTCATGGAACACGCCCTGGCGCGTCAGGTTGCGCACCGTCAGCACCTCTTCGCCGATGGTGTTATTAAATTTCGGGAACAGCTGGGTTAATTCGCGGCCCACCATCTGGGTGATCAGCGACTGGCGGGTAAATTCAGTGGTGTTTTTGCTCCCCACCCAGGTGCCGTCGCGAAAGACGCTGATCTCATCGGTGATGGCGAAGATCTCATCCATTTTATGGCTGATATAGATGATCGCTTTGCCCTGGGCCCGCAGGTCGCGGATGATGGTGAACAGGTGAGCCACCTCGCCTTCGGTCAGTGCCGAAGTAGGCTCATCCATAATCACAATATCCGCGTTCCATGAGACCGCTTTGGCAATCTCCACCATCTGCTGGGCGGCGATGCTCAGGTCGCCCACCAGCCGGTCGGCAGTTAAGCGAATATTCAGCTTATCCAGCAGCGCCTGGGTCTGGCGGGTCAGCTGGCCGTGGTCGACAAAGCCGTACTTCATCGGCTCGCGCCCCAGCCAGATATTTTCCGCCACCGTCATATGTGGCACCAGATTCAGCTCCTGGTGAATCATCGAGATCCCCGAGCGCAGCGCATCCATGGTGTCGGTAAACTCCACCGGCTCCCCTTTCACGCGAATCGATCCTTTATCCGGGCGATAGATACCGATCAGGCACTTCATTAGCGTGGATTTACCGGCGCCGTTCTCGCCCATCAGGGCGTGCACCGTTCCCGGGCGCACGCGTAATGAGACATTGTCGAGCGCCTTCACGCCGGGGAAGAACTTACTGATACCTTCGGCTTCAAGGGCAAAAGCGTTCATACATCCACCTCCGTACCACAGGTTGGCCAGGATTATTTCTGATTACGATTGGTAAATTCAGCCATGTTCTCTTTGGTGATCAGCTGATACGGCACGTCGATGATCTTTTCCACTTTCTCGCCGTTCGCCAGCTTAATGGCCGCGTCTACGGCGCCCTCGCCCTGGCCTTTCGCATCCTGGAAGATGGTGGCGATCATCTTGCCGCTCTTCAGCATCTGCAGCGCATCCGGGGTGCCATCCACGCCGGCAATGAGAATATGGTTCGGGTTTTTACCCAGCGCCTGCAGGGCGCCGATCGCCATTTCATCGTTGTTGGAGGCGATGGCCTGGATATCCTCGCCGCTGGTCATCCAGTTGCTGACCACATCCACGGCGTCATTGCGGGTAAATTTCGCGGTCTGCTTCTGCACGATTTTGATGTTCGGGTATTTCGCCACGACCTCTTCCACCCCTTTGGTGCGGTCGCGAGTGGATTCATTCGCCAGGTCGCCGAGCAGGATCGCCACATTGCCCTTGCCGTTCATCGCCTTCGCCAGCGCTTCCATCTGCAGACGACCGGCGAGAATCGAATCCGACCCCACATAGGCCATCTTGTCGGTCAGCTCCGCCTGCGGGCGACGGTTTACAAACACCAGCGGGATCCCGGCTTTGGTGGCCTGATCCATGATCGGTTTCACCGCGTTGGTATCCACCGGGTTGACGATAATGGCGTCCACGCCCTGGCCGATAAAGTTCTGCACCTGCTGCAGCTGCTGGGAGACATCCCCTTTCGCGTCCTCGATCTGTGATTTCACCCCATCTTTTTTCATCTCTTTTTGCATCGAGGTACGCAGGATCGTCAGGAAGTTATCGTCAAACAGCGCCATCGAGACGCCAATGGAGACATCTTTTGCCATAACCACCGCAGGCAGCATGCAGGCTAACAAAGAGGCAACAATCGTTTTCTTAATATTCATAGTTGATCCTTGATTTTGTAGGTACGCCGGTGAATGAAACAAAATGAAAAATTAATTTCAGTCAGATTGCGACAAATGTCTGTTGTGACGGCGACGGCGCTGCGGGGTTTTCCGCATTTCGTCGTGATCGGAATCACAAATAATGGCTGTATTATCATCACTTTTTTGAAACATCAGTCCATTTATGCCACACCGTGAATTCCAGACCATTTATTTCATTAACAAGACATTTGAAACTTTTATAAGTAAATAACTGAAATGAAAATTTTAAAACCATGCAGTAACAGAATTTTGACAGACATCTAACATTGCTGCATAAATGAGCGAAAAATGAGAGGCAGACAACGCTTTACAGCGATCGCCCCCGGCGGGGTTGGCATTTACCCGGCGGGGAGATCCGCGTTGTCAGGAAGGGAGGCGCCGCACGCCTTAGTCGACGTTCTCGGCGCTGTAGAGGATAAAGTCGACTTTCCCGTCGGCATAGGTTTGCGGCTGATAGCCGGACTCCAGATGGCGCAGCATCAGGTCGATCGCCAGCTGGGCGTGCTGGCGGGTGTTCTGATCGAGCGTTAACGCCAGGCTGCCCCTGGCCAGCTGCTGGCGGGTGGTATTGTAGCGCTCATGGGTGATCCAGCAGACGTCGCCTTCGCGGCGGTGGCGAGCCAGCGCCTCGGCAATCTGAGTATTGCCAAGTCCGGTGTTATAGATCCCGACAATATGCCGGCTGCGGCACAGGGCCTGCTCCAGCAGGCGGGTGATCTGCTCCCGCCGCTCCTCGCCCGCCAGCACCTCGTTGAGCTGCAGATGGGGAAAGCGCTGGCTCAGCACCTCGCGGAACCCCTGGATGCGCAGGCGATGCGCGCTGTAATCCTCCCGGCCGCTCACCATCAGCACCTCCCCGGGCCGCGGCGTCATTCTCCCCATCATTAACCCCGCCGTGCGGCCAGCCTGTAACTGATTGATCCCGACGTGGCAGAGCCGGTCGGCGCCGGGCAGATCTGTCGCCAGGGTAATGACGGGGACGCCCGCTTCCCGACAGCGGCGCAGCGCGTCATGCACCACAGGATGGTCATTGCCGAAAACGATGATCCCCTGACGCTGCTGGCCGCTGCGCATAATGCGCCGGGCCAGGGTCGCCGGCTGCGACTCCGGGACAAAGGTGCGGTGCAGGGTCAGACGACGATAGCCGAGGCTATCCGCGACGGCGGCGAAATCCTGCGCCAGCTGCGGAAAAAAGAAAGAGTCATTGCTGCTGAGAAAGAGCTCAATCTGCCAGGGAAAGCGGTGCTCCTCCGGCAGGATCCGCTTCAGCCCCGCCTCCCGCGCCGCCTGCAGCACTTTGCGCGTGGTCTGCGGCGATACGCCGCCGCGTTCGTTCAGCACCCGGTCAATGGTGGCCACGCCGACGCCAATCTGTCTGGCCAGCATCGCCAGTGACATGTTTTTCATCGCCCCTCTCTTCAATGATGGAAATACATCAAAACGGCAGTGTCAGTGAGTTTAGCAAACCGATTATGGTGGCAGCGTCCCCTCGCCATTCTGGAGAATAAAATGAAGTGCAAACGTTTTGCCCTGGTAGGCAGTGGTTTTATCGGTCAGGTTCATGCCGCCAGCCTCGCCCGTCACGACGGGAGCGAGTTGACGATGGTGGCCGATGCCGCGCCGGAGCGCGCCCAGGCGCTGGCCGCCCGCTATGGCGCCCGGGCGGTGACGGTGAGCGAGGCTCTCCGTAGCGACGCCATCGACGCTGTGCTGATCGCCAGCTCGACCCCGTCGCATGCCAAACTGCTGGAAGCCGCCGCCCGGGCGGGCAAGGCGGTCTATTGCGAAAAACCGATCGACCTTTCCCTGGCGCGCGCCCGCGAGGTGGTGGAGCGGGTGCTTCCCCTTAAGGTGCCGGTCACCGTCGGCTTTAACCGGCGCTTTGACAGCAGCCATCAGCAGTTGCGCCGCCAGCTGGAGCAGGGAGCGATCGGCAGGGTCGAGCTGGTGCAGATGGTCTGTCGCGCCTCCAGCATGCCGCCGCTCGACTATCTGCGCAGCTCCGGCGGTCAGATGCGCGATCAGGCGATCCATTTCTTCGATCTTCTGCGCTTTCTCACCGGCGATGAAGTGCATACCGTAGCGGCGATGGGCGCGGCGCTGGCCCTGCCGGAAATCGCCGAATTTGGCGATGTCGACACCTCCATTCTGATGATGCAGATGCGCGGCGGCGCGCTGGCGCAGCTGGACAACACCCGCCGCACCGGCCACGGGTATGATGAACGGATCACCCTGCTGGGAGCAGAGGGCGCGCTGGAGTCCGGCAGCCAGTCGCCGGCGGGCCCTACCCTGTGGCGCGGCAATCAGCGCATTGAGCCAGGCCTGTGGCCGGACTGGTTCAGCCGGGTGCAAGGATCTTATTACCAGCATCTTGACGCCTTTATCCGCTCTCTGAATGGTGAAACCGTGGCCGACCTGCCCGGCCTGGTGGACGGCCTGCAGGCGCAGGCCATTGCCGAAGCGGCGGTTCAGTCTCTGCAGCGCGGCCAGTTTGTCGCCGTTGACGACTGTCGGTGAGTGGTTGCGTGGCAACCGCTATCAGGCTCTGAACCTGCCTTTATGCCGGGCGGCGGCGACGCCTTGCCCGGCCTACGGGCATGATAACCATCCATATCACACAGTTGCAGTGACATCCCAGGCCCGCGCAAGCGCCGCGCCGCCGGGCAGCAGATATCCGGCACCGTGCGCGTCCCGGTGCCGGGCAATGGCGTGCACGCTCGCGCTGTCTGCAAAACCAAAGCCCGGCCGGCCTCTTAACGTTCTTCGTTAAACACCGCACCCACCTGGCGCCGCACCTCATCCATCACCTGCAGATTCTGCAGCACCTGACTGAGCGGCCGCAGCGGCGAGTCCCGCAGCCCCTGACCGACACACCAGGCAAAATGCTCCGCCTGCCAGAACAGCTGGTCGTAGCGATTGCGCGGCTCTTCCCAGCGCAGCGCCTGCCCGCCCTGGCTGGCGGCGAGCGTGAACCCGCCGGGGGCGTAAAACTGACCGTCGATCGTCAGGGTCGCCTGGCGTCCGGCCACCACCGCCCCGCCCGGCGTGTTGCTGAACAACGTCGTGTTTAACAGCCCCTGCATCCCGTTCCGCCAGCTGAACAGCATTGACGTCTGGCCGTTAAGCCCCTCCGCCGTCGCGTGGCCGCGGGCGACAATCTCCTGCGGCATGCCGCCCACCATCAGCGCAAACGAGGTCAAATAGCTGCCGAGATCCATCATCGGCCCGCCGGCAAGGTCGGCATTAAAGATGCGGTGATCGGTAGTGAAATACTCGCCGTGATCGGCCAGCAGGGTATGCAGATCGCCGAGTACCCCATCCTCCAGCAGCTGGCGGATCACATCATACTTCGGCGCGTAATCGCACCACATCGCCTCCAGCGCCAGCTTCCCCTGGCGGGCGGCTTCGGCCTGCAGTTCACCTCCTTCGCCGAGGTTGAGCGCGAAGGGCTTCTCTATCAGCACATGTTTGCCCGCCTTCAACGCCTGCATGCCGTCGGGAAAGTGATGGTTGTGCGGCGTCGCAATATAAACCGCATCAATATCCGGACGCGCCAGCATCTCCTCCACCCGGCCGTAAGCCTGGGGGATCCCCCATTCCGCGGCTACCCGGTCGGCCTTCGCCTGGCTGCGGGAGGCAACGGCCACCACCTGCTGCCGGCTCTGGGTTTTCAATGCGTGCACAAAGCGCTCGGCGATCCAGCCCGGACCAATGATGCCCCAGCGCAGGGAGGGAATGCTCTGCGCCGCCGGGCGGCGCGGGGTCGGTAATTGTGAGGGAAACATAGCGGCTCCTTAATCCTTAACCACGTTAACCCAGCGACGGCTGACCATCGAGGCTTCAATCGCCGACAGCACGCGCTGATTCTGTAAACCAAATTCAAAGCTGGGATAGCAGTCGTCGTCCCCACAAATCCCCTGCACCAGGTCATGCACTTCCATCACCTTGACGTCAAAATAGCCCAGCCCGCCGCCGCCAAAATCGAAGCCGAAGAAGCCGGCATAGGCCGGGATCTGGCTCCCGGCATACAGCGTTTTAAAGCCGCGGTCGTGTTTGTCATCCCGGAAGCGATACACCTGCAGTTCGTTAAAGCGCTCCCCGTCCATATACAGCGTGCCTTCGGTGCCGGAGACCTCCCAGAACACGCCGAAGATGCGCCCGGCGGCGATGCGCGAGGCCTCAATCACCCCCGCGGCGCCGCTGTCGAAATTGACCAGGCACTGAACCTGATCGTCATTTTCCACTTCCCGCCACTCGGCATCGGCCGCGACCCGGCTGGCATACCCGGCATCGGTCTGTGGCACCGGACGCTGGCGCAGGCAGGTTTGCGCGCTGGCGGTCACTTCACGGATACCGCCCATCAAAAACTGGGCGACGGACAGGGTATGGGCGCCGAGGTCGCCAAGCGCCCCGCTGCCGCCGAGGGTTTTCGAGCAGCGCCAGGACCAGGGCAGGTTCGGGTCGTTATAAAACCCCTGATCAAAGGTGCCGCGGAAGCGCACCGGTTCGCCAATATCGCCCCGGGCGATAAGCTGCTTTGCCAGCAGCGCCGCCGGGGTTTTAATGTTGTTAAAGGCCACCATGGTCTTCACCCCCGCGCGCCGGGCCGCCTGCGCCATCTCCTGCGCCTGCTGCTCGTTAACCGCCAGCGGTTTCTCGCAATAGACATGTTTACCCGCCGCGATCGCCGCCATCGCCATCGTGTAGTGCAGATGGTTCGGCGAGGTAATATCCACCACGTCCACCAGCGGATCGTTCACCAGTTCGCGCCAGTCACCGTAAGCTTTCTCCGCCCCCAGCTTCACCGCATGACGTTCAGCCAAAGCCTGATCCTGATCCGCCAGCGCGTAAAGATAGGGGCGCTTCGGCAGATCGGGATAGAACATGGCCGCGCGACGGTAAGCGTCGGCGTGCGCCTGGCCCATAAAACCGGAGCCGATAAGACCAATATTTAACCGCGCGCTCATGATGCGTGCTCCTCTGATGATGACGGGGACGAAAAGTGGTGCGCCAGCCAGGCGAAGGCGCGGCGGGCGGTGGCAAACGGCGGCGCCATCGCCGGGTCCTGCTCTGCTTCGATAATCAGCCAGCCGCGATAGTCGCTGTCCCGGGCAAAGTTGAGGATCGGCGCATAGTCGATGCAGCCGTCGCCAGGGATGGTAAACAGTCCGGCGCGCACCGCCTCGTTAAAGCTCAGGTTTTCGCGATACAGGCGCCCCAGCACCTGCGGACGGACGTCTTTCAGATGCAGATGGCGGATACGGTGGCCATATTTCTCCAGCACGCGCGGGATATCGACCCCGGCGACGAAGGCGTGTCCGGTATCAAACGCCAGCCCGACGTTGTCATGGGTCTGGGACAAAAACCGCTCCAGCTCGTCGTCGTGCTCCACCAGCATCATCAGATGATGGTGATAGGCCAGCCGGAGGCCGTAGTCCCGCAGCAGCAGGTCGGCAAAGGTATTTAGCTTATGGCAATACGCCGTCAGGCTGACGCGGCTTAACGGCGGCGAGAGCGAGATCGGCTCATCAAGCGGCGTTTCACCGGGCAGTTGCCCGCACTCGCCATAGACCATTACCCTGGCGCCGAGCTGCTGCAGGAGCTGCGCGTGGCCCCGCACCGCCTCCAGCTCCGCTTCCACGCTGCGGTCGGCCAGCAAGCCGCTGTACCAGCCGGACGCCAGGCGCAGGTCAGCCGCCGCCAGCAGAGGCCCCAATGTCTCCGCCTGGCGGGGAAACTTCCGCCCTAACTCAATTCCCTGAAACCCCGCCTCCCGCGCCTCGCGCAGACACGTGTCGAGAGGGATATCGCCGCCTAAATCCTCCAGCACATCGTTGGTCCAGCACAGGGGGCTAATGCCCCACTGCAGGTGCTCTGTCGCCATGTTTATCTCCTTTTCAGCCAGTCGTCTGGTGTGCCGTCACTATAAGCAGGCGACGACCAGCGATGAAAACGGAGAAATGATGGAAATCCATCATTGCCGCGGACGAAATATCCGCTGGCGCGAGTAGCCCTGAAAAATAAATGGAAATAATGCTTGCCGCAGGCTTATTTTGCGGATAAAAATTACTGGCTTAATAACCCGCTTCAGAGGTTATCCCTTTCATTCGAAATATGATGATAGCAATATGAAAAAATCTCAACACCGCAGCGGCGCGGGCTTTAGCCCTGCGCCCAGGCCTGGCCTGCTGTTATTTGCGTAAGTGACAAATAGTCCCTTTTAAAACATCAATTACTTAACATTCTCTCTGCAATAATATGACATGTAGCGGGAAGGTACGGTGATAAATAAGCTCAGGGTAATGATGTTTTTACAAATAAATAACCCCTCTCCTTTCTGCTCGTTATTTATCAGGAATGGCTGCGGTTATATTTATTCGGACGCCCCTGGAGAATGCACCAATGTATATCAACCTTTATGACAATGCGCGCCGCTATCGCGATGAGAAACAATAAGATGAATAAGACCTGGCTTTTCACCATCCTCACCCTGGCGCTGGTCGCCGCCGCGCCGGCCCACGCCATTAGCGCGAAATACCGGGAACAGCTTGAACGCTCCGGTTGCACGCAGATGACCGACGGGACCACCTGCGATATTCATAAAACCAAAGCCGAGAATGCCGCCGCCGCGCATCAGGCCAGCAGCGGCTTCGGCCCCTGGGTGGGCACCTGGTATGTATATACTGACTATGGCAATAAAATTGATGAGATTACCATCACCGCTAAAACGGTGAAAACCCATGGTCATCTGGTCGAGGACGCGAAAGCCAGCCAGGGTAAATTGACGTTCCGGGTGAAAAGCTCAGCCTTTACGCTGAACGACGCCTTTAACGGCGTATGGGCAAACGGCAGCCAGCGCGGCACGTTGCAAAAAGTCCTGTAATAACATTGCCCTGCCGACAGGATGGGGATAATGCAGGAAGAACCTCCCGGCGCAGGCCGGGAGGGAGTGCAACGGTTTACTTCTGCGGACGCATCGCCGGGAAGAGGATCACGTCGCGGATGGTGTGGCTGTTGGTAAACAGCATCACCATCCGGTCGATACCGATGCCCAGACCGGCGGTCGGCGGCAGGCCGTACTCCAGCGCGGTGACGTAGTCTTCGTCATAGAACATCGCTTCGTCATCGCCCGCCGCTTTGGCGTTAACCTGATCCTGGAAACGCTGCGCCTGGTCTTCGGCGTCGTTCAGCTCGCTGAAACCGTTACCGATTTCGCGGCCGCCGATGAAGAACTCGAAGCGATCGGTGATTTCCGGGTTGACGTCGTTACGGCGCGCCAGCGGGGAGACTTCCGCCGGGTATTCGGTGATGAAGGTCGGCTGGATGAGGTGCGCTTCCGCCACTTCGTCGAAGATTTCGGTGACGATGCGCCCCAGACCCCAGCTTTTCTCTACCTGAATACCGAGAGATTCCGCCAGCGCTTTCGCCGCGTCGAAGTTATCCAGATCCGCCATGTTGGTTTCCGGACGATGTTTTTTGATCGCCTCGCGCATGGTCAGTTTTTCAAACGGCTTGCCGAAGTCAAACACCTGGTCGCCATACGGCACCTCGGTTTTGCCCAGCACCGTCTGCGCCAGGGTGCGGAACAGCGACTCGGTCAGTTCGATCAGGTCTTTGTAGTCCGCGTACGCCATGTACAGTTCCATCATGGTGAACTCTGGGTTATGGCGTACCGAGATCCCTTCGTTGCGGAAGTTACGGTTGATTTCAAACACGCGTTCGAAGCCGCCGACCACCAGACGTTTCAGATACAGTTCCGGCGCGATGCGCAGGTACATATCGAGATCCAGCGCGTTGTGATGCGTGATAAACGGACGGGCGGAAGCGCCGCCGGGGATCACCTGCATCATCGGGGTTTCCACTTCCATAAAGCCGCGGGCTACCATGAACTGACGCATGGTCGCGAGGATCTGCGAGCGGATGCGGAACGTATGGCGCGACTCTTCGTTAGCGATCAGATCCAGATAGCGCTGGCGATAGCGGACTTCCTGATCCTGCAGGCCGTGGAATTTATCCGGCAGCGGGCGCAGGGCTTTGGTCAGCAGGCGCAGCTCGGTGCAGTGGATGGAGAGTTCGCCAGTTTGCGTTTTGAACAGCTTGCCGCGGGCGGCGATGATGTCGCCAAGGTCCCATTTCTTAAACTGTTCGTTGTAGACGCCTTCCGGCAGGTCATCGCGGGCCACGTACAACTGGATACGGCCGCCGACGTCCTGGAGGGTGACGAAGGAGGCTTTACCCATCACGCGGCGGGTCATCATCCGGCCGGCCACCGCAACTTCAACGTTCAGGGAAGCGAGTTCATCGTTATCCTTCGCATCGAATTCAGCGTGCAATTGGTCAGAGGTATGATCGCGACGGAAATCGTTGGGGAAAGCTACGCCCTGCTCACGCAGCGCAGCCAGTTTTTCGCGACGAGTTTTCAGTTCATTATTAAGGTCAATGGCCTCATCGGCACCTTGTGCTTGTTGTTCAGACATATGGGTTCCTCATAACCTTGCTTTCAAACTAGCTTCGATAAATTGAACCAGGTCACCCTTCCGCGCGGCCTGTCTCCGGCTTCACACCGAAGAACAAGAGTAACGAATCTGGCTTCTCTTCAAGCTGATCTCACTCAGCTATGCCTTCACTAACGGTATTTTTTATCGTTGGCTTCCGCGCCTGCCAGAATATCCTCCTTCTGCTCACTACGCTGTGCAAGGAGCGGCTTTGCGCTCCGCTGTGGATGGAATGCCCCGGTCGCGCTGCGCTTACCGGGGCGATAATTGACGCTGGCCGATAGCCCGGCGGAGGCGGTTACGCCGCAGCCGGGACGCGCGTCAGGCGCCGCCGCCGGGAAGTTCGCCAGCCGCCGCGCGGCGTTTGCCAACGCTACAGGCTGCGGCAAAGGCGATAATCACCATCACCGCCACGCAGCCGAGGGTCCATTCCCCCATCTGCGAGAAGAAATGCTGATAGGCGGCAATCGCCGTATCGCTGATTTGCGATTCGGTGGTCTGCTGGGCGACCACGCCGGCCAGCCAGTTGGCCACCGCGCCGGTGGCCAGCATATAAATACCGGTCAATACCCCGGTGACGCCGGGCATGTTCAGGCGGGTGATTTGCGCCATCGCGACCGGGTCGATAAACAGTTCGGCAAAACCCATCATCGCCAGTCCAGCGACCATCATGCCCATCGAGGCCTGACCCTCAGCGGCGCCGTGGCGGGCGTTGAGCGCCAGCAGCATAAAGCCGCCGCCCATCAGCAGCAGGCCAAAAGCGAATTTCAACCAGACGCGCAGCACCGAACGCGCGCTGCCTTCCGGGCGCATCAGCCACGCCAGCGCCACGCCGGCCGCCATCACCGCCACCGCGTTAACCGACTGGAACAGCGCCGTCGGCACGTCCCAGTTCAGCAGGCGGCGGTTAACAAAGTGATCGATAAACAGGCTAATCGAGCTTCCCCCCTGCTGCGCCAGCACCCAGAACAGCGTCCCGGCAAGCATCAGCAGGACGATCTGCCACAACGCGCGACGATGCTCCGGGGCTTTGATCATGATCCGCGCCACCATCTGGGCGGCGAACAGGCAGACGACCGCCAGCAGATAGCCGGACCAGTTGTTTTGCAGCAGCAGCGTGAAGAACACCGGCGCCAGGCAGAGCATCACCAGCAGCCAGCCCCAGGTCGGCAGCAGGAATTTCACCGCCCGCAGCGCCGGTTTATCGACGCCGCGGGTATGCCGGAAGTGGCGGCTGCCGCTTAAGAAAATCATCAGGCCGATGAACATCCCGATCCCCGCCAGGGCGAAGCCGATATGCCAGCCGTACCACTGAGCCGCCAGCCCGCAGGCGATGGGCGCGGCGATGGAGCCGACGTTGCCGGCGGCGTACAGCAGCGAGAAGCCGCCGTCGCGACGCGGATCGTCGTGGGCGTAAAGTTCGCCAAGCAGGCAGCTGATATTGGATTTGAACAGGCCGTAGCCGCAGATAATGATCGCCAGCGCGACGTACAGGCTCCATGCGGAGGTCGACTCAACGCCCAGCACCACGTGGCCGAGGGTCATCAACAGCGCCCCGGCAATCACCGCCGTGCGGTTGCCGAGCAGGCGGTCGGCAAGCCAGCCGCCAAGAATAGGGGTAACGTAAACCAGAGAGGCGTAAGCGCTGAACAGGCTGATGGCGTGGCTGTCGTCGAAGCCAAGCTGGTGGGTGAGGTAGAGGATGAGTAAGGCGCGCATGCCGTAAAAACTGAAGTACTCCCAGATCTGGATCGCAACGATGTAGTAAATCGCGCGCGGCTGTGAGGGTGTTTTCATGTGTTCTCCTTGCAGCGTGAAAAAGGGAAGTGGCAAGCCACTTCCCTGGTGTGCGTCTATTACTTGTTATTCTCTTCTTTCAGCACTTTAACGGTGTAACGACCATCCGCCTGACGATAGGCGCCGTGGATATCGGTTTCGAAGCCCGGATAGTGGGCGCCGATTTCGCACAGCATCTGCAGGAACTCCAGCACCGGACGGCTCTCTTCGGTGATCATTTCACCCGGCATCACCAGCGGCACTCCCGGAGGATACGGCAGGATCATGTTGGCGTTGACGCGGCCGACCATCTCTTCGAGGTACACTTCTTCCGTCTGACCGTGCAGCTCTTTCTGGAACGCGGCATACGGGGTCATCACCATGGATGGCAGCACTTCAAACGCGCGGAACATCAGGTCCGGCAGGTTGTGATGCTCAACCAGTTTGTGAATATTCTGCGCCAGGTCCTGAATACGCATGTTTTCATAGAATTCAGGATCTTCACGGTACAGCGACGGCAGCATGTTTTTCACCCGCAGGTTCAGGTCGAACGCGCGTTTGAAGTCGGTCAGCGCACGCAGCAGGCTCAGCGCTTTGGTTTTGTCGATACCGATGCTGAACAGGAACAGCAGGTTGTACGGACCGGTTTTCTCCACCACGATGCCGTGTTCGTCGAGATACTTCGCCACGATGCTGGCCGGAATACCGAACTCATCCATGGTGCCGTCTTTCTTCATCCCCGGGGTCAGCAGAGTGACTTTGATCGGGTCGAGATACATGTGCTCGTTGTCGATGTTTTTGAAACCGTGCCATGCGCTGTCGGAGCGCAGCGGCCAGCATTCAGGACCGTCGATATGTTCCGGCTGCCATACGTCGAAGAACCAGCCGTCAGACTCGCCTTTCAGACGTTTGATCTCTTTACGGAACTTGATGGAACGTTCGATAGAGCCGTCGATCAGGCGCTTACCGGCGTTGCCTTTCATCATCGCCGCCGCGGTTTCGGTGGACGCCACGATCCCGTAGTGCGGGGAGGTGGTGGTGTGCATCATGTAGGCTTCGTTAAAGGTCTCTTCGTTAACATCGCCTTTCACGTGGATCATCGATGCCTGGGAGAACGCCGCCAGCAGTTTGTGCGTGGACTGGGTTTCGTAAATCACCTTCCCTTCGACGCGGCCGCCGCTCATCCCGCATTTGCCTTCATAGATCGGCGAGAAGTTGGTGTAAGGCACCCATGCGGAGTCAAAGTGGATGGATTTCACATCCAGGGTTTTCTTGATGAAGTCAGTGTTGTACAGCAGACCATCGTAAGTCGAGTTGGTGATAACGGCGTGTACCGGCCAGGTCGCGTTCGGCGTCTCTTTCACACGCTTGGCGATAGTCGCGTGCTGGAATTCGCTCTGCGGGATACCGCCGAGGATGCCGTAGGCGTTACGGGTCGGACGGAAGTAGATCGGCGTAATGTCGCTCATCATCATCAGATGGGTCAGCGATTTGTGGCAGTTACGGTCAATCAGCACGGTGCTGCCGGCCGGCGCGGAGTACATACCGACGATTTTGTTGGCGGTCGAGGTGCCGTTGGTCACCATGTAGCTGCGTTCGGCGTTAAATACGCGAGCGATATACTCTTCCGCTTCTTTGTGCGGGCCGCTGTGGTCCAGCAGGGAACCGAGCTCAGAAACTGAAATCGAGATATCGGATTTCATGGTGTTGGAGCCAAAGAAATCGTAGAAGATGCTGCCTACCGGGCTTTTCTGGAAGGCGGTACCGCCCATGTGGCCCGGGGTACAGAAGGTGTATTTGCCTTCACGCACATATTTGAACAGCGCTTTGGTCAGCGGCGGCAGAATGGTGTCGATGTATTCGTCAGTGTTCTGTTTGATTTTGTTCGCGATATCTTCCGCAGCGCCCAGCGCATATTCGAAGAAGCGAACCTGCATGCGCAGATCGTTCAGGCTAACGTCCAGCGTGGAGTAGGTGTTAGCGAACGCATACAGCGGCATGTACTCGTTCATTTTGCTGATTTCTTCGCACAGCTCGAGATTGTATTTATCCCAGTCGAAGATCACGCCGCACAGACGAGAGTTGTTTTCGATCAGTTTTAATAAGTCGTCACGGTCGTTCGGGTAGACAATGCGGAAGTCCAGGCGTTCGAGAGCACGATGCAGTTCACGGATGGGTTCTTCTTTGAAGTAAACCCCCATGTGATTCATGATTGCAATAACGTTCATAGTCAAATCTCCAGATGTAGAAAGCCCCTCCCGTCGCGCTATGACAGGTGATGGAAGGAGCCTCAGGAAAAAGGGTTACTGATTAGTGCGCGTTAGCGGGGCTGTTGCTATCCGATGCGTTGCTCTGGCGCTGGTGCATTTTGCGGCCGTAGAACATCAGGATAATCAGGCTAACGATAAAGGTGCCGGCCAGTTCGAAGGAGCTTGCGCCCATCAGCGCGATGAAGCAGAACACGCAACCCAGTACCGAACAAATCAGGCTGACGAAGTTACGGATGTTGATGCCTTCGAAACGAATCAGGTCAACACAGGAGTAGAAGTAAGGCAGCATGGTCAGCAGTACTGCGATACCGGTCAGTTCGCCGAACAGGTCAGAAGCTTTACCACCGGCGGAGTTCATCAGGGTAATCAGCACCATCAGCGCGGTCATTTTCACCGCGGCCAGCAGCAGGCCTTTTTTCGGGATACCGTTGCTATCGACTTCGCCATACACTTTCGGGAAGTTGCCATCGTTGGCGGCACGCACACCCGCCTGGCCAACCAGCATCATCCACGAGCCCAGAGAAGTCAGGCAGGCGAAGGCGGTGAAAGCGGATACCATCGGCGCAGCCCAGCCGCCGAGGATGGTGGAGGCGCTAATCGCGAACGGCGCACCGGACGCTGCCATCTGAGAAGCAGGATACATACCCGCGATAACCTGAGTCGCGGCGATGTAGACGATACCGGCCATCGCGGTACCCAGCATGGTGGCCAGCGGCACGGTACGTTTCGGGTTTTTCACCATCCCGGTACTCACGGCGGCGGATTCTACGCCAACGAAGGCCCACAGGCAGAGCAGGATACTTTTGATGACCGCGTGGCTATCGGTGGTGCTGGAGGTGTTCCAGTTCGCCTGATAGGTAGCGACATCAAACCAGTGCCAGCCGACGACCGCGGTCATGACTACCGGAATAAGCACCAGCACCAGACCAATGGTGGTCAGACGGCTGACCCAGGTCCCGCCGAGCATATTAACGAAAGTAAAGATCCACACGATGGCAATACAGGCAATCCCTGCTGGCACCGGGTTATTTAAAATAGGGAAGAACGTAGACAGATAAGAAACTGCGGTAATCCCGATAGCCAGGTTACCAATCCAGTTTGCGTGATAATAAAGTACACCGGTCTGGAAACCGAATGCCGGAGATATTTCCCCTGCGTAAGCAATGGGACCACCCTGCTGCGGGTTTTTAGTGGCCAGTCGGGCATAAACATAAGCCAGAGACATCGCACCAATAATTGAAATTACCCAGCCCCAAATGGCAATACCACCGATGCTGGCCAGGTTCGCAGGTAATAATGCAATACCGCTCCCCATCATATTACCGGCGACGACACCGGTACAGGCAAATAGCCCGATCTTCTTGGCAGAACTCATGGTTGTTTTTCTCCTAAGTTTATTTGGGAGGTACAGATCATGATACAGAACCATTAATTGACCCGACCAACTGCCAACAAGATTACTGATTTGTACGAGATAAGTCCTAAAGATAAAGTGAAATAACAACAAACATCAGACAAATGATATTTTGACCTTTTTCGCTTAACATATAAACATGACAACAGGGTGTCAGAAAAAGATAAACATTGTTGTTTTACATGAACTTAGATGAGATGCGATGTGTTGCTGAACTGTTATTCAAAGCCTCCTCAATGCTAAATATAAATAACAACAGGAGGCTTCATGAGAAACATAAATTTAACCTCACCATGCCAAAAACCTTTCACATGATGAGGGTTTACTTATTCTGAAGAGAGGAAATTATCGAGATACGGAACAACCCGGTTGACCGACGTCTGGAAAACTCCGTTTTCAATCCAGTACAATGTATCTCCACCGGGTCGTAAATTAAACGCCGTAATGTAAGAATCCGCTGCCAGTCGGTTCTCACCTTTCATCTCATAGACTTTGCCTAACAGCACATAATTCAGCCACGACATCTCTAAATCGATCGCATGGTTAATCGCTGTGTTCGCTTCGTCAACTTTTCCCTTTCCCAGCAAATCCACTGCGTTTATTTGATAATAAATCGCCATATCTTTTATACCCGGCATCTCCCCTACCCGCTCAACTTCGCTGTAAAGGGCTGCCAGCTGTTTATCATCCAGCGGCTGTTGCGAATGGCGTAATACATCTACCAGCGTTTTTTCGGCATACGCGTAAATAAAATCAGGCGCCCGCTTAATCACATCATCCAGCAGGCTGCTGGCCTTGCTTAATGAATCAACATCGCCCTTCATTAACAGCTGATGCGACTGGTAGAAATAGGTTAACGCCACGCTTTGCGAGGGCTGATATTGCCTGAGCATCGCCTGCATTCGCGCCGGCCACGGCTGCGCCAGCGCGTCCGACAGGCTGTTCATCAGATCGTTCTGGATGGTGAGCTGGTTGTCATTGGTCACAAAGTAGCGCTTATCGAGCATCGTCGAGCTGTCGGCGTTATCCACCAGCTGGACCGACATAAAGCATTGCTGCGCCCGGTAGTGGCGCTGATTGACGAATTCAATGGTCAGCGTTTTACCGGAACTGCTCGGCTCATTGATGTTGTAGTCTGTTTTGTCATGCACCATAAAGGTCGAGAAGGTGTTCAGCGAGGTGGTGATCAGGCTGGCCAGGCCGACCGCGTAGGAATGCTGCGAAGACCAGTTGGTGCAGGAGTTACCATTGACCAGGTGGATATCGATATCGCGCGGGTTGAGTAGCAGGCGCGCCTTGTTGACCGGCGGCCGCGATTCCATGCTCGACAGCGCCACCAGCGCCACGCAGGTGCCCAGCGCCAGCAGAAACAGCCCCCACACCAGGGCGGTGGTGAGCCGTTTACGCACTGACGGCGCGCTGGCACCTGTCGGCGCGGGAGCTGGCGCGGCGGGATCGGCGGTGGAGATGGGCGCGTCCGGCGGCGCACCGGCGGCCGGCGGCGCGGGAGCGGCGACCGATGGCGAAGGCGTCAGCGCCTCCATCTGCGGGGCGAGTTCCTCCCCCTCTTCGGTGCACCAGATCACCGGCACCGTGAGCTTATACCCCCGTTTGGGTACCGTCGCGATGTACTCAAGGCTAACGTCGTCGCCGTCTTTGAGCGACTTGCGCAGTTCGGAAATACTCTGCGTGACGACGTGGCTGGTCACAACGTTCCGGGTCCAGACGTTTTCGATAAGCTCGTCCCGGCTAAGCACTTCCCCCGGATGGCGAGCAAAAAAGACCAGAAGGTCGATTAAACGCGGTTCAAGGGTAAGCTGGCGCCCCTTCCTGCTGATTTGGTTTACAGAGGGGGTTACCAGCCATTCACCGACGCGAACAACAGGTTGTAGCATACAAGAAAGCCCCAGACAAAAAGGGAAAGGCGCGATGATAACACATTTGTCCTACCTATTTTTGCCAGGGGTCACTCCCTCAGGCATTAGGCTGGAATTCGCCTTTTAGCGACAATAAAAAGCAATATTTCATTAACATCGTGATCATCAAAACTATATATAGCGATAAAAATGCGTTTTCGCTGTCGCTTAGCCGGTGGAACGCGGGCGGCGGAAAAAAAATAAGCCCGGAGGCGTAACGCGCTCCAGGCTCAGTCAGTGGCGTGCCGTTACGGCAGCGGCACAATCGATTATTTATACACTTCCGCTGTGGCTTCAAAGTTAGGGCCATGCTCACGCGCAGCAGTAATCACGTAGTACTTTCCGCCTTTCTCATCGGCCAGCTTAGAGAGCTGATCGTGCAGATCGGAGGGCGAAGAGAACTCACCGCCGGACGGCCCCACCGAGATCGGTCCGACCTTGGTCAGTTTGAAGTGTTTCACTTCTTCTTTGGTGATCAACTGCGCGGCGGAGGCGCCAAATGCAACGGCTGAAAGGGCTAACGCGACTATCACTTTTTTCATCCTAAAATCTCCTTGGAATAGGCCTTCAGTCAGGCCCTTTCAGTATAGACGGCGATTTACTAAGCGTGCTACCGATGCGCTGATTTTTTGGCCGCAGCGTTTAGTAACGCGGCGGTACCCCTTCCGGGCGGGTCTTAAAACGCCGGTGCAGCCACATATATTGCTCGGGCGCCATCAGGATGCACTGTTCGATAATCTGGTTCATCCACGCCGCCGTCGCCTCGGCGCTTGCCAGCGGCGGCGTGCGCTCCGGCGTCAGGGAGATCAATTCATATCCCCTACCGTTGGGCTTGCGTCGGGGAACAAACGGCACAATCGTCGCCCCGGACATTTTCGCCAGCATCCAGGTGCCGGTGGTGGTCGCCGCCTGCTCGACGGCAAACAGCGGCGCAAAAACGCTGCTGGCCGGGCCGTAATCATGATCCGGCGCGTACCAGAGGATCTCCCCCTCTTTTAGCGCCCTGACCATCCCTTTCAGATTTTTTCGATCCAGCATGGTCTTGTTCGAGCGCAAGCGTCCCCAGGTCTGCAGCCAGTCAATCAGCGGGTTATCATTGGGCCGGTAGACGCCGATGCCCGGGGTAAACATGCCATACATCCGCGCCCCCATCTCGAGGGTGAGAAAATGAATGCCGATCAGTAAGATGCCCTGCTTTTGTTCGAGGAGGTCGACCACCTCGTTCACGCCGCTGGTCTCGGTCCAGCGCGCCACCCGGTGCGTCGGCCAGAACCAGGCCATGCCGGTCTCCATCAGCCCCATGCCCAACGATTCAAAGTTTTTCACCAGCAGCGCCTCACGCTCGGCGACGCTCATCGCGGGAAAACAGAGTTCCAGATTACGTCTGGCAATCCGCGCGCGACTTTTCATCACCCGCATTGCCAGCCGCCCGAGCGCCGTGCCCAGTCGGTAGATCACCGGATACGGTAATTGCACCAGTAGCCATAACAAGCCAATTCCCAGCCATAATAGCCAGTAACGCGGGTGCAATAGCGCGCGGGAAAATTTGGGTAAATTTGACATAGTAATCCTGTTAATTCACTCAATAATAGCTGAGCAAAAACCGCGAAATAAAGTAGCGGATCCTGCAGGTTATATTTTTCCAATTCGTGCGGTAATACTCAGTCACAAAGCGCGTTATTATAAGCCGATTCCATGATAATTTCAGCCCTTGCGCTGGGGTTACTCTCGTATTAGACACTTAGCGTAAAATTTCCTGATTTGTGCATAAATAAATAAACCTAACCTCTACGACGCGGCCGATTGCCGATAAAATCGCCAGTGCCTTATCCTCAGCCTCTCGCTCAATGCTTTTTTACTCACGCTTTATTATGGCGATAGCCAACGCAAACAGGCCGTTTCGCCCGGTCTAACATGGCCAGCATGCGGTTATTTGTGACTCGGGCAAAGGTTAAGCATCGCCAATGCGGATCCTTTTCCCAGATATGCTACGTTTACAGCGCTCATTCGACGCAAGTGCCTTTGCCGACGTCGTCGCTTTCAGAAGCCATAGTGAGAAGGAACTATGACAATGAATTATCAATTAGTGAAGCAAGTCAGAGAAAATAACACATTAAGAAAAAGCTTCATTGACCTTGCCGTTAAGACTTTCGACCTGTCTTTTGAAGAGTGGTATCAACAAGGTTACTGGACTGACGCCTATATCCCCTACGCCTTTGTCGAACGTAATAAAATTATCGCTAACGCCTCGGCCAACATCATCGATCTGCGCTGGCAGGGCGAACCCCGGCGTTATATTCAGATTGGCACCGTGATGACCGAACCGGACCATCGTAATAAGGGATTAGCCGGTCAGCTTATCCATCACATCCTGCAGGACTGGCAGCAGGAGGCAGACGCCTTCTTTTTATTTGCCAATCCCACCACGGTGGATTTTTACCCCAAATTTGGTTTCACCCGCAGCGAAGAGCATCAATATATTATGCCGGTCTCTCCGCGCGCCGGTGATTTTCGCAAGCTGGATATGGACCGCGCGGACGATGTCGCCCTGCTCCGCCATTACTATGAAAAATCCAACCCGTTCTCACCGCTGCGGGTGGAGCACAACTTTGGCCTGCTGATGTTTTACTGCTCCGCCTTTATGAAGCATTTCGTTTACTATTCGGCAAAAAATGAGGCGGTGGTTATCGCCATGCAAAACGGCCCGGTGCTGATCTGCTTTGACCTGTTCTGCGACACGGGCAAAAGCCTGTCGACGCTGGTCAACGAGCTGGCCGATGACCATGTTTACCAGGCCATCCTCGGTTTTACCCCCAATGAAGACCGGCTCGGCGAGTACGAGAAGATTGAGGGGGAAGATATCCTCTTTGTCTATGACCACAAGGAAAACCTGTTTAAAGACAGGAAGTTGATGTTTCCTTTACTGGCGCATGCCTGACGGCGCCGCGCCGTCAGGCCGATCAGTTATAGGTCACCACGAAGGTCGCGCTGGCGTTCGCCTCGCCCGCTGTCAACGCGAGCCGGTCGGCGGCTCGCCGCGCCGTGAGACGTAATCCCGATAGTCCTCGCCAACATAAATCTGCCGTGGCCGGTAGATGGTCAGCGGCGCCTGGTGCATCTCGTTCCAGTGCGCCACCCAGCCGACCGTCCGTCCGACCGCGGTGACCACCGCAAACATCGACGAAGGCAGATTCATCGCCTTGAGGATCACCGCGGTATAAAAATCCACGCTCGGCGACAGGCCATTTTCCACAAAGTAGGGGTCGGTCAGCGCCACGTCCTCAAGGGCCATCGCCACCTGCAGCAGACGGTCGGACATTCCTACCTCCGCCAGTACCCGATGGCTGGTTTCACGCAGGATATCGGCGCGCGGGTCGCGGTGACGGTAGCGTGAGTTGCCAAAACCGAGGCGGCGAAATGCCTGCGGGTCGCGTTTTGCCTGACGCAGAAACGCCGGAACCTGATCGACGCTTTCAATCTCTTCCAGCATCCGCATGCTCGACTCATTGGCGCCGCCGTGCATCGGTCCCCACAGCGACGCTAGCCCGGCGGCGACGCAGGCGAATAAGTTCGCCCCGGAGGAGCCCGCCGCGCGCACCGTGGTGGTGGAGGCGCACTGCCCGTGATCGGCATGCAGGACCAGGATCTGGTTCATCGCCTGTTCGATGACCGGATTGAGGACGTATTTCTCGGCCGGGATAGCAAACAGCATCTGCAGGAAATTGCCGGCATAGGAGAGATCGTTGCGCGGATACGCGGCGGGTTGTTCAATGGTGTACTTGTAGCTCATGGCGGCGATAGTGGGCATTTTCGACAGCAGCCGCGTGGCGGCCAGCGCCCGGTGCTCCGGATTTTCCACATCCAGGACATCATGATAGAACGCCGCCAGCGCCCCCACCAGGGCACACATCAGCGCCATCGGGTGCGAATCGCGACGAAAGCCGCTGCACATGCGGGCTATCTGCTCATGCACCAGGGTATGGCGGGTGATGGTTTCGCGAAACGTTTGATAGCTGGCCTCATCCGGCGCGTCGCCCCGCAGCATAATGTACGCCACCTCGAGAAAATCACACTGGCGGGCCAGCTGGTCCACCGGATAGCCGCGGTGCAGCAGCACGCTGTTTTCCGTATCGATCCACGAGATCGCCGACTGGCATCCGGCGGTGTTGGCGAAGCCGGGGTCGTAGCTGCAGAATCCGGACTGATTCAGCTCGCGTATGTCGACCCCCACGTGGCCCCGGCTTCCCGGCACCTGCGGCAGGGTGATGGGCGTCGGTTGCCCGGCAATAGAAAGCGTTAACGGTGTGGTGCTCATCCTGTCAGTTCCCCCAGCAGCTTATCAGCGACCTGAAGTCATTCTTCAGGCGGAAAGACCAACATAACCAATGTGATGCAGCTTATTCATTGATGTCATCACTATAACGCTGACAAAGAGGATATTTTGCTGGCCTTCCCGGGGAAACAGGCCGTCTTTCCCCACCCCACCGCTGGATAGCGGCACAAATCGCCAAGGATAAAGGCGATCAGCGCTGTCAAAATTTACGCTGAGTAAAGAAAGGATGAAGAGGAGCTACCATGAATTTTGTGCTGTCGATGACCCTCATCTGCATCGCTATCGCCTGGCTGATGATGAGCCTGCTGCCGGTGTAGACGCAGCGCTAACCGCCACGCCAGTGGCCTGGATAACGCCTCATTCAATGGATTTCCGCCGTGGTCTTCGCCTCTGAAGTTTCAGCAGAGTCATACAAGAGGTACTGGTTGCATATCAGGCTGTTGCGGTTTCCCGGCGAGGGGTAGGCTAAAGGCCCACTGTTAAGGAGGTGATATGTCTGGACTGATCAACCCACATGCGGCCCCGGAAGAAGCAGCCTATGCGCTGATAATTGAGCTCGTTCGCGCCCAGCGCGTGCCGCAATATGAAGGCGATATTTCCGGCCTGCTGGCGATGTACGACGAAGCCGTTAACCATTTTAAAGAGAAAGAGACCAAGCGTTAGGCGTGGGCGTCGTTGTGCAGGGGAAGGGTGACGCCTGCGGGAGACGCGCAGGCGTTGGCTGGATAACGGCTTGAGTTATCAGCTGCCGCGGTAGGTAGAGTATCCGTACTGACTGAGCAGCAGCGGGATATGCAGTTTTTGATTTTGCTTTGTGACATTGAAAATAACCGGAACCACCGGGAAGAACGTATTCATGTTTTGGCTTTTAAAATAGTCACCGGTTTTAAACGTCACTTTATACACCCCCGGCTCCATATTTTCCGCCTGCGGATAGAGCGATTTAATCCGCCCATCGGCATCCGTTTTGCCGGTGGCGATATGCTGCCAGCTCTCCCCTTGCTGCTTATCCAGCTCAATCTGCACTCCCGGCGAAGGGAGCCCGGTTTGCTGATTAAGAATGTGTACGCTGAGCGTGCCCTCTGGCGCCGCCAGCGCGCTGAAGCTGAGCAGGGAAATTACGGAGGCGATAACTAATTTCATAATCGTGACCTTTTGGGCAAGTGAAAGTGCCCTAACTATAGTCAGCGCGGCGGGGAAAAAAATTAAACTTTTTGTTATCAGATTGCGGTGATGGGGACTGTCTCCATACACAACACGCCAAACCGGTTTTGTCGTGAGAAGAGGAAGTGTCTTATGTGTAAGTAACCCCGTGCTCTGCGTAACAGGATACGGGGCACTTAAACTGTCAGAGAGGGGAAATAGATTAGCTCGGGTCAAATATCACAAGGTTAAAGAATATACGCCGTGGCCTCTCCCCCCTCTAACAGAACAGTGCTCACTGAAAATGGCCTGCCGTATTCGAAATAATCATTTAATATTATTTAAACGACTATTCCAGTGGAAATAATCACCTGGCGCAGATATTAATTATTATCATTGATTCTCTTGTCGCCACGCCTTCACCATCTCCTTTGTTACCTCTTTCTTGTAGCAAATGGGTGAATACCCACCCGCTTTGCTCCAGGCACTGCGGCCACCGCACGAGCTGCCGTTCCGCGCGGTATTGAAGGGACAGGCACAGGTGCCGGGGTAGGATGCGACAGAGTCATCAATAATTCTTTGCCTGACCTGATCATCGCTTAAGGCATTCGATTTGGCGATAGAAATATCTGATGCAAAGACAAACACAACAGCGAATACGGAGATGGTGACGAATTTGATGTTCATTTGGATCTTTCCAGGTCGAAGATGAACATCGAGGGTATGCTTTCAAAAAGCATTGAATATTGATCTTTAGCAACTGTCATTCGCGCCAGCTTAAAATGCGATACCTAGCCCCGGTAGCATAAATTAAAGTTATGAAGAGTGTTAGCCTGTTTATTATTTGCCTGCACACATTTTAATGCAGAGGAAATATTTTTCAGAAAATGAAATTAATCAATAAGGTGACCAGATTACGGAAAATCGCTATCCAGGATACTAACGTGTGAGACGCTAGCTCCAAGACAATGACGCCTTTTTTGCCGCCAGCGACACAAAGATGACACAGAGAGGAAAATAGTCTGGATGAAGATTGGTATAACGTTTTGATTCAAAATGGCACGCCCTACAGGATTCGAACCTGTGACCTACGGCTTAGAAGGCCGTTGCTCTATCCAGCTGAGCTAAGGGCGCCCTGAGAAGCGAGTGCTTCGCGGAGTGAAACGCCTGGAATTATACGGTCCACGTCGGTTGAGTCAATCCATTTTGCCAGGAAACTGCGGGGCTTATACGACGCTGGCGAAATATCCTCCGCCAACTGTACAAGAAGCATACCACCGGGGCTCTTACGCCAGTAAATCGACTGAGTGGCCAGGCGCAATACACCAATAACCATGCAATGAAAAGGGTCAAAAACCGGCTAAATTTGCCCCAGACAGGATAAAACAGCAAACGAGGACTGACAGCGAGGCCGGCTTCTGACAAAATATCCTCATCCCCCTTTCGTAAAGATACAGATGGAATCCTCTCTCTGATGGCAGCAAAAATTATTGACGGTAAAACGATTGCGCAGCAGGTACGCTCTGAGGTTGCGGAAAAAGTGAAGGCTCGCGTTGCGGCCGGAAAACGCGCCCCTGGGCTGGCCGTCGTGCTGGTCGGCAGCAACCCGGCCTCGCAGATTTATGTCGGCAGCAAGCGCAAAGCATGTGAAGAAGTGGGCTTCGTCTCCCGCTCTTACGATCTCCCGGAAACCACCAGCGAAGCCGAGCTGCTGGAGCTTATCGACACCCTGAATGCCGATAAGACCATCGACGGTATTCTGGTTCAGCTGCCCCTGCCGGCAGGGATCGATAACGTCAAAGTTCTCGAGCGCATCGCGCCGGATAAAGACGTCGACGGCTTCCATCCTTACAACGTTGGCCGCCTGTGCCAGCGGGCGCCGCGCCTGCGTCCGTGCACCCCGCGCGGTATCGTGACGCTGCTGGAGCGCTACAATATCGACACCTACGGCCTGAATGCGGTGGTCATTGGCGCGTCCAATATCGTCGGCCGCCCGATGAGCATGGAGCTGCTGCTGGCCGGCTGCACCACCACCGTCACCCACCGCTTTACCAAAAACCTGCGCCATCATGTCGAAAACGCCGACCTGCTGATCGTCGCGGTGGGTAAACCGGGCTTTATTCCTGGCGAATGGATCAAAGAAGGGGCGATTGTGGTCGATGTCGGCATTAACCGTCTGGAAAGCGGCAAAGTGGTCGGCGACGTGGTGTATGAAGATGCCGCTGAACGCGCATCCTACATCACCCCAGTGCCCGGCGGCGTTGGCCCGATGACCGTCGCCACCCTGATTCAGAACACGCTGCAGGCGTGCGAAGAGTACCACGACGTTGAGGAGGCCTGAGATGGCGACATTTTCCTTAGGAAAACACCCGCACGTTGAGCTGTGCGATCTGCTGAAGCTGGAAGGCTGGAGCGAAAGCGGCGCCCAGGCGAAGATCGCCATCGCCGACGGGCTGGTAAAAGTCGACGGCGCGGTGGAAACCCGCAAACGCTGCAAAATCGTCGCCGGTCAGACGGTGAGCTTTGAAGGCCAGAGCGTAACCGTCACGGCCTGACCGCGAAAAGGAAAACTCCCGCTTAAGCGGGCGTTTTTTTATGACTTACTTCCGGCGCCAGGTGGTGCCCTGCGGGCCATCTTCCAGCACGATCCCCATCTCGTTAAGACGATCGCGCGCCGCATCCGCCGCCGCCCAGTCTTTCGCTTTACGCGCGTCCAGACGCTGCTGGATAAGCGATTCAATTTCCGCCACTTCCGCGTCGTCAGCCTGCGCGCCGCTCTGCAGGAAGGCGTCCGGCTCCTGCTCCAGCAGCCCCAGCACCGACGCAAGCTTACGCAGGTGGGCCGCCATGGCGTTCGCCGCGGCCGCGTCCTCGGTTTTCAGGCGGTTTACTTCGCGCGCCATATCGAACAGCACCGAGTAGGCTTCCGGGGTGTTGAAGTCATCGTCCATCGCCTCGATAAAGCGTGCTTCGAAGGCTTCGCCGCCCGCCGCGTCGACGGATTTGTCGGTCCCGCGCAGCGCGGTGTACAGACGCTCCAGCGCCGAGCGCGCCTGCTTGAGGTTCTCTTCGCTGTAGTTCAGCTGGCTGCGATAGTGGCCGGACATCAGGAAGTAGCGAATGGTTTCCGCATCGTAATACTTCAGCACGTCGCGGACGGTAAAGAAGTTGCCCAGCGATTTCGACATCTTCTCGCGGTCGACCATCACCATGCCGGAGTGCATCCAGTAGTTAACGTACTCGCCGTCATGGGCGCAGGTGGACTGAGCGATTTCGTTTTCGTGATGCGGGAACATCAGATCGGAACCGCCGCCGTGGATGTCAAAATGGTTGCCCAGCTGTTTGCAGTTCATCGCCGAGCACTCGATATGCCAGCCCGGACGGCCCGCGCCCCACGGCGACGGCCAGCTTGGCTCGCCCTCTTTCGACATCTTCCACAGAACGAAGTCCATCGGGTTACGCTTGACGTCAACCACGTCGACGCGCGCCCCCGCCTGCAGCTGATCGAGATCCTGACGCGACAGCAAACCGTAGTTCGGGTCCGTCGGCACATCGAACATCACGTCGCCATTATCCGCCACATAGGCATGGCCTTTGGCGATCAGCTGCTCGGTAATCTCGATGATTTCCGCAATATGATGCGTCGCGCGCGGCTCGCTGTCGGGACGCAAAATATTCAGGGCGTCAAAATCCTTGTGCATTTCGGCGATCATCCGATCGACCAGCGCGACAAAGCTTTCGCCGTTTTCATTAGCGCGCTTAATGATTTTGTCATCGATATCGGTGATATTGCGCACGTACTTCAGCTTATAGCCGAGAAAACGCAGATAACGCGCCACAACGTCAAAGGAGACGAAGGTACGCCCATGGCCGATGTGACAGAGATCGTAAACGGTAATACCACACACGTACATGCCGACTTCCCCGGCATGGATAGGTTTAAATTCCTCTTTCTGGCGCGTCAGTGTATTAAAAATTTTTAACATCGAAGATTCCGTGTAGACGTGTGTGGGTAATGAAGCCTCTATAATACCCATAATTCACACAGGACGCAGCACACATTGCAAGGTGCATCGACCCCCGCGGTTATGCTATAACACCCCCCTATATCTCACCCGACACCGGGTGCTGGCACCACACTCATCGGAACAGGATGCAAAAATGGTTACTTTCCACACCAATCATGGCGATATCGTAATCAAAACGTTTGACGACAAAGCGCCGGAAACAGTTAAAAACTTCCTGGACTACTGCCGCGAAGGTTTCTACGACAACACCATTTTCCACCGTGTTATCAACGGTTTCATGATTCAGGGCGGCGGTTTTGAACCTGGCATGAAACAAAAAGCGACCAAATCTCCGATTCAGAACGAAGCGAACAACGGTCTGAAAAACACCCGCGGCACGCTGGCGATGGCCCGTACTCAGGCGCCGCACTCTGCAACCGCGCAGTTCTTCATCAACGTGGTTGACAACGACTTCCTGAACTTCTCCGGCGAAAGCCTGCAGGGCTGGGGCTACTGCGTCTTCGCGGAAGTGGTTGAAGGCATGGACGTGGTTGATAAAATCAAAGCGGTTGCCACCGGCCGCAGCGGCATGCACCAGGATGTGCCGAAAGACGATGTGATCATCAAAAGCGTCACCGTCAGCGAGTAATTCGTGGCGACACTTTTTATTGCAGATTTGCACCTGCAAACAGAAGAACCGGCGATCACCGCCGGTTTTCTGCGTTTTTTACAGGGGGAAGCCCGTCAGGCGGACGCCCTGTATATCCTTGGCGATCTGTTCGAGGCATGGATCGGCGATGACGATCCGAACCCGTTGCATCAGCAAATCGCTACGGCAATCAAAGCCGTCGTCGACGCCGGCGTGCCCTGCTACTTCATTCACGGCAACCGCGATTTTCTCGTCGGCCAGCGCTTCGCCCGCCAGAGCGGGATGATCCTGCTCGCCGAAGAAGAGCGACTGGACCTCTATGGCCGTGAAGTCTTGATTATGCATGGCGACACGCTGTGCACCGATGACCCGGGCTATCTGGCGTTTCGCGCGAAAGTCCACACCCCGTGGATCCAGCGCCTGTTCCTCGCCCTGCCGCTGTTTATCCGCCGCCGTATCGCCGCCCGCATGCGCGCCGACAGCAAAGCCGCCAACAGCAGCAAATCAATGGAAATTATGGATGTGAATCCGCAGGCGGTGGTTGACGCGATGGAGCGGCATCACGTGCAGTGGCTGATCCACGGCCATACCCATCGCCCGGCGGTCCATGACCTGATGGCCAACGGCCAGCCCGCATGGCGCGTGGTGCTTGGCGCCTGGCACAGCGAAGGATCGATGGTCAAGGTGACACCGGACGACGTCGAACTGATCCACTTCCCGTTCTAATTCCTGCGCGAGCATAATTCCGAAACCGCCTTTTGCCCGGGCGGAGGTATGCGCCTCCCGGCATTCCGCATGCTAGTCTTCCTCGACATCACTCTCAAGGAACGAGCATGAACAGGAAAAAGTGGAGCCAGCCGCTGATCTGGGGAATGATCATCGCGCTCCTCAATCCGTTAGGGATAAGCTATATCGCCTTAATCGGCGTCGCTCTCGGCAACACGCTGACGTTTGTCTGGTGTGCGATGCTGGCGTGGGCTATTTATTTCTATGCCATTTATTTGCTCTGCACCCGCCCTCACGAGAGCCGGTCAGTACAGATCTTTTTACTGATGATGGGCACCCTGATGCTCCCCTGGGGGCTCGTGCTGCTTATCACCTGTATCATGAATGAGAGAAGTGTCGATAAGCCGCGATCGCCGTCCTCGATAAGCGAGACAAAAGACGGCTAACCATGCGCACGCAACCGTTTTCCTTGCCGGCAGTTCATGCTATTCTCTGTGGCCTCTAAAGCAGTGTGAAACACACCCACAGGAGTTTTAAGACGCATGTCTTCCCGCAATAATTCGGCGCGTATCGCCATCGTGATGGGGTCCAAAAGCGACTGGGCTACCATGCAGTTTACCGCAGAAATCCTTGATGCCCTGAACGTTCCGTACCATGTCGAAGTGGTCTCCGCCCATCGCACGCCCGATAAGCTGTTTAGCTTCGCTGAAAGCGCCGAAAGCCACGGTTATCAGGTGATTATTGCAGGGGCAGGCGGCGCGGCGCATCTGCCGGGCATGATTGCGGCGAAAACCCTGGTGCCGGTGCTCGGCGTACCGGTTCAGAGCGCGGCCTTAAGCGGTGTCGACAGCCTCTACTCCATTGTGCAGATGCCGCGCGGTATTCCGGTCGGTACCCTGGCCATCGGCAAAGCCGGGGCTGCAAACGCCGGTCTGCTCGCCGCGCAGATCCTCGCCCAGCATGATGCTGAACTCCACCAGCGCCTGAGCGCCTGGCGTCAGGCGCAAACCGATGAAGTGCTGGATAACCCGGACCCGCGGGGTGCGGCATGAAACAGGTATGCGTGCTCGGTAACGGCCAGTTAGGCCGTATGCTGCGCCAGGCCGGCGAGCCGCTGGGTATCGCCGTCTGGCCGGTGGGGCTGGAAGCCGATCCGGAAGCGGTGCCGTTCCAGCAGAGCGTCATCACCGCAGAAATTGAACGCTGGCCGGAAACCGCCCTCACCCGCGAGCTGGCCCGCCACCCGGCGTTCGTCAACCGCGACGTCTTCCCGATTATCGCCGATCGCCTGACGCAAAAGCAGCTGTTCGATAAGCTGGGCCTCGCCACTGCCCCGTGGCAGCTGCTGGCGGATAAAAGCGAGTGGCCGGCGGTGTTTGCCCGCCTTGGCGAACTGGCGATCGTTAAGCGTCGCGTCGGCGGCTACGACGGCCGTGGCCAGTGGCGTCTGCGGGAAAACGAGATCGATCAGCTACCGGACGATAACTACGGCGAGTGCATCGTCGAGCAGGGGATTAACTTCTCCGGGGAAGTGTCGCTGGTAGGCGCCCGCGCCCAGGACGGCAGCACCGTCTTCTACCCGCTGACCCGCAACCTGCATCAGGACGGTATTCTGCGCGCCAGCGTCGCCTTCCCGCAGGCCAATGCCCGCCAGCAGGCGCAAGCGGAAAGCATGCTGACGGCGATCATGAACGAGCTGAACTACGTCGGCGTGATGGCGATGGAGTGCTTCGTCACCGCCGAGGGGCTGCTGATCAACGAGCTGGCGCCGCGCGTACACAACAGCGGCCACTGGACGCAAAATGGCGCCTCCATCAGCCAGTTTGAGCTGCATCTGCGAGCGATGACCGACCTTCCTCTGCCGCCGCCGGTGGTTAACAGCCCGTCGGTGATGATCAACCTGATCGGCACCGATCTCAATTACGACTGGCTGAAGCTGCCGCTGGTCCACCTGCACTGGTACGATAAAGAGGTGCGCCAGGGTCGTAAAGTCGGCCACCTGAACCTGACCGACAGCGATACAGACCGTCTGAGCGCGACGCTGGAAGCGTTGAAGCCGCTGCTGCCAGCGGAATACGCCAGCGGTATCGTCTGGGCGCAGGCGCAGCTCAGCTAAGCCCTTCGTGCCGGGGATTTGATCTATCCCCTTCCCCGGCACACCTTGAGGCGCGTACAATCCCCCCCTTGCTGTAAAGCCCATTTCTGTTTTGACTTCAGAGGATACCCCATGACCAATGGGACGGATTATCGCGCCATTCTCGCCAGCGATACGCCACTGATTGACGTGCGCGCCCCGGTGGAGTTTAGCCAAAGCGCGATGCCGGCGGCGATCAACCTGCCGCTGATGAATGATGAAGAACGCGCCGCGGTCGGCACCTGCTACAAGCGCCAGGGGCCGGAAGCGGCGCTGGCGCTCGGCCATAAGCTGGTCCAGGGCGACCTGCGCGCCAGCCGGATCCAGGGCTGGCTGGAAGCGTGCGCCCGTTACCCGCACGGTTTCCTGTGCTGCGCTCGCGGCGGCCAGCGCTCGCATATCGTCCAGCAGTGGCTGAAAGAAGCTGGTGTGGATTACCCCCTGATCGTCGGCGGCTATAAAGCGCTGCGCCAGGCGGCGATCCAGGCCACCGACGCGCTGGTACAGCGACCGATCGTGCTGATTGGCGGCTGCACCGGCAACGGCAAAACCCAGCTGGTTTGCTCGCGCCCGGACGGTATCGATCTGGAAGGCCATGCCCACCACCGCGGCTCTTCGTTTGGCCGCACGCTACAGCCGCAGCATCCGCAGGCCACCTTTGAAAACCATCTGGCGGTTAGCCTGCTCAAAAAAGCCGAACAGCAGACGCGCTGGGTGCTGGAAGATGAAGGCCACATGATCGGCGCCAACCATCTGCCGGAGTGCCTGCGCATCCGCATGGCGCAATCGCCGCTGGCGGTGGTGGAAGATCCGTTTGACGTTCGCCTCGAACGGCTGCGCGAGGAGTATTTCGATCGCATGTATCGCGACTTTATCGCCGCCTATGGCGAAGAGAAAGGCTGGCAGGCATATGGCGAGTATCTGCATCACGGCCTGTTCGCCATCCGCCGTCGCCTGGGACTGCAGCGTTTTGCTCAGCTCACTGAACGCCTCGATGAGGCGCTGGCGCAGCAGCAGCGCACCACCAGCACCGAGGCGCACTTCGCCTGGCTGGTGCCGCTGCTGGAAGAATACTACGACCCGATGTATCGCTATCAGTTGGGGAAAAAAGCCGGGAAGATTATTTTTCGCGGCAACTGGCAGGAGGTCGCTGCCTGGCTGGCGGAGTAATCACACCCTCTCTTGTCCCGGCTTGCGGCGTAAACGCCTTAGCCGGGCTACGGGTCCGCAGACGGCGGTGAACCTGTAGCCCCGGTAAGCGCTGCGTCACCGGGGAATGGTTACCGCTTAGAAGTCGTAGCGCAGACGCACCAGGTTCATATCGCCCAGGTTGTCGGTGCTGGAGGTAAACACGTGCTCGTAGTCAACGCGGAAACCATAATCCAGCTGGAAGCTGATCCCCAGACCGTTATCAATACGCTGGTAGTTACGGCCGTTCACATATTCCAGGCGGTCGCCCATAAAGTACGGCTGAATAGATTTAACGGCATATTGATTGATCGGGAATTTATAGCCCGCAAAATATTCAATCCCCCAGGCGTCGCCGGCGAAGTAATTATGGACATCGGTTTTTTTGGTAGTGAGGAAGTTCTGATACCAGCCGCCGCCGAAGGAGAAAGTCCAGTTATCCGGGGTCCAGCTCAGCGCGGTACCGACGATGTTCTGGTCATAGGTTTTGCTGTCGGAACTTGACGGGTCGCGCATTTCGGCGCGGGTGTAGTTCCACGCGGTCCCCCAGGTCAGATCCCTCATGATGTGGTAGTCCGCGCCAATAGAACCGCCGCCTTTACGTTTATAGCGCAGACCATTACCCGGCAGGTATTCGCTGTCTTCGAACAGATAGGAGCCGTAAAGATCGACATCGCCAACGGTTTTCTTATATTTCAGCATATTACGTGAACGATAAGAACCATCATAATCGCCGTTAATACCGTTGCCCGGCGCCTGGGCAATCATATCGTAGTCCCAGATATCGGTTTTCACCCCGACCACATCATAGTAAATACTGTTTTGCTGACCGTAGGTTAACGTCCCCCAGGTATCGCTTTTCAGGCCGGTATACAGCATGCGGCGGGTGGTATTGTTCGCCCCTTCCGCGTAGTGATTATCCCAGTCGAACAGCGCCGGAATATTCACCCCCAGCTCGTAGTAGCTGATCCAGCTAATATCATCGAACAGATAGTAGTCCGCGGCGAAACGAAAGCGGGTGCCGCCGTCAAAACCGTTGCGCTTATAGGAGCCTTTATCCCCGTCGCCGGTCATCATATTGAACTGCGGGCGGATACTTCCGCCGACGGTAAAGTTAAGCCGGCTTAACGGATCCCCCGCCTGCGGATCCTGTTTTAGCAGGGTGATCTCCGCGTGGGCAGCCAATGACGTTAACGCTAATGCTGCGCCGATCGAGATCGCCAGCGTTTTTATTGTGTGTGCCATAGTTTTTCCTTGATTAATAAGCAACCTTATATTTTCCAGTTGAATATTAACCGCGAATCAGCACAGCGTGTTGCTGGGTTTTTAATGTTTCGTGCGCTTAAAAATCAATGGTTTATCAATTTGTGCGCTTAAAATAAAAGCGCCGCCAAAAACGGCGGCGCATCATCAACATGTAATATTCTTACTGGCTAAACTGACGGAATAGCGCTTTCCCTTTTAATAAACGCAGCCCCAGCCCGCCGCCGCACAAGGATAACAACACCGCTCCCGTCAGCGGCAGCATCACCCACAGCCGCCAGTCCGGCGCCCAGGGAAAATCAAAGACTTTAGTCTGCAGCATCGCCAGCGCCACTTCGGCGCCTATCGCCGCCACCAGGCCGGAGACCAGCCCCAACAGGGCAAACTCCGCCCACAGCGTGGCGCGCAGCAGCGATTTCCCGGCCCCCAGCGTGCGCCAGACCACCAGCTCCTGATGACGCTGACGCATACCGACCTGCACCTGCGCCAGCAACAGCAGCACGCCGCAGGCCGTCACAAGGCCTACCATCACCTCCAGCGCCCGGCTGACCTGGGAGAGCACCTGGCCGACCTGGCGCAGGATAGCGCCAATATCCAGCAGACTGACGGTGGGAAACTCGCGGTTCAGCTGGGTCAACATCGCAGGACCGTTATCCCAGCGGAAGCTGGTGAGCCAGCTCTGCGGCTGCCCGTCCAGCGCCCCGGTGGGGAAAATAAAGAAGAAGTTTGGCCGCAGGCTCTCCCAGTCGACTTTGCGCACGCTGCTCACCTTCGCGCTGAACTCCTGCGTATCGCCGGTAAAGGTCACCGTATCGCCGATTGTCACTCCCAATCGCTGCGCCAGCCCCTCCTCAATCGATACCTCGCCCTGCTTCGGCGGCCAGCTGCCGGCCACCAGCGGATTATGATCCGGACGCTGTTCGCTCCAGGTGAGATTAAGCTCGCGATTCAGCGCTTCGTCTTTATTCCCGTCCGTGGACTGGCCGTTGATCTGCGTCAGACGAGCCCGGACGATCGGATAGAATTCCGCCGCCCGCGTCTGATGTTCGGCGAGGAAGGTCTTCACCGGCATTATCTGCTCAGGGGCGATATTGATCAGGAAGTAGTTCGGGCTCTCCGGGGGCAGCTGCTGCTGCCAGCGGTCGAGCAGATCGCCGCGCAGCACCAGCAGGAGCGCCAGCAGCATAAACGACAGGGAAAACGCCGCCAGCTGGCTGAGGGTCGACCACGGCTGGCGAAGCAGGCGATTCACCGCCAGACGCAGCGGCAAGGCTCTGAGCGTCAGGCGTTTGAGCAGCCACAGCAATCCCCAGCCCACCAGGCCGCACAGCAGCGCCAGCACCACCGCCCCGGCCAGCACTGACCACAGCAGCGGACTGCCGCCCATCAGCCACGCCAGCAGGCCCACCACCACGGCGCTGACCGTCGGGATCCAGATTTTTAACGGCCAGACGCTGGCCACCACGTCCTGGCGCAGCACTCGCAGCGGCAGGGTCGCCAGCAGCAGCCGATACGGCCGCAGGCCCACCAGCAGGGAAATCACGCCGGTCGCGCCCACCGCCCACAGCCACGGCCAGCCGCTGGCCGGCGGGAGCGCGGCGGGCAGAACCGGTTTGAGCACCAGCAGCAGCAGGCGCTCCAGCGCCAGCCCCGCCACCCCGCCGGTTATCACCGACAGCGCCAGCAGCAGCAGCCACTGACCGACAATCAGCTTGCGCAACTGCACCCGTCCGGCGCCCAGCGTCTTGAGTATGGCGACCAGATCGTAGCGGCTGCGGCAGTAGTGGCCCATCGCCACGGCCACCGCCGCGACGGCCAGCAGCAGCGTCAACAGCGCGGATAACAACAGGAATTGCTGCGAGCGTTCGAGGGATTTGCCCAGCGCGCTGTCGTCCTGTTCAAGACCAATCCAGCGATGCTCCGGGCCGAGTTTCGGCAGCAGCCACTGCTCATAACGGGCCAGCTGTTCAGCGTCGCCGGCGAACTTATATCGCCATGCGACGCGACTGCCGGGCTGCACGGCGCCGGTCTTTGCCACGTCGGCCATATTCATCATCAGCCGCGGCGCCATCTGGAAGGGGTTAAACCCCGCATCCGGCTCCTGAATCACTTCCCCGGCAATGCGCAGCGTGGCGTCGCCAACGTCAATCGTATCGCCGGTTTTCAGGTTCAGCAGCGCCATCAGCCTTGGCGCCAGCAGGACGCTGCCCGCCCGGGGCTTCAGCCCCGGCGGCTGCGTCTCGAGAGTGCCATACAGCGGATAGCGGTCATCCACTGCCTTGACGTCCGCCAGCTGCGGCGTATCGCCCGCAAAGGTCATGGTGGCGAAGCTCAGCTGTTCGCCGACGCTCAGCCCTGACTTCCGCGCTTGCGCGATCCACTCAGCGGGCACCTCGCGCGAACTGCGCAGCGTCCGGTCGCCCGCCATAAACTCACGGCTTTGCTGGCTGAGGCCTTTCTCCATTCGATCGCTTATCGACCCCAGGGCCAGCACGCAGGCCACGGCGAGGCTTAACGCCAGCCAGACGATCAGCAGCGACGGCGAGCGCCATTCGCGCCAGAACCAGCGGGCGATCATGCTTCCTCCCGCAGCTGGCCATCCACCAGACGCAGACGGCGGCCGCAGCGCGCCGCCAGCAGCGGATCGTGAGTGACGAGGATCAGGGTGGTGCCGTGTTCGCGATTAAGCGAGAACAGCAGATCGGCAATTTTGTCCCCGGTCTGGCGATCGAGGTTGCCGGTGGGCTCATCGGCGAACAGAATGGCCGGACGCCCATTGAAGGCCCGGGCCAGCGCCACCCGCTGCTGTTCGCCGCCGGAGAGCTGCGCCGGCAGGTGGTGCAGGCGTTTGCCAAGCCCCAGTTGCTCGAGCAGCGCCCGGGCATCGCCCCGGCTCTGGCTATCGCTGGCGCCGCGCAGCAGCGCCGGCAGCTCGACGTTCTCCAGGGCGCTGAGCGTTGGGATCAGCATAAACGACTGAAATACAAAACCGACGTGCTGCGCCCGCAGCGCCGCCCGCGCCTCCTCATCCATCCGATGCAGCGGTTTGCCCAGCATCGATACTTCCCCGCTGCTGCCATCGTCCAGGCCGGCGAGGATCGCCAACAGGGTCGATTTACCGGAGCCCGACTCGCCGATCAGGGCGATGGTCTGCCGCGGTTTGACAACCAGCTCAACTCCGGTAAGGATGGTGAGCTGATGCTCCCCCTGACCGACGGACTTCTTAAGATGATGAACTTCAAGTATGTTTTCCGCTGGCATGTGCCTTTCCTGTTTTTGTTCCTGTTTACCTGCCGCGCGATGGCGGCGGACACGCTGCTGATCCTCGGCGACAGCCTGAGCGCTGGCTATCGGATGGCGGCCAACGCCGCGTGGCCTGCGCTGCTCAATGAGAAGTGGCAGGCGAAAACGCCGGTGGTGAACGCCAGCATCAGCGGCGATACCTCCCAGCAGGGACTGGCCCGTCTGCCAGCGCTGCTTAAGCAGCATCAGCCGCGCTGGGTGCTGGTTGAGCTCGGCGGCAACGACGGGCTGCGCGGATTTCCGCCGCAGCAGACCGAGCAGACGCTGCGCACCATCATTCAGACGATCAAAGCGGCCAACGCCGAGCCGCTGCTGATGCAAATTCACCTGCCGGCGAACTATGGCCGCCGCTATAATGAAGCCTTCGGCGCGATTTACCCGGCCCTGGCCAAAGAGTTCGCTATTCCTCTCCTGCCCTTTTTTATGGAGGAGGTGTATCTGAAACCCCAGTGGATGCAGGACGACGGCATTCACCCAAATCGCGACGCGCAGCCGTTTATCGCCGACTGGATGGCGAACCGGCTGGCTCCCTTAGTTAATCATGACTCCTGAACGCCAGGGGTCGCTGACAGGTAAAGTTATGCAAAAAACGGTTTTAGTGACAGGCTGTTCCAGCGGAATTGGTCTGGAAAGCGCGCTGGATTTAACCCGCGAGGGCTTTCGCGTGCTGGCAGCCTGCCGCAAAGCGGAGGATGTGGCGCGGATGCAGGAGCTGGGGCTAACCGGTATTTTGCTCGATCTGGACGACCCGCAGAGCGTGGAGCGCGCGGCGGCGGAGGTGATTGCGCTGACCGATAATCGTCTCTACGGCTTGTTCAATAACGCCGGATACGGCGTCTATGGCCCGCTGAACACCATCAGCCGCCAGCAGATGGAACAGCAGTTTTCCGCCAACTTTTTTGGCGCCCATCAGCTCACCATGCTGCTGCTGCCGGCGATGACCCCGCACGGCGAAGGGCGCATCGTGATGACCTCCTCGGTGATGGGGCTTATCGCCAGCCCCGGCCGCGGGGCCTACGCCGCCAGCAAATATGCCCTTGAGGCATGGTCCGATGCGCTGCGCATGGAGCTGCGCCACAGCGGTATTCAGGTCAGCCTGATTGAACCGGGCCCGATCCGCACCCGCTTTACCGATAACGTCAACCAGACGCAAAGCGACAAGCCCGTTGAAAACCCGGGCATCGCCGCCCGTTTTACCCTCGGGCCGGAGGCGGTGGTGGAAAAAGTGCGCCACGCTTTTACCAGCGATAAGCCGAAGCTGCGCTACCCGGTCACCCTGGTCACCCACGCGGTGGCGCTGCTCAAACGCCTGCTGCCAGCCCGCGCGATGGACAAAATTATCCACGGCTGAGTTGAAGCGCGGAATGCCGCCCCCATGTAAAACAGAAATCGACTAACGAGAAATGCCCATGTCCGAACAGAATATTGTCAACATTAGCGAAGCGAACCTGCAGCAGACGCTACAGCAGTCTATGAACGTCCCGGTGCTGTTTTACTTCTGGTCTGCCCGCAGCCAGCACTGCGAACAGCTGACCCCGGTTCTTGAGCGTCTGGCCGCGCAATACAATGGCCAGTTTACGCTGGCGAAGGTCGATTGCGACGCTGAGCAGATGCTCGCTTCACAGTTTGGTCTGCGCGCCATCCCTACGGTTTATCTGTTCCAGAACGGCCAGCCGGTGGACGGTTTTGAAGGCCCGCAGCCGGAAGAAGCGATCCGCGCCCTGCTGGATAAAGTCCTGCCCCGCGAAGAGGAGCTGAAAGCTCAGCAGGCGCTGGCCCTGATGCAGGAAGAAAAATACGCCGATGCCCTGCCGCTGCTGAAGGAAGCCTGGCAGCTGTCGAATCAGGAGAGCCAGATTGGCCTGCTGCTGGCGGAAACGCTGATTGCCCTGCACCGTTCCGATGAAGCGGAAAGCGTGCTGAAAACCATCCCGCTGCAGGATCAGGATCCCCACTATCAGGGTCTGGTGGCGCAGATTGAGCTGCTCAAACAGGCCGCCGACACGCCGGAAATCCAGCAGCTGCAGCAGCAGGTGGAACAGAATCCGGAGGATGCGCTGCTGGCCTCCCAGCTGGCGCTACAGCTGCATCAGGTCGGGCGTAACGAAGAAGCGCTGGCGCTGCTGTTCAGCCATCTGCAGAAGGATTTAGGCGCCGGCGACGGCCAGGCGCGCAAGATGCTGCAGGAGATCCTCGCCGCCCTCGGTACCGGCGATGCGCTGGCCGCCAAATACCGCCGTCAGCTCTATTCGCTGCTGTACTAATCCGTTGCCTGCCCCGGATAGCGCTGCGCTATCCGGGCTATGCGAACGAGGCGCAACGTAGCCTTAGCAACCCGGGATCGTTCACGGGCGTTTTTTCAGCTGCGTCACCACCAGCTGATGGCGGGCGTTGAAGAACTTCCGGTAGGTCAAATAGCCGGCGATAATCGTCGACAGGCTGGCGGTCGACAGCAGCATAAAAGTTACCATGATCTGGTACTTAATCGCCTTCACCGGGTCAATACCGGCAAAAATTAGTCCCGACATCATCCCTGGCAAACTCACCAGGCCGACCGTTTTCGCTGAATCGACGGTGGGAATCAATGACGCGCGGATGCTGTCGCGGATCAGCCGCGCCGAGGCCATCTTCGGCGTCGCGCCGAGGCTGAGCTTCTCCTGAATCTGCTGCTGCTCGCTGCTGAAGCGCTGGCCCATATTGTTGTAGCACAGCCCCACCGCCACCATGGCGTTCCCGGCCACCATCCCGGCAATCGGGATCACCTGCATCGGCACGAAGGCTATCGAGCCAGAGAACACCAGCACCGCCAGCGTCAGCCCGGCGCCGGTGGTGATGGCGATAAATGACGAGACAAACGCCTTATCGATATATTTACTGCGCTTTTTGGCATTCCACGCCGCGTTAAAGCAGATAAACAGCACCATCAACAGCGTCAGAACCGCATGGTTGACGTTAAAGATATATTTCAGCACATAGCCGACGATAATCAGCTGCACGATCGCCCGGCAGATGCTCCAGAGAATATCTTTTTCCAGCGCCAGCTTTTCCCGATAGCTCACCAGAATAGCGATCAGCACCAGCACCATCGACAGCGCCAGCGATTCGTTCGTAATGTTATGCCCGTTCATGCTGTGCCTCCCGCATGTTTCCGCCGGCAGGTTGCAGCGTAATTACTTCATCGGCATGCGAAATTTCATTGCGATCGTGGGTGACCCAGAGAACAGCGACCTGTTTTTCCGTCGCGTAGCCATGAATAATGTCATTCACATTCTGTTTATTACTCTCATCCAGCGCGCTGGTAATTTCGTCCAGCAGCAGCACGCGCGGCAGAAATTGTAAATTGCGAATCAGCGATACGCGCTGCTTTTCACCGCCCGACAGTTCGTTAATCGATTTTTCCAGCATATTTTCGCTAAGACCAAAGCGCTGCAGATCGGCCACCAGCGCCTGCGGATCCGGTTGTTTATTACGGATCTGCCACGGAAAAATCAGGTTATCGTAAACCGAATCCCCGAACAGCGCCGGCGTCTGCGCACAATAAGAGACCTGCTGGCGATACCTTTCCGGCGACAGCGTCGCGACATCGGCATCATCGAAAAACAGACGTCCGGAGGTCGGGCTGAGCAGCGAGGCGATAATTTTCAGCAAGGTGCTTTTCCCGCAGCCGGAAGGCCCGGTAATCAACTTGAATTCCCCGGGTCTGAGCTGAAGGTTGATATTATGTAAAATAACTGCGTCGTCGGTCTTAAATCCCACATCCTCGAGACGCAAAAGCGCGTTATTTTCCTTCATGAGTCTTCCTGATTATTTTCTGAAACACCGCTAGTTTACCCCACTTTCCTTTCTCCAGGATGAGGAGAAAGATATACTCAATTTAAACATGCGCTATTTCCTTGTAGCGCCCCACCAGGCAACAAGACAGGAGGTTTTTGATGCTGATTTTTATTCCTATCCTTATTTTCGTCGCGCTGGTCATTGTGGCCGCGGCGGTGAAAATCGTCCCGCAGGGCTACCAGTGGACGGTGGAGCGCTTCGGGCGTTTTACCCAGACGCTGCAGCCGGGATTAAGCTTAGTCGTGCCGTTTATGGACCGCATCGGCCGCAAAGTGAACATGATGGAGCAGGTGCTCGACATCCCGTCACAGGAGGTGATCTCCCGGGATAACGCCAACGTCACTATCGACGCCGTTTGCTTTATTCAGGTGGTTGACGCGCCGAAGGCCGCCTACGAGGTCAGCAATCTTGAGCAGGCGATCGTCAACCTGACGATGACCAACATCCGTACCGTGCTCGGCTCGATGGAGCTGGACGAAATGCTCTCCCAGCGCGACAGCATTAACACCCGCCTGCTGCATATCGTTGACGACGCCACCAACCCGTGGGGGGTGAAAATCACCCGCGTCGAAATTCGCGACGTTCGCCCACCGGCGGAACTTATCGCCTCGATGAACGCCCAGATGAAAGCCGAACGAACCAAGCGCGCTTATATTCTCGAGGCCGAAGGGGTGCGTCAGGCGGAAATACTGAAAGCGGAAGGGGAAAAGCAGTCGCAGATCCTCAAGGCGGAGGGCGAGCGGCAGTCCGCGTTCCTGCAGGCGGAGGCCCGCGAGCGTTCCGCTGAAGCGGAAGCCCGCGCCACCCAGATGGTCTCCTCGGCGATCGCCTCAGGCGATATTCAGGCGATCAACTACTTCGTGGCGCAGAAATACACCGATGCGCTGCAGCAGATTGGTGCCGCCAACAACAGTAAAGTGGTGCTGATGCCGCTGGATGCCAGCAGCCTGATGGGATCGATCGCCGGGATCAGCGAGCTGATCAAAGAAGGCGCTGGCGATCGGAAAAAATCATGATCGACCTGATCCTCGCCCACCCCCATCTGTTCTGGCTAAGCCTCGGCGGGCTGCTGCTGGCGGCCGAGATGCTGGGCGGCAGCGGATACCTGCTATGGAGCGGCGTCGCCGGCGTGGTGACCGGCGCCCTGACCTGGCTCCTGCCGCTGAGCTGGGAATGGCAAGGCACGCTGTTTGCCGTCCTCACCCTGCAGGCGGCGTGGCTGTGGTCGAAGTGGCTGCGCAAGCGCGTCAAACTGCAGCGTCCTGCCGATGCTCAACTCAACCAGCGCGGGCTACAGCTGATTGGCCGCCGTCTGACGCTGGATACCCCCCTGGTAAACGGCCGCGGCCACGTGCGCGTGGGCGACAGCTCCTGGCCGGTGATGGCTGACGAGGACCTCGCCGCGGGCAGCAAGGTCGAAGTAGTCGCCGTGGAAGGGATTACGCTGCGGATCAGACCCGTTGTTCGTTAAGCCTGCGCCTTGCGATGACAGCAGCCGGAAAGATTATCGATAATCGGGCACTCCGCGCTGTCGTCGCCGGGGCAGGATTCAGCCAGCGCCAGCAGGTGCGCGCGCATATTTTGCAGCTCGCGGATATGGTTCTCGATATCCGCCACTTTCTCCAGCGTGCGTTTTTTCACATCGGCGCTGTGCCGTGACGGGTCGTTGAATAGCGCCACCAGCTCGCGGCACTCTTCCAGATTAAACCCCACCTGCCGCGCCTGACGCAGCAGCGTGAGCTCATCGAGATGCTGCTGACCGTAGGTGCGGTAGCCGTTTTCGCTCCGCAACGGCGGCGTCACCAGCCCCTTCTCTTCGTAAAAACGAATCGCTTTGCTGGTTAAACCGGTTTTTTTCGCCACATCGCTGATATTCATTTTTTCTCCTTGACCTTCCCCTTGCTGGAAGGTTTAACCTTCTTAATACTCGATGAAAGAGTGGTTCTGGTCAATCGTTGACCGGAAAATTATTCAGGAGTTATTTATGTCTAACACTATCGACCTGACGCTGGATGGCCTCTCCTGCGGCCACTGCGTTAAACGCGTGAAAGAGAGTCTGGAGCAGCGTCCTGACGTTGAGCAAGCGGAAGTCACCCTCACTGAAGCCCATGTGACGGGCAGCGCCAGCGCACAAGCGCTGATTGAAACCGTTAAACAAGCCGGATACGGCGCGGAGCTCAGCCACCCAAAGGCTAAACCGCTGGCAGAATCATCAATCCCGTCGGAAGCACTGACAGCGGCCACTCCTGAGCTTCCGGCAGCCCATGACGAAGATGACAGTCAACAGCTGCTGATCAACGGCATGAGCTGCGCCAGCTGCGTCTCCCGGGTACAAAACGCGCTTGCCGCGGTGCCGGGCGTCTCACAGGCGCGGGTTAACCTGGCGGAACGCACGGCGCTGGTGATGGGCAGTGCGTCCGCCGCAGAATTAGTGCAGGCGGTGGAGAAAGCGGGCTACGGCGCGGAGGCGATCGAGGACGATCTGGAACGCCGCGAACGGCAGCAGGAAACCGCCATCGCCACCATGAAACGTTTTCGCTGGCAGGCGATTGTCGCCCTGCTGGTCGGCGTGCCGGTGATGGTCTGGGGCATGATCGGCGATAACATGATGGTCAGCGACGACAACCGTTCGCTGTGGCTGGTCATCGGCCTCGTCACCTTGGCGGTGATGGTCTTCGCCGGCGGCCACTTCTACCGCAGCGCGTGGAAAAGCCTGAAAAACGGCACTGCCACCATGGATACGCTGGTGGCGCTCGGTACCGGCGTCGCCTGGCTGTACTCGATGAGCGTCAACCTGTGGCCACAGTGGTTCCCGATGGAAGCCCGCCATCTCTATTACGAAGCCAGCGCAATGATTATCGGCCTGATTAACCTCGGCCATATGCTGGAGGCCCGCGCCCGCCAGCGCTCCTCAAAAGCGCTGGAAAAACTGCTCGACCTGACGCCGCCTTCGGCGCGGGTCGTTACGCCCGAGGGCGAGAAAGATCTGCCGCTCGCTGAAGTTCAGGCCGGCATGACGCTGCGCCTGACGACCGGCGACCGCGTCCCGGTCGACGGCGTGATAAGCCAGGGGGAAGCCTGGTTTGATGAAGCGATGCTCACCGGCGAACCGGTACCGCAGCAAAAAGGCGACGGCGACGCCATTCACGCCGGCACCGTAGTGCAGGACGGCAGCGTGCTGTTCACCGCCAGCGCCGTCGGCAGCCAGACAACGCTGGCACGTATTATCCGCATGGTGCGCCAGGCGCAGAGCAGCAAGCCGGAGATCGGCCAGCTGGCGGATAAAATCTCCGCGGTGTTTGTCCCGGCGGTGGTCGCCATTGCGCTGATTAGCGCTGCGATCTGGTACTTCTTCGGCCCGGCGCCGCAGATCGTCTATACCCTGGTGATCGCCACCACGGTACTGATTATCGCCTGTCCGTGCGCCTTAGGCCTGGCGACGCCGATGTCGATTATCTCCGGCGTTGGCCGGGCGGCGGAATACGGCGTGCTGGTGCGCGACGCCGATGCTCTGCAGCGCGCCAGTGAACTCGACACCCTGGTGTTCGATAAAACCGGCACCCTGACCGAAGGCAAGCCGCAGGTGGTGGCGGTGAAAACTTTCGCAGACGTTGATGAGATGACCGCGCTGCGTCTTGCCGCCGCGCTCGAGCAGGGTTCAAGCCATCCGCTGGCGCGAGCGATCCTTGATAAAGCCGGAGACAGCCCGTTGCCGGAAGTGAGCGGCTTCCGCACCCTGCGCGGCCTTGGCGTCAGCGGCGAAGCGGAAGGCCATCGCCTGCTGCTCGGTAACCAGGCATTGCTCAACGAGCAACATATCGCCACCGGCGATATAGAAAGCGAGATGATGGCGCAGGCCTCGCGCGGGGCTACGCCGGTGCTGCTGGCGGTAGATGGTCAGGCGGCCGCGCTGTTCGCCATCCGTGACCCGCTACGCGAAGACAGCGTCGACGCTCTGGCGCGCCTGCATCGTCAGGGCTACCGCCTGGTGATGCTCACCGGGGATAACCCCACTACCGCGAATGCTATCGCCAAAGAAGCCGGCATTGATGAAGTGATTGCCGGCGTGCTGCCGGACGGTAAAGCCGACGCCATTAAGCGTCTGCAGAGCCAGGGGCACAAAGTGGCGATGGTGGGCGATGGGATTAACGACGCCCCGGCGCTGGCGCAGGCGGATGTCGGGATCGCCATGGGCGGCGGCAGCGATGTCGCCATTGAAACGGCGGCGATCACCCTGATGCGCCATAGTCTTCACGGCGTGGCCGATGCGCTGGCGATTTCGAAGGCGACCTTACGCAATATGAAGCAGAACCTGCTGGGGGCCTTTGTCTACAACTCGCTGGGCATCCCGATTGCCGCCGGGATCCTCTGGCCGCTGACCGGCACGTTGCTCAATCCGGTGGTCGCCGGCGCGGCGATGGCGCTGTCGTCGATTACCGTGGTGAGTAACGCTAACCGCCTGCTGCGCTTTAAACCAAAAGCGTAAGCGCTGTCCAGGAAAGCGGGCGCTGACAGGGTCGGCGCCCGCTTTTTTACCGGGACAAGAAAAGCCCGCTGGAAGGGTGACGTGTATCACCATATGCGCTAGCATGAATGCCTCACACTTCGGAGCGCGTATGGGCCTGTTAAACCGGATAAAAATGCTGTGGCGAGCCGCCGTCGGCTCGTCTTATTCCTGGCCTGCGATGGATATCGTCCTGCCCGGCGAACGCTATCTGCACCTCGTCGGCAGCATCCATATGGGCACCCGCGATATGGCGCCGCCGCCAGCGAAGCTGCTGAAAAAAATACGCCAGGCCGATGCGTTAATCGTTGAGGCCGATATCAGCGGCAATGAAACCCCGTTTAGCCATCTCCCCGCTTATCCGCCGCTGGCGGAGCGCCTGAGCGACGCGCAGCTGAGCGAGCTACAGACGCGAGCCGGTGAACTCGGCCTGTCGGTCGCGCTATTCGACAGCCAGCCGCTGTGGCAGGTGGCGATGGTTCTGCAGGCCACCCAGGCGCAGAAGCTGGGGCTGAGGCCGGATTACGGTATCGATTATCAGTTGCTGATGGCCGCCCGCGAGAGCAACATAGCGGTGATGGAGCTGGAAGGCGCCGACAGCCAGATCGCGCTGCTGCGCGACCTGCCCGATGGCGGAATGGCGCTGCTGGAGGATACGCTGACCCACTGGCGCACCAACGCCCGTTTACTGCAGGTCATGATCGGCTGGTGGCTGGAGCAACCGCCGTCGCGCGGCGCGGTATCGCTGCCGACGACCTTCAGCCAGTCTTTGTATGATGTGCTGATGCACCAGCGCAATCTCTCCTGGCGCGAGACGCTGCTGGCCCTGCCGCCGGGCCGCTACGTGGTCGCCGTCGGCGCGCTGCATCTGTATGGCGAAGGGAATCTGCCGGATATGCTGACATAAAAAAATGGCCAATATTGCTATTGGCCCGTCAAAGAGGAATTTCATCATTATTATTATCCCGGGATTTGCATCCCGGATCGTCTGATTGTCGCTCAAAGTGACCATCACTGCCAACACTATTGCGCAAGATGGTACTATTTTTTAGACAACCTGCGGGCGTATTCTAACGTCACGCAAAACCGGTTGGTAAGAAGGATAGCTATGACTCCCGCCGTTAAATTACTCGAAAAAAACAAAATCCCCTTTCAGATCCACAGTTACGATCACGATCCCAATGAGACCAACTTCGGTGATGAAGTGGTGCGCAAGCTCGGCCTCAATGCCGACCAGGTTTACAAGACCCTGCTGGTCGCCGTAAATGGCGATATGAAGCATCTGGCGGTCGCCGTCACCCCGGTCGCCGGGCAGCTGGATTTGAAGAAAGTGGCGAAAGCGCTGGGCGCCAAGAAAGTCGACATGGCCGACCCGATGGTGGCGCAGCGTATCACCGGCTATCTGGTGGGCGGTATCAGTCCGCTGGGGCAGAAGAAGCGCCTGCCGACGGTGATTGACGCCCCGGCGCAGGAATTTGCCACCATTTACATTTCCGGCGGCAAACGCGGGCTGGATATTGAGCTGGCGGCCAGCGATCTGGCGCAGCTGCTGGATGCGAAGTTCGCCGATATCGCCCGCCGCGATTGATGACGCGCCCCGTCGCCCGGTGAGCGCAGCGCCACCGGGAAAGCGCCCGGATAGCGACGCAGCGCGCTTTATCCGGGCTTCCCCTCAGGGTTACTGCCAGCTCACCTCGCCTTTCGGCTCATAGGCGGCGGCATCCAGCGGCGAGTTCTTCTCGATATACTCTTTCAGCACTTCGGCATCGATAAAGCCGGTATTCACATACCCGGGTTTATCGGCGATGTTCGGATAGCCATCGCCGCCGGTGGCGTTAAAGCTCAGCGTCGCCATCCTGTAGGTCTTCGCCGGATCCACCGGTTCGCCTTTGATTTTCAGATCGTTCAACTTGCCGTCTTTGGCCACAAAGCTGACGTTCGCAAACTGCGGATAGGCGCCGGAATCCGGCTTCATCTGCGCGACGGCGGTCAGGTAATCCACCACCTCTTTGCCGCTCATATCGACATAGGTCAGCACATTGCCGAACGGCTGGACCTTCATCACATCCTTGTAGGTGATATCGCCCGCCTCGATGGAGTCGCGGATCCCGCCGCCGCTCATCACCGCGAAATCCGCGTTACTGCGCGCCATCTGCGCCGCCAGCAGCAGGTGGCCCATATTGGTCTGTACGAAGCGCACTTTACTGCGATCGCCCTCCAGATGACCATTCACGCTGCCGATCTTGACCTGCAGTTGCGCCTTACCTTTGTTCTGGAACGGCGTCAGCAGCGACATCATCTGCGGGTTCTCCGCGATCTGCGGCGTATACAGCACCCGCTCGCTTTGGCCGTTATCGTATGTCACTTTTTTCTTCAGGTTGACCGGGATCAGCTGATAGTGCACCAGCTTCATCTCACCGTTGCGGAACTCAAAATCGGCGCGGCCGACGTATTTGCCCCACTCATGCGCCTGGACGATCCAGATACCGTTCTGGCGATCCGGGGCGCACGGCGTCCCTGGCACATAGTCGACCTGTTTTTTATTTTCCGAAGCCATGCACACCGGATCCTGCGAGTGACCGCCGACGATCATCGCCAGCGAGCCCGCGGGTAAACTCCGCGCCATCTCGACATCCCCCGGCGCGTTAGACCCGTGGTTGCCGTTGTCATAGTGGCCCATATGGGTGGTGGCCAGGATCACGTCCGGCTTTTCATTCTGCTGCAGCTCCTGGATCACCAGCTTCGCCTCTTCCGCCGGTTTGCGGAATTCGATATCGGTGAAATATTCCGGATTGCCAATCTTGGCCGTATCGTCAGTGGTTAAGCCAATTACCGCGATTTTTAACCCGCCGCGTTTAAACAGCGCCCAGGGTTTGAACAGCCGTTCGCCGGTGCTTTTCTGATAAATATTGGCCGACAGGAACGGAAACTTCGCCCACTTTTCCTGCTGGCGCAGCACGCTCAGCGGATTATCAAACTCATGGTTCCCCACCGCCATCGCGTCGTAGCCGATCAAGTTCATGCCGCGAAAATCGGGCTCTGCATCCTGTAAATCAGACTCCGGTACCCCGGTATTGATATCCCCGCCGGACAGCAGCAGAACGCTACCGCCTTCGGCCGCCACCTCTTTACGAATACCGTCCACCAGCGTTTTTTGCGCCGCCAGGCCATATTCGCCGTAGTCATTGCGCCAGAAATGGCCGTGGTGATCGTTGGTGTGCAGGATGGTAATTTTATAGGTTTTATCCTGCTCATAGGCCTGCGCGGACAGGCTGCCCAGCGATAAAGCGGCGAATAACGCCAGCGCCACGCTGTGTTTGAAATAATGCATGCTTCACTCCCTGACTTAATCCCAAGTGCCGAAAGTATAGCGAGTTAGCCGCGTTGACAAATATGTTTTCAGAATTGCGACTTCCTTCAAACCTTATCAACAGGTATGTTAGTCGGATAATAATTCTACCCGTCATACTTCAAGTTGCATGTGCGTTGGCAATAACTCGGCCCATCCCTGGGCCTCGCCCTTACGGGCGCAGTGAACTGCGTTCAAATTCGTTCCTGACGAATTTGTCCTCGCTCACCCCAGTCACTTACGAGAGTAAGCTCCTGGGGATTCGCTGCGTCGCCGCCTGCCTGCAACTCGAATTATTTAGGGTAACAACCTGCATTCTCTACAACAAATCGAACTCGCTGAAGTGAACCTATGACAACCAACCAATCCGCTCAGACCTTACCCAGTACCGACGCGCCGCCGCAAAAAGCGCGCACCTCGTTTGGCATCTTAGGCGCGATCAGCCTGTCCCATTTGCTTAACGATATGATCCAGTCGCTCATACTCGCTATCTACCCGCTGCTGCAAGCCGAGTTCTCCCTTACCTTCGTGCAGATTGGGATGATCACCCTCACCTTCCAGCTCACCTCATCGCTGTTCCAGCCGGTGATTGGCTACATCACCGATAAACGATCGATGCCGTGGTCGCTGCCGGTGGGCATGTGCTTTACCCTCTGCGGTTTGATCCTGCTGGCGCTGGCCGGTAGCTTCGGTATGGTGCTGCTGGCCGCCGCGCTGGTGGGTACCGGCTCCTCGGTTTTCCATCCGGAATCATCCCGCGTGGCACGGATGGCCTCCGGCGGCCGTCACGGCCTGGCCCAGTCGCTGTTCCAGGTCGGCGGCAACTTCGGCAGTTCGCTTGGCCCGCTGCTGGCGGCGGTGATCATCGCCCCGTATGGTAAAGGCAACGTCGCCTGGTTCGTGCTGGCCGCCCTGCTGGCTATCGTCGTGCTGTCGCAAATCAGCCGCTGGTACGCCGCGCAGCACCGGATGAATAAGGGCAAACCGAAGCCGGCGATCGTCAATCCGCTGCCGCGCAATAAGGTGATTCTGGCGGTAGGTATTCTGCTGATGCTGATTTTCTCGAAATACTTCTATATGGCGAGCATCAGCAGCTATTACACCTTTTATCTGATGCATAAGTTCGGCTTATCGGTGCAAAACGCCCAGCTGCATCTGTTTGCCTTCCTGTTCGCGGTGGCCGCCGGGACGGTGATTGGCGGGCCCGTTGGCGATAAGATTGGACGAAAATATGTTATTTGGGGCTCTATCCTCGGCGTGGCGCCTTTCACCCTTGTTTTACCCTATGCCAGCCTGGAATGGACCGGGATTTTAACGGTGATCATTGGTTTTATCCTCGCCTCGGCCTTCTCCGCTATTCTGGTCTATGCCCAGGAGCTGCTGCCGGGACGTATCGGCATGGTTTCAGGCCTGTTTTTCGGCTTCGCCTTTGGTATGGGCGGCCTTGGCGCCGCGGTGCTGGGCCTGCTGGCGGACCATACCAGCATCGACCTGGTATATAAAATCTGCGCCTTCCTGCCGCTGCTGGGATTCCTGACGATATTTCTTCCTGATAACCGGCAAAAAGCCTGATTATCCGGCGGCCAAAGTGTAACGCTGGCCGCCGTTACCCCTTGCGCCATCGGCCTGATGCGCGCATTCCTCTCTCGATTTTTCCTTCTGTGCCTTTTCAGCGGCCAATTGCATTTTTTTGCACAATTCAAGAATTATTCATAAACAAAGTGAACGTTTTTGTCATAAACTATTACGCGGACAGGGTAGCAAAATGGACCGATTCACCACTGGAAAGGAGACGGAATGCACCACGCAACACCGCTAATCACCACCATTGTCGGCGGCCTCGTGCTCGCCTTTATTCTCGGCATGATTGCCAATAAGCTACGTATTTCTCCTCTGGTGGGATATCTCTTAGCGGGCGTGCTGTCCGGACCTTTCACCCCTGGCTTTGTTGCTGACACCAAACTGGCTCCGGAACTGGCGGAGCTCGGCGTGATCCTGCTGATGTTCGGCGTCGGCCTGCATTTCTCCCTCAAGGATCTGATGGCGGTAAAGTCGATCGCCATTCCCGGGGCCATCGCCCAGATAGCCGTGGCGACGCTGTTGGGTATGGCGCTCTCCGCCGCCCTTGGCTGGTCGCTGATGACCGGCATCGTCTTTGGTCTGTGCCTCTCCACCGCCAGTACCGTGGTGCTGCTGCGCGCCCTGGAGGAACGACAGCTGATTGACAGTCAGCGCGGGCAGATCGCCATCGGCTGGCTGATTGTGGAAGACCTGGTGATGGTCCTGACGCTGGTCCTGCTGCCGGCGGTGGCCGGTATGGCGGAGAAAGGCAACCTCGGCTTCGCTTCCCTGGCCCTCGACCTCGGGATCACCATTGGCAAAGTGGTGGCCTTTATCGCCATTATGATGCTGGTCGGCCGTCGGCTGGTGCCGTGGATCATGTCGCGCAGCGCGGCCACCGGCTCGCGCGAGCTGTTCACCCTGTCGGTGCTGGCCCTGGCGCTGGGCATCGCCTTCGGCGCCGTGGAGCTGTTTGATGTCTCCTTCGCCCTCGGCGCCTTCTTTGCCGGCATGGTGCTTAACGAATCCGAGCTGAGCCACCGTGCCGCTCATGACACCCTGCCGCTGCGCGACGCCTTCGCGGTGCTGTTCTTTGTCTCCGTCGGCATGCTGTTTGACCCGATGGTGCTGGTCCAGCAGCCGCTGGCGGTGCTGGCGACGCTGGCGATCATTATCTTTGGTAAATCCGCAGCCGCCTTTTTCCTCGTGCGTATGTTTGGCCACTCGCCGCGTACCGCACTGACCATTGCCGCCAGCCTGGCGCAGATAGGTGAATTTGCCTTTATTCTCGCCGGCCTGGGGATGGCGCTTAACCTGCTGCCGCAGGCCGGGCAAAACCTGGTGCTGGCCGGAGCGATCATCTCGATTATGCTCAACCCGGTACTGTTCACTCTGCTGGAGAAATATCTCGATAAAACCGAAACCCTCGACGAGCAGACCCTGGAAGAGGTGCTGGAAGACGAGAAGCAGGTGCCGGTCGATATCTGCAACCACGCGCTGCTGGTCGGTTTCGGCCGCGTCGGCAGCCTGCTGGGCGAGAAGCTGATGGCCCAGGGGATCCCGCTGGTGGTGGTTGAAACCTCGCGCACCCGCGTGGATGAGCTACGCGAGCGCGGGATCAGCGCGGTGCTGGGCAATGCCGCCAATGAAGAGATCATGGAGCTGGCGCATCTCGACTGCGCCCGCTGGCTGCTGCTGACCATTCCCAACGGCTACGAGGCCGGCGAGATTGTCGCTTCCGCACGGGAAAAATGTCCGCATATCGAGATTATCGCCCGCGCCCATTATGATGACGAAGTGGATTACATTATCGACCGTGGGGCCAATCAGGTGGTGATGGGCGAGCGGGAAATTGCTCGCGCCATGCTGCAGCTTCTGGAAACGCCACCCGCCGGTGAAGTGGTCACCGGCTGATGTTCTGCCCTCTCCCGTCGGGAGAGGGACTCGCTTACCGATCCCAGTACGCCTCTTCCAGGCTGTCCTCACGTTCCGGCAGGCCGCGGGTTAAGCGCGGCGAGTGCTGGTTCAGCACCTGATAGCTCACGCGGTTGGCATATTTACACACCTGCGCCAGCGAGGAGTAGGTCAGCCATTTGCATTTGTGTTTGCTGGAGTTGGGGACGTTATTGCGATGGTAGTTATTGGCGGTGATGTCATGCAGCAGCGCCGCCAGCGCGCCGTCCCCTGCGCCGTTGGTGTTCATGATCTTCTCCGGGCCGCCCATATACGGCGCAATGTGCGAATAAATCCGCAGCGGATTGACGCAGTCCTGGTGACGCATCGCGCGACTGAATTCGAACTGGTTAAATTCCGGGATCGCCCCCGGCAGCAGCGGATGCTGGGTCTTACGCTTCGCCTCTTCTTCAGTGAAGCCCGCCATATACAGCCCCGCCGGTCCGGCGGTGCACAGCACCAGGTCGACCCAGTCCAGCGCTTTATCCGCCGCCGTCAGCGGATCGGCAAAGCCGGTCAGTGCTTCCCCTTCCTCTTCATTCATCGCCAGAATCGAGACATGCTCCTGCAGGAACTGCTGCCACCACGCCGGGTTATCGGCAATCACGTATTTGGTTCCAAGAGTTAACACCACCGGCACATCATGCTTTTTGGCATACTCGATGGCTTTCATCGTCGCGTCCGGCATCGGCTCGCCCGGCTTGCAGCGTACCAGGTAGGAGGTCAGCACCAGCGCCGAGGCGCCGGCGATCACCGCTTCCGGAATGCTTTCCGGGCGCAGCTTGTTCATATGACCCGGGCTGATGGCGAAGGTGCGCTCGCCGCTGTCGCTGATCAGGGTGAAGCAGCGGCCAATGGCGCCGTCGACGCCCTGCAGATAGTTCAGATCGGTACGGCTGGAGGTATTGCACAGGTAGCGATAGGCATAGCCGCCGATTTCGATATTGCTGCACATGACGCCAAGCAACACCGAGCGATCGTCCGCCAGCACCGAGTAGTTGTGCATGGTATTGCCGATCGTGCCGCCGGCAAACTGATGGGTAATAAGATTATTGCGCACCAGCTCCTGGTACAGCGCCTCGGCGACGTCATCTTCAATCACCAGCGAGTGGCCCGCGCTCAGGCCGTAGCGCACGATAAACGCCTCATCCACTTTCGCTTCGATATCCACCAGCGTCTGGTCGATACCCACCACCCAGGAGACGCTGGATTCATTCTCCGGCTGAATTTGCTGCAGCAGCGGGTCGCGGGCGTTAACGGGAAAATAGTGTTTGGATTTGCGTTTACCGGGAAATTTCATAGTGGCGCTTAAATAACAGGGAACAAGCGGGAAATAGTAGCATATTCCCCGCCCTGCGCGCGATCAGCGATAAGGCGCCGTCAGGTTGACCATCATCTCAATATGCGCGGCGTCCGCGTTAAGCGCCGGAATGTATTCATATTGCTTTCCGCCCGCTTCGAGGAATATTTCCCGGTTCTGGACGGCGATCTCTTCCAGCGTTTCGAGACAGTCGGCGGCAAACCCCGGGCACAGCACCTGAATATGCTTCGTCCCTTTCTCGCCGAGCATCTTCAGCGTCTCATCGGTGTACGGCGTCAGCCAGGGTTCCCGACCAAAGCGCGACTGGAAGGTCATCATCACCCGCTCCGGCGGCAGCCCCAGCGCGGAGACCAGTTCCCGCGTGGTATCGCGACAGCGCTGAGGATAATCATCCCCCTGATTGGCATAGCGCTGCGGGATCCCATGATAGGAGAGCAGCAGCAGATCCGGTTCCCCATGAACGGCAAACGAGGCGCGCACGCTGGCCGCCAGGGCATGGATATAGTCCGGGTCCCCGGCGTAATCGCGAATAAACGAGATACCGGGAATGGCGCGTTTCTTCGCGAGGATCCGCGCCAGCTCATCCCAGACGGCAGCCACCGTCGAGCAGGAATATTGCGGATACAGCGGCAGCACTACGATGTGCCCCACCCCCTGCGCCAGTAAATCATCCACCGCGCTGGCCAGCGACGGCGATCCATAGCTCATGCCCAGCGCCACCGGGGTATCCGGCAGTCTGGCGGCCAGCGCCTGCTGCTGGCGACGGCTGTATACCATCAGCGGCGACCCCTCTTCCATCCAGACGGACTGATAGAGTTTAGCCACGCGGGGAGAGCGAATCGGCAGTATGACGCCGCGCAGCAGCGGCCACCATAGCAGACGAGACGTATCCACCACCCGTTTGTCGCTGAGGAATTGTCGCAGATAGCGCTTCACCGCACCGGGGGTGGGCGCATCGGGAGTGCCTAAATTGGCCAGCAAGATACCTGTTTTCGTCTGATGCATTACCGCCTCTTAACCATTTGAATCGCAGCCAATTGTAGCTGAAATGGCGCTAAACGGAACCAATCATAGCAAAAGGTAGGAATGAGAGAAGTTCTCATCCTGCCGCAGCAGGATGAGAAAAGGCTTTATCAGCCGAGGATTTTTTCCAGTTCGGCGCGCACGTCAGCCACCGCTTTGGTGCCGTCGACTTTGGCGTATTTGGTGTTGCCCGCCTGCGCTTCTTTGGTGTAGTAGCCGATCAGCGGCGCCGTCATCTGATGATATTCCACCAGACGCTTACGCACGGTCTCTTCCTGGTCGTCTTTACGGGTGGTCAGCTCTTCGCCGGTCACGTCGTCTTTGCCTTCCACCTTCGGCGGATTAAATTTGATGTGGTATACGCGACCGGATGCCGCGTGAACGCGACGGCCAACGATGCGGTCGACGATCAGTTCGTCCGGCACATCGAATTCCAGCACGTAATCAACGGTAATGCCCGCTTCTTTCATGGCGTCAGCCTGCGGAATAGTGCGCGGGAAGCCGTCCAGCAGGAAGCCGTTACGGCAATCTTCCTGGGCGATACGCTCTTTAACCAGCGCGATAACCAGCTCATCGGTCACCAGCTTGCCGGCGTCCATGATGTCTTTCGCTTGCTTACCGAGCTCGGAGCCGGATTTTACCGCAGCGCGCAGCATATCGCCGGTGGAGATTTGCGGAATACCGTATTTCTCCATGATGAACTGAGCCTGAGTTCCTTTACCCGCGCCCGGAGCGCCAAGCAGAATAATACGCATTACGAAAATCCCCTCAAAAGTCGATTCAATTTTTCAAAAACGCTAAACCATACCACCAGAACGGCGATGGCTCAAGGAAGGCGGTGCGGCTGAAACGGTTAATGGTGAGATATTTTATGCCATCCAATGTGAAATGCCCCGCCGGAGCAAATCGCTCAGACGGGGCATTTATCCCGTTCCCGGCGTCGCGTCGCTCGGCCGGGCTACTCATTCAGGTTCGCGTCAGGAAGCCAGCAGCTGGTTCATACGGCGGATAAACTGGTTCGGATCTTCCAGCGTGCCGCGCTCGGCCAGCAGCGCCTGATCCAGCAGCAGTTCCACCCATTCGCCGAACTGCGCGTCATCCTGGGTATCGGCTGCGCGTTTCACCAGCTGATGCGCCGGGTTCAGTTCGAAGATGTATTTCACTTCCGGCGCCGCCTGGCCCGCAGCCGCGAACAGCTTCGCCATCTGGGTGCTCATCTCGTCGGCATCGGTGGTGACAATCGCCGGGGTGTCGGTCAGACGATGGGTCAGACGCACCTCTTTGACCCGGTCGCCAAGCAGGTTTTTCACACGCTCAACGAACGGCTCCAGCGCTTTTTCGGCTTCTTTGGTGGACTCGTCCACTTCGTCCGCCAGTTTGTCCAGCGACTCGTCGGCTTTAGCGACAGACTGGAACGCTTTGCCGTCGAATTCGGTCAGGTAGCTCATCATCCACTCGTCGATGCGATCGGAGAGCAGCAGCACTTCGATCCCTTTCTTACGCAGCAGTTCGAGGTGTGGGCTGCTTTTCGCCGCCGCATAGCTGTCGGCTGTGATGTAGTAGATCTTCTCCTGACCGTCTTTCATACGCGAGACGTACTCTTCCAGCGACACGGTCTGCGCGGAGGAGTCGGTATGGGTGGTCGCGAAGCGCAGCAGTTTGGCGATCGCCTCCTGGTTGCTCGGATCTTCCGCCGGGCCCTCTTTCAACACCAGGCCGAACTGTTTCCAGAAAGTCTGATATTTTTCGGCGTCGTCTTTCGCCAGCTTATCCAGCATCTGCAGCGCGCGTTTGGTCAGCGCGGTGCGCAGGTTACGGGTCACGCTGCTGTCCTGCAGGATTTCACGGGAGACGTTCAGCGGCAGATCGTTGGAGTCTATCAGGCCGCGTACGAAGCGCAGGTAGTTCGGCATAAACTGCTCGGCGTCGTCCATAATGAACACGCGCTGGACGTACAGCTTCAGGCCGTGTTTATGATCGCGGTTCCACATATCCCACGGCGCCTGCGACGGGATATACAGCAGGCTGGTGTACTCCTGCTTACCTTCCACGCGGTTGTGGCTCCAGGTCAGCGGGTCGCTGTAGTCATGGGCAATGTGCTTATAGAACTCTTTGTACTCGTCGTCGTTAACTTCAGACTTGCTGCGGGTCCACAGGGCCTGCGCCTTGTTGATTTTTTCCCAGCTGATAACGGTTTCGCCGTCTTTCTCTTCCTGTTTTTCAATCTCAACCGGCAGCGCGATGTGGTCGGAATACTTGCTGATGATGGAGCGCACGCGCCAGTCGTTGAGGAAATCGTCCTCACCTTCACGCAGATGCAGGGTGATTTCGGTCCCGCGATCGGCTTTGGTGATGTCGGCCACGGTATATTCCCCTTCGCCGGCGGATTCCCAGAACACGCCGTTTTCAGGTTTATCGCCTGCCGCACGGGTGCGCACGGTCACTTTATCTGCCACGATGAAGGCCGAATAGAAGCCGACGCCGAACTGGCCAATCAGCTGGCTATCTTTTGCCTGGTCGGAACCCATGGATTCCAGGAACGCTTTGGTGCCGGATTTGGCGATGGTGCCGAGATGGTCGATAACCTCTTCCCGGTTCATGCCGATACCGTTATCGGCGATGGTCAGGGTACGGTTGTCTTTATCAAACGAAACCCGCACGCGCAGCTCGCCGTCTCCCTCATACAAATCCGGCTGCGACAGCGCGCGGAAACGCAGCTTATCGGCCGCATCAGAGGCGTTGGAAATCAGCTCACGCAGAAAGATTTCTTTGTTGGAATAGAGGGAATGGATCATCAGGTGCAGAAGCTGTTTTACTTCTGACTGAAAACCACGAGTTTCTTGTCCTTTCATCTGATTCAACCTCAACAATGCCATTTTAAATGGGTAAAAAACCGTTGAGTGGGAGATGGGGACAGCGGGGAAATTTTTCAAGCGGAGGCGGCGATGGCCGCCTCCATTTGCTCAGAAAGTAATCTTGTGGCGACCGGCCAGCGAGTGGGACAGCGTGGTGCCGTCGACCATCTCCAGCTCGCCGCCCACCGGCACGCCGTGGGCGATTCGGCTGGCGTCGACGCCATACTGCGCGCACAGCTCAGCGATGTAGTTGGCCGTCGCCTCGCCCTCAACGGTCGGGTTGGTGGCAAGGATCACCTCGGTGATCGACTCCGCCTCCAGCCGTTGTTCCAGGCGATCGAGCCCGATGTCGTCAGGCCCGATGCCGTCGAGCGGCGACAGGTGCCCCATCAGCACGAAGTAGCGGCCGGAATACTGCCCGGTCTGCTCAATGGCGTAGATGTCCGCCGGACTCTCCACCACGCAGATTTGGCCGTTTTCCTGGCGACGCGGGTTGCTGCAGATATTGCACACCTCCTGCTCGGTGAAGGTGCGGCAATCGGCGCAGTGGCCGATCTCCGACATCGCGCGCGTCAGCGCCTGCGCCAGACGCATCCCGCCGCTGCGATCGCGCTGCAGCAGGGTAAACGCCATGCGCTGCGCGGACTTCGGGCCGACGCCCGGCAGACAGCGCAGCGCTTCCATAAGCTGAGTTAACAGCGGGCTGGTTTGCATCAGAACGGCATCTTGAAGCCTGGCGGCAGCTGCATACCGGCAGAGACGGAAGCCATCTTCTCTTTCTGGGTCTCTTCGATACGGCGCGCGGCGTCGTTGAACGCGGCAGCCACCAGATCTTCCAGCATCTCTTTGTCATCTTCCAGCAGGCTTGGGTCGATCTCCACGCGGCGGCAGTTGTGCGCGCCGTTGATGGTCACTTTCACCAGACCCGCGCCGGACTCGCCGGTCACTTCCAGCTGAGCGATCTCTTCCTGCATCTTCTGCATTTTGTCTTGCATCTGCTGGGCCTGCTTCATCAGGTTACCCAGGCCGCCTTTTCCACCAAACATAGGCTTCTCTCTCAGTCAGTCATCATTAAAGGTACTGACTGCAAGTCAAACTTGCAGTCAAATGGGGCGGATACTCTCTTCATCCAGATCGGCGTCGAAGAAACGACGCAGGGTCTGAATGTTATTATCCGCAATAATCGCGTCGCGCGCCTGCGCGAGCTTCTCTTCATAAATAGCCTGCCGCCACTCCAGCGGCGTGCGCATCGCGGGATTATCGTCTTCCACGATGGTCAATTCAACCGGCGTACCGTACAACACCCCCAGCGCTTCAGCCAGCTTTTGCTGCGCGCCGGCGGAATTGAGGTGGCGCTGACTGGGGCGCAGATGCAGACAGACGCGATTGCCCTCCTGCTCTTTCCACGCGTTGAGCGCCACCTGCTCGACCAGCTTCGGTACCGCCAGCTGGCTCACTTCCGCCGCCCAGCTGTCGCGCTCGACCGCTTCAACGGCAAGCTTAGCCGCCAGCTCCGGCGTTTTTTCATGCTCCAGCGCTTTTTTCAGCGCTTTAGGCGTGGCGACTTCGACTTTGGTCTCTTCAACCACCGTCGTCGCCTTCCAGCGATAGGCCTCTTTCTTCGCCGGGGCCTGCTCCAGCGCCGCCGCGGCCGGACGAGCCTGGACGCGCTCGGTAATCGAACTCAGTCGCTCCAGCGCAGCGTTATTCACCGGCCGCGCGCGGGAAGCGGCTGCCGGTTCACTCTTTTTTGGGGTGGTTGCTCCCTGGCTGCGCTGCAGGTGGCTGCGGGCCGCCAGCACCTGGCTGGTGGTCGGCGGCAAACTCTGCGGCGGCTGCGGCGGCGGCGCTGCGGGGGAAACCGGCTGGCGCGGCGCGGGCGCGGCGGCCTGTGCCGGCTGCACCTCCGGCTCGGGCAGCGGCTTACGCGGATGAAACGCCAGGGCGCGCAGCAGCGTCATTTCGACGCCCATCCGCCGGTCCGGGGCATAGGGCAGCTCTTTGCGGCCAATCAGCAGCGTTTGGTAGTAGAGCTGAACGTCGCCCGGCGGTACGGTGCGCGCCAGTTCGCGCATTCGCACTTCGACCGCGGCCATGTCGGCGCCCAGCGCCGAAGGGGACAGCTGAACCATGGCGATGCGGTGCAGCAGGCTCTGCATCTCCACCAGCAGCGCCTCCCATTCAACGCCGCGCGCGGCGGCGTCATTGACGCCCGCCATGACCCGCTCGCCATCGGCGGCGGCCAGGGCTTCAATCAGCGACAGCGCCTGATCGTCATCGAGGGTGCCGAGCATGGCGCTCACCGACGCCGCCGTCAGTTGCCCTTCTCCACTGGCAATAGCCTGATCGGTCAGACTTAAGGCATCACGCAGGCTGCCGTCGGCGGCGCGCGACAGGAGCTGCAGCGCGCGGGGCTCGGAGGCAATCTGCTCTTCGCCAAGAATATGCTCCAGCTGATGGCGGATCTGTTCAACGTCCAGCGCCTTCAGGTGGAACTGCAGGCAGCGGGATAAGATCGTCACCGGCAGCTTCTGCGGATCCGTCGTCGCCAGCAGGAATTTGACGTGCGCCGGCGGCTCCTCCAGCGTCTTTAATAACGCGTTGAAGCTGTGGCGCGACAGCATATGGACTTCGTCGATGAGATAGACCTTAAAGCGGCCGCGGGCCGGCGCGTACTGGACGTTATCCAGCAGGTCGCGAGTATCTTCGACTTTGGTTCGCGAGGCGGCGTCAATCTCAATCAGATCGACAAAGCGCCCCTGTTCTATTTCCCGGCAGTTATCGCACACGCCGCAGGGGGTGGCGGTGATGCCGGTTTCACAGTTTAACCCTTTCGCCAGCAGGCGGGCGATGGAAGTCTTACCGACCCCGCGGGTACCGGAAAAGAGATAAGCGTGATGAATGCGCCCTAACGACAAGCCGTTCGCCAGTGCGGTCAGCACATGTTCCTGGCCGACGACGTCAGCAAAGGTTTGTGGGCGCCATTTACGGGCTAAGACCTGATAACTCATGGGCTGGCTCTGAAACGCTGGAAGGTGAAATCACGAAGGGGTCATGCTATCACAGCCCCGCCCGATCGGCGAGGCTATGTGGAGGGATTTGCTTAGTGGCCCGGGAACGGCACCAGACTGTAGCAGTGGACCCCCAGCTTCTCCAGGCGCTGTTCGCCGCCCAGATCGAAGAGATTGATAATGAAAGCGGCATCCTGTACTTCGCCGCCGAGACGGCGGATCAGTTTGACCGTCGCGTCGATGGTTCCGCCGGTCGCCAGCAGATCGTCCACCACCAGCACTTTGTCGCCCGGTTTGATGGCGTCAACGTGGATCTCCAGCTGATCGGTGCCGTACTCCAGCTCATAGCTCTCAGCGATGGTTTCACGCGGCAACTTACGCGGCTTGCGTACCGGAACAAAGCCCACGCCCAGCGCCAGCGCAACCGGTGCGCCGAAAAGGAAGCCACGCGCCTCAGTCCCTACCACTTTGGTAATTCCCGCGTCTTTGTAGCGCTCGGTCAGCAGTTCAATGCTGAGCGCGTAAGCTTTCGGGTCTTCCAGTAAACTGGTGACATCGCGGAAAAGAATGCCAGGTTTTGGATAATCCTCGATACTCTGGATGCTGTTCTTCAGATATTCAAGCTGCTGTGCAGTTGCGGTCATAAGTGTATGCCTGATTGAAACGGTGTTACCCACGGGCGTGCAAAAGGGGCCAAAGAAACATTTGTTTAACCTTTGACCAGGCTTACCCGCGCTCGAAAACGCCAGAATTTACTGGCTGTCAGCAACAATTGCAACAGGCATTATTGCGCATCAGTGCTTTTGTTGCTTTGCGTCAACCACCGGAATGCGCCACATAAAGATCAGCAGACAGGCCAGAATGACCAACAGCATGATGCGCACCCACGTAAGCTTAACCAGCCACAGCGAAATAGCAAAAGTCGCCACGATCATGGCAATGGCGCGCGGCTTGGCGCCGCGGGGCATTGCGCGGTACTGCTGCCAGTGGCGAAGATAGCCGCCGAACCATGAGCGATACAGCAGCCACTGGTGAAAGCGTGGCGATGAGCGGGCAAAGCACCAGGCGGCGAGCAGAATAAACGGCGTCGTCGGCAGCAACGGTAAGAAGACGCCCAGCGTACCCAGCGCTACCGCCAGCCAGCCGATAATGGTTAAAATAACAGGTGGCATAATGCGAATCGTTATCAACAGATACGGCTACTGTAGCACAGTTGGCTGATGGAAAATGGAGGGGGTGGGTGAAAACAGCTCAACTTTTACAAACGCTGAACAATCAGCTCAGCGAGCTGGCCGCGCTGGTGGCGCCGCTGGCGGAGCACGCGACCCTCAGCCCGCGCTTTGACCGTCAGCTCTTCCACACCCGCAGCACGCTGATGCAGGCCTATCTGGCGGAAGCCCAACACAACTTCAGCCAGCTCCGCCAGGCTGTCGAGCGCCAGCAGCTGCCGCAGGTAGCCTGGATCGCCGAGCGGCTGGCGGCGCAAATCGCCGCGCTGCGTCGCGAAACCGCCACCTGGTCGCTGCGCAGTTGGGACCATGCCTCGCCAACGCTGAGCCGCTGGCAGCGCCGTCGCCTGCAGCATCAGGAGTATGAGCGCCGCCTGCTGGCGATGCGCGACCAACGCCAGCGCCAGCTGACGCAGGCTACCAGCCTTGACGAGCAGCAGCGGCTGGCCAGCGAAGTCGAGGTCTACAGCGGACGGCTGGCGCGCTGTCGACAGGCGCTGGACAAGATTGAAAACGTACTGGCGCGGCTGACGCGCTAACAGGAGAGTCCGATGTCGCTGGAAAATGCCCCCGATGAGGTCAAACTGGCCGTCGATTTAATCATGTTGCTGGAGTCGCATCAGATCCCAGCGCAAACGGTGTTGGACGCGCTGGAAATTGTCAGGCGGGATTATGCAAACAAGTTAAAAAACACGGAAAGCGCCTCGCAAACGCCGCAGAAGTAAGATGTTGCCCACGACGACGTGCTGGCAGAGTGCTCCTCTGCGCATGACGCCGATGGAGGCAATATTGATGGAAAAGGTCAGTCAAACCCCGCACGATGCGGTTTTTCGCCAGATGCTGATGCATCAGGCGGTGGCGAAGGATTTCCTGCAGCTGTATCTGCCCGCGCCGTTTCTGGCAATTTGCGAGCTGGATTCACTGCAGCTGGTCTCCGGTAGCTTTGTTGAAGAGGACCTGCGCGCCAGCTATTCCGATATCCTTTACTCACTGCGCACCCGCCACGGACCGGGCTATGTTTACGCGCTGATTGAGCACCAGAGTACCCCGGACAAGCTGATGGCGTTTCGCCTGCTGCGCTACGCGCTGGCCGCCATGCAGCGTCATCTGGACGCTGGCCACGACACGCTGCCGCTGGTGGTGCCAATTCTGTTTTATCACGGCAAGGTCAGCCCCTGGCCCTGGCCCCGCAACTGGCAACAGCTATTCGCCGAACCGGCGCTGGCGAAGGCGCTCTATAGCGGTGATTTTCCGCTGGTGGACCTCACCGTTATGCCAGATAATCAGATCGTCCGTCATCGGCGTATGGCCATGCTGGAGCTGTTGCAAAAGCATATCCGCCATCGCGATCTGGCCGAGCTGCAGGTGCCGCTGATTGCGCTGATGACGCAAGGCTATCTGACAGAAGCGCAGTTAAATACGCTGCTGCGCTATATGTTGCAGGCGGGTACCACGGAACATCCGGGGGCGCTGATCCGCGCGCTGGCGGCGCAGTCGCCCAGACATAAGGAGCTGATGATGACCATTGCCGAATGGCTGGAAGAGAAAGGCCGTAAACAGGGGCAGCAGGAGGGCGAGCAGGAAGCCACTCGCAGCATCGCCGCCAGAATGCTGGCGCGCGGCCTCGAACGTCAAATCGTGCGGGAACTCACCGGGCTTAGCGACGAAGAGCTCGCCGCGCTGACGCCCTGATGCAGCAGGGGCGGCTTTGCGCCGCCCCTTTTCAGTTAAGACGCGACGGAGGGAGCTAAATCGTCACCCTTTCCGTCCCGCTTCACTTCCGTGACCTCGTCGCCCTTTTCATTTCGCAGATGGACTTCCAGCTGGTTAAAGGCAATGTTGATGTCATTCTCCCGGCACAGACGGTCGATGGCGCGGTTGAGCTCATCCACCGTGTAGCTGCGATCGCGCAGTTCACGGACATACAGACGCAGTTCATGATCCAGGGTACTGGCTCCGAAGGTGGTGAAGAAGACCGCTGGCGCTGGCTCCTGCATCACTTTCGGATGATCGTGCGCGACCTTCAGCAGCACCTCCTTCACCTTATCCAGATCGGAACCGTAGGCGACGCCGAGGCGGATCACCACACGGGTCACGGTGTCGGAGAGCGACCAGTTGATCAAGCGCTCGGTAACGAACGCCTTGTTCGGGATGATCACCTCTTTACGATCGAAGTCGGTGATGGTGGTGGCGCGAATACGGATTTTGCTTACCGTACCGGAGAAGGTGCCGATAGTCACCGTATCCCCAATGCGCACCGGACGTTCGAACAAAATAATCAGGCCGGAGACGAAGTTACCGAAGATCTCCTGCAGACCAAAACCTAAACCAACCGACAGCGCGGCCGCCAGCCACTGCAGTTTATCCCATGAGACGCCCAGCGACCCGAATACCGTCATCGCCCCGATGGCGATAATCGCATAGTTAAGAATGGTGGTGATGGCGTAGGAAGTCCCCTGGCGCATGTTGAGCCGCGACAGGACCAGCACCTCCAGCAGCCCCGGCAGGTTGCGGATCAGCGCCCAGGCAACCATCGACGCCACAATGGCAAACAGCAGGCTGCCCATCGTGACGCTGCGCACCACGCTGGCCCCTGCCTCGGTGCCGTTGTAATGCCAGAGAGTAATGCTGTCGAGGTAGGCGAAAACGGTGATCAAATCCGACCAAATCGCCCAGAACATGACCGCGAACAGCGCGATCATCACCAGCATGGTGATGCGTAACGTCTGCTGGTTGACCTGCTCGAGGGCGATAGTCGGCTCCTCCTGCGGCTCGGCGCCTTCCGCGCCCTCCTTCACCAGATGCTGACGGCGCGCCAGCGCCCGGCGCCAGGCGATGCGCCGCGCCGCCACGCTCAGGCCGCGCAGTACAGTCTGGTACAGCAGGTTCCAGATCATGACCAGATAGACGGTCTCGATCCAGCGTCCCGCCAGGCGCAGCGTGGTGTAGAAGTAGCCGGTCGCCGTCAGCACCATCAGGGCCACCGGAACGATAGACAGCACTGTGATCGTCAGCAGGCGCAGGCTGTGCGACTCTTTATCGCGCCAGCTTTCCCGGCACATCGGCCAGACCAGCACCGCTATCAGCAGTAAGTTGAAGAAAATCACCAGCTGCCCCAGCACGTCGTCCATCAGGTTCAGCGGCGACAGCTCGGAAATCACCGACCAGAAATTCAGCGGCAGCAGCGCCAGGCTGACGCGAACAATCTGCCGCCGCCAGTGGCTGGTCAATTGCGCCGGCATATTAAAGTGGCTGACCGCTACGCCGTTCTTTTCCAGCACTTTCCAGCACAGGCCAAACACCAGCCAGAACATCGCCAGCTTTTTACTGTACGCCCACAACAGAGCACTGATATTGAGCTGCATGGTGAGTAAGATCAGGCCAATCGCCAGAATCACCAGCACCACCGGTAAGGCGCGGATCAGGTCGATAAGGATCGCCTTCGGCGTATGCAGTTGGGTATCATTGCGCAGCTGGCCTACCTGGGAAGCAAGCTTTGCCTGATAATCCTTGAGCCACTGCAAACGCCAGCGGATCAGGCCGGCAATCAGCAGCAGCGGTAATCCGGCAAGAAAAGCGACAAACACCGCCGGCCACGCTTTTTCCCAGTTCACGGTGATTTTCATCGCCTTAAACTGACCTTTCAGCGCTTCCGGGAAGGCCTTAATCCACTCCCAGTCCATCGGTTTATTGCTGTTCACCCAGAAAATTTGCTGGGTCAGAATTTCTTTCAGGCTGCTCGAGACGCTCATCAACTGCTGCTGGTTGATCTGCAGGTTGATGGCAATCATCAGCTGATTCCCCAGCTGTTTATTGAACTGGTCGAGCAGCTCCCGGCGCATGTCGATCACTTCCAGCAGCGCGGCGTGCACTTCATCGTTTACTTCGGCGCTGTGCCCCTCTTCCAGCTTAGCGACATAGGCATCGCTCTGGAACAGCGCGTCGCGTTTCTGATTCACCTCGAACTGTTCGAGCCGCAGATCGGCAATGCGATTGGTCATATCCTGCAGCTCATCCGCCGACGGCAGCGTCTGCTGCTGCTGGTAGAGAATGCGCGACAGCAGCAGGCTGCCCTTGAGCACGGAAATTTGCTCTTTAATATCCCGCTCAGACTGCAGGGCGCGGTCGAGCCAGTTCTTCACCTGAATATTGCGCTGCACCAGCTGGTTGCCGTTCTCCGTCGCCTGAATCAGTTTCTCGCTCAGCTGGTGGTTGATATCCAGCTCCTGCTTGACCAGCGGGTTGGCCTGAATACGCGCCGTTTCGTCGGGCGTGACCGCCTCCTGGGCGGTTTTCTCAGTCAGCGTCAGCCGCTTGCTGTTCACCGCCTCCTGCAGCAACTGCAGCTGATGCTCCAGCCGGTTGCTCCAGGCGGTGACGTAGTCACGCTGCTTCTGCAGGGTATCCTGCAGCACCGTATTGCCTTCGAGGCTCTTGCGCTGCTGCTCGATCTGCGCGTTAAGCAACGCCTGCTGGGCCTGCAGCAGCACCAGCTGGGTCGGACGCAGAGTCTCATCGCCCACCGAGGTGCCATTCAGACGATTGCGGATCTGCTGCAGCTGCTGGGAGGCTTTGTACATCGCATTTTGCACGCGTTCCGGCTGCGTTTGCAGGGAAACCAACTGGCTGTTGTAGGTCGCCAGGTCGTTTTGCGCATTCTGCAGATCGTCCAGCGTTTGGGTGACGCGCGATTCCAGCTGACGCAGGGAGAGCGTGCTCAGCGTTTTGCGCGTCGCGTCGTCGTTCGGGACATCACTCAGATTGTTAAGGCTGTCCACCGCCTGGCGCAGCTTCGCCGGGGCTTGCTCGACCTGCTGGCGGAGCTGCGTCGTCTCGCTCTTGATGCGATCGATTTTATCCAGCGTTTCCAGGGTCTGGGTCAAATCCTGCTGGACCAGTTTGTCCTGCGGAGTCAGTTCTTTTTGCTTGTTTAAGGTATTGAGCTGACTCTGCACCTCCGCCCGGTCAGGGAGGTCCGCGGCGCGGCCCTGAACTGGACTGAAAAGGCCAATAAAACAGAGCAGCATAATGATAAAGATGAACGTGGCGCGTTGCCTGGAGATCGTGTGCAGCATAGTTAATATGAATGAATGCAAATGCCGGAGAATACCGGGGGTCGTCGCAAGCGCGAAGAATAGCACTTCTCATCGCTGGCGAATAGCGGCGAACGGCGCTAAAAATTCACGTCCCCCCGCGCGCGACGTTTACGCTGACAGGTTCTCCGGGCCGCGCAGCGTGGGGCAGAACTGATACATCTCCAGCAGGATGGCGACATAGTCGCGCGCTTCCGCATGCAGGTCGAACGAGTCGGGGGCAAACAGCCAGTTCTCCATCAGGCCGGAAAGATAGCTGCGCATTAAAATCGCCGCTCGCCGGGTGAGTAAATTGGCGGGCAACAGCTTCGCGGCGATGCACTCTTTCAAGGTCTGCTCGATGCGTTCGTAGCTCGCCAGGGATAACTGCCGCTGGGCCTGCTGCACCACGGTCATTTCACCGACGAATTCACACTTATGGAAGATAATCTCCATCATCAACCGACGGCGCTCCTCTGTCACCGTCGCTTCAAGAACATAGACTAATATCTCCCTGATAACAGAGAGTGGATCGTTAGGGAATTTTGCCCGATACTCAATTTCGAGATCGCTAATACTGGCGTCTGACAGCTCCCAAATTTCGTTGAATAAATCTGATTTATTCTTGAAATGCCAGTAGATAGCCCCCCTCGTTACACCCGCAGCTTTTGCAATTGTTGCCAACGAGGTAGATGATACGCCTTGCTGCGAAAACAGACGCAGAGCAACATCCAGAATCAGTTGCCGGGTTTCACGTGCCTGTTGTTTGGTTTTTCGTGCCATAGGTTAATGACTTTACAGAGGTTACGTTTACATACATTTGTGAATGTATGTACCATAGCACGACCATAATAGAAAGACTGTAGTGGGTTTGTGGTTGTTTGAGCCACTGAACATTTTGAAATTGGACACTCGAGGTTTACATATGAACAAAAACAGAGGGTTAACGCCTCTGGCGGTCGTTCTGATGCTCTCAGGCAGCTTAGCGCTAACAGGATGTGACGATAAACCGGCTCAACAGGGAGCCCAGCACATGCCGGAAGTCGGTATTGTGACGCTCAAATCCGCACCTCTACAAATGACCACCGAACTGCCAGGCCGCACCAGCGCCTATCGCATTGCGGAAGTCCGCCCTCAGGTCAGTGGCATTATTTTGAAACGTAACTTCGTCGAAGGTAGCGATATCCAGGCGGGCGTCTCCCTGTATCAGATCGATCCAGCCACCTATCAGGCCAGCTATGACAGCGCCAAAGGCGACCTGGCAAAAGCCCAGGCGGCGGCAAACATGGATCAACTGACGGTCAAGCGTTATCAGAAACTGTTAGGCACTAAGTATATCAGTCAACAAGACTACGATACCGCCGTCGCGACGGCGCAGCAGAGCAATGCGGCCGTGGTCGCGGCAAAAGCGGCCGTGGAAACCGCGCGCATCAATCTGGCCTACACCAAAGTCACCTCGCCGATCAGCGGCCGCATTGGTAAATCCGCGGTGACCGAAGGGGCGCTGGTGCAGAATGGTCAGTCAACCGCTCTGGCAACCGTTCAGCAGCTGGATCCGATCTATGTTGACGTCACCCAGTCGAGCAATGATTTCCTGCGCCTGAAACAGGAGCTGGCCGATGGCCGTCTGAAACAGGAAAACGGTAAAGCGAAAGTGGAGCTGGTGACTAACGACGGTCTTAAGTATCCGCAGTCCGGCACCCTGGAGTTCTCGGATGTGACCGTCGACCAGACCACCGGCTCTATCACGCTGCGCGCCATTTTCCCCAACCCGGATCACACCCTGTTACCGGGGATGTTTGTCCGCGCGCGTCTGGAAGAAGGGGTTAACCCTGACGCCCTGCTGGTGCCGCAACAGGGCGTGACCCGTACGCCGCGCGGTGACGCCAGCGTCATGGTAGTGGGTGAAGGCGATAAGGTCGAAGTCCGCCAGGTCACTGCTTCTCAAGCGATTGGCGATAAATGGCTGGTCACTGACGGTCTGAAATCCGGCGATCGCGTTATCGTCACCGGCCTGCAAAAAATCAAACCAGGCGTGCAGGTAAAAGCGCAGGAAGTAGCTTCTGATGATAAACAGCAAGCCGCAGGCAACGCGCCATCAGAACAAACCAAGTCTTAACTTAAACAGGAGCCGTTAAGACATGCCTAATTTCTTTATCGATCGCCCCATATTTGCATGGGTGATCGCCATCATCATCATGCTGGCTGGGGGATTATCGATCCTCAAATTGCCGGTGGCGCAATATCCGACGATTGCGCCGCCAGCAATTTCCATTACCGCCATGTACCCCGGTGCTGACGCCGAAACCGTGCAGAACACCGTGACTCAGGTTATCGAACAGAATATGAACGGTATCGATCACCTGATGTACATGTCCTCGAATGGCGACTCCACCGGTACGGCGACCATCACCCTGACCTTCGAATCCGGTACCGATCCGGACATCGCCCAGGTTCAGGTCCAGAACAAGCTGGCCCTGGCCACCCCTCTGCTGCCGCAAGAAGTACAGCAGCAAGGGATCAGCGTTGAGAAAGCGTCCAGCAGCTTCCTGATGGTTGTCGGCGTCATTAACACCAACGGCACCATGAACCAGGACGACATCTCGGACTACGTGGCGGCCAACATGAAGGACCCGATCAGCCGTACCAGCGGCGTCGGCGACGTTCAGCTGTTCGGTTCCCAGTACGCGATGCGTATCTGGATGGATCCGAATAAACTGAATAACTTCCAGCTCACGCCGGTGGACGTGATCAGCGCGCTGAAAGCGCAGAACGCCCAGGTCGCCGCTGGTCAGTTAGGCGGTACGCCGCCGGTGAAAGGCCAGCAGCTCAACGCCTCCATCGTCGCACAGACGCGTCTGACCAATACGGAAGAGTTTGGCAACATTCTGCTGAAGGTGAACCAGGATGGTTCCCAGGTTCGTCTGCGTGATGTCGCCAAAATTGAACTGGGTGGCGAAAGCTATGACGTGGTGGCGAAGTATAACGGCCAGCCTGCGTCCGGTCTGGGTATTAAACTGGCTACCGGCGCGAACGCGCTGGATACCGCCAACGCGATCCGCGCTGAACTGGCGAAGATGGAGCCGTTTTTCCCGTCGGGGATGAAAATCGTTTACCCGTATGACACCACCCCGTTCGTGAAAATCTCTATTCACGAAGTGGTTAAAACGCTGGTGGAAGCGATCATCCTGGTCTTTCTGGTGATGTATCTGTTCCTGCAGAACTTCCGCGCCACCCTGATCCCGACCATCGCGGTGCCGGTGGTCCTGTTAGGGACCTTCGCGGTGCTGGCGGCGTTTGGCTTCTCGATAAACACCCTGACGATGTTCGGGATGGTGCTCGCCATCGGCCTGCTGGTGGATGACGCCATCGTGGTGGTCGAGAACGTCGAGCGCGTCATGGCCGAAGAAGGCCTGCCGCCGAAAGAAGCGACGCGTAAATCGATGGGGCAGATTCAGGGCGCGCTGGTAGGTATCGCCATGGTGCTGTCGGCGGTATTTATCCCGATGGCGTTTTTCGGCGGCTCAACCGGGGCCATCTATCGCCAGTTCTCCATCACCATCGTTTCCGCGATGGCGCTATCGGTACTGGTCGCGCTGATCCTGACGCCAGCGCTGTGCGCCACGATGCTGAAGCCTGTTCAGAAAGGCAGCCATGGCGCGACCACGGGTTTCTTCGGCTGGTTTAACCGCATGTTCGATAAGAGCACGCACCATTACACCGACAGCGTAGGCAACATTCTGCGCAGCACCGGTCGTTATCTGGTGCTGTATCTGATCATCGTGGTGGGTATGGCGTGGCTGTTCGTTCGTCTGCCGAGCTCGTTCCTGCCGGACGAAGACCAGGGGGTGTTCCTGAGTATGGCCCAGCTGCCTGCCGGCGCCACCCAGGAGCGCACGCAGAAAGTGCTGGATGAGATGACGAATTACTATCTCACCAAAGAGAAGGACAACGTGGAATCCGTGTTTGCGGTTAACGGCTTCGGCTTCGCCGGCCGCGGCCAGAACACCGGTATCGCGTTCGTCTCGCTGAAAGACTGGAGCCAGCGTCCAGGCGACGAAAACAAAGTTGAAGCGATCACCGGTCGGGCGATGGGCTACTTCTCGCAGATTAAAGACGCGATGGTCTTCGCCTTTAACCTGCCGGCTATCGTTGAACTGGGTACCGCGACCGGCTTTGACTTCCAGCTGATTGACCAGGGCGGCCTGGGACACGAAAAACTGACCCAGGCACGTAACCAGCTGTTTGGCATGGTGGCGCAGCATCCTGACGTGCTGACCGGCGTGCGTCCTAACGGTCTGGAAGATACACCGCAGTTCAAAGTCGATATCGATCAGGAAAAAGCCCAGGCGCTGGGCGTCTCCATCAGCGACATTAACACCACGCTGGGCGCCGCCTGGGGCGGAAGCTATGTCAACGACTTTATCGACCGCGGCCGCGTGAAGAAAGTGTACATCATGTCCGAAGCGAAATACCGTATGCTGCCGGAAGACATCGGCAAGTGGTATGTTCGCGGCAGTGATGGCCAGATGGTGCCGTTCTCCGCCTTCTCCACCTCGCGTTGGGAATACGGTTCGCCGCGTCTGGAACGCTACAACGGTCTGCCATCAATGGAAATTCTTGGCCAGGCAGCGCCAGGCAAGAGTACCGGTGAGGCGATGAGCCTGATGGAAGAGCTGGCGGGTAAACTGCCGTCGGGTATTGGCTACGACTGGACCGGGATGTCTTATCAGGAGCGGCTGTCCGGTAACCAGGCCCCTGCCCTGTATGCCATCTCGCTGATTGTCGTCTTCCTGTGTCTGGCAGCGCTGTATGAGAGCTGGTCGATTCCGTTCTCGGTCATGCTGGTCGTACCGTTAGGTGTGGTCGGCGCGCTGTTAGCCGCCACCTTCCGCGGTTTAACCAATGACGTTTACTTCCAGGTTGGCCTGTTGACCACCATCGGCCTGTCGGCGAAGAACGCGATACTGATCGTTGAATTCGCCAAAGACCTGATGGAGAAAGAGGGCAAAGGGCTGATTGAGGCGACGCTTGAAGCGGTACGTATGCGTCTGCGTCCGATCCTGATGACCTCCCTGGCGTTTATCCTTGGGGTTATGCCGCTGGTTATCAGCTCCGGAGCAGGCTCCGGTGCGCAGAACGCCGTAGGTACAGGCGTAATGGGCGGGATGGTAACCGCGACGATCCTGGCAATCTTCTTCGTGCCGGTGTTCTTTGTGGTGGTGCGACGCCGCTTTAGTAAGAAATCGGAAGATATTGAGCACAGCCATCAGGTTGAGCATCATTAATCTGCACTGCTGAACAAAGGGCCGCTACTGCGGCCCTTTTTTTGATCATTACCCACAGGGCACATATTGCCATTGTTTATTTTTCGCGCTGCATTTAATATATATTGATGTGTTCCCGGCTATATCTATCACGCTGTTTAGCCCTTAGGATCTTCTCACGCTCATTTACCAGGAATAATCCTAATATCATCATCACGGCCAGCGGTTTCTGAACGCGACGACTGCCTGCCTTAAGCCAATGATTGATAAGACATCTCTATTTTTCAGGCTGCGCGCCCGGGCCGGAGAATTTAATTCGTCTATTTTTAAGATAATTTCTCTCTGATAATTGTAATTTTTCGTAATAGCACGATGAAATCTGTTGGAGAGTGGATTATAGTTAAATCAGCAGGATTACTCAGTTAGTGTCAGGTCAGTTAGTCGTGTTCATCCCACAACGGTGTTTGTTAGTCGTCGTTTAAACCACTCAAAAGGGGATGCGTTATGGACGAATACTCGCCAAAAAGACATGATATCGCACAACTACGCTTTCTCTGCGAAACGCTGTATCATGACTGCCTTGCAAACCTGGAAGAGAGCAACCATGGCTGGGTCAACGACCCGACTTCGGCTGTCAATCTCCAGTTAAATGAACTGATCGAGCACATTGCCACATTCGCCCTTAATTATAAAATTAAGTACGCTGAGGATAATAAGCTGATCGCTCAGGTTGACGAATATCTGGACGATACATTTACGTTGTTCAGTAACTACGGCATTAACTCTACGGATTTGCAAAAGTGGAAAAAATCCGGTAATCGGTTATTTCGTTGTTTTGTCAACGCCAGCCGGGAAAATCCGGCCAGTCTTTCGTGTTAGGATTATTACAATCAAAAGGTGGAATTATGTCTGATAAGCCATTAACTAAAACAGACTATTTGATGCGCTTACGCCGTTGCCAGACAATTGACACGCTGGAGCGCGTCATTGAAAAAAACAAATATGAACTTTCTGATAATGAGCTGGCGGTATTTTACTCAGCCGCCGATCATCGTCTGGCTGAACTGACCATGAATAAGCTGTACGATAAGATCCCGACGTCCGTCTGGAAATTTATCCGCTAATTACCGCGCCCGACGCGGTCTGCTGACCGGACGGTCATCGCCAGCCTCTGCAGGGTATCTTTGTGATAGTCATCACATCATTTAGCCAACAGCAAACCTGTAACCGGTTTCTTTTTTATACTGCTGCGGCCATCTAACGTCAGGTATAAGGAAGACCAATGAGTGAAGAAAAACGCAAAATGATCGCCGGTGAGCTCTATTTATCTGGCGACCCAACGCTACGCGCCGATCGCCTGCGCGCCAGACAGCTGCTGCACCGTTATAATCATTCCGCCCCGGATGCGCAGGAAGAACGTCAGCGTATTCTCGCCGAGCTGCTCGGTCGCGCTGGCGATGCGTATATCGAGCCAAGCTTTCGCTGCGACTACGGCTACAATATCTTTCTCGGCGCCGGTTTTTACGCCAATTTTGACTGCGTGATGCTGGACGTCTGCCCTATCCATATTGGCGATAACTGCATGCTCGCCCCGGGCGTCCATATCTATACCGCCACCCATCCGCTGGATGCTGAGGCTCGAAACAGCGGCCAGGAATATGGCAAACCGGTGACCATTGGCCACAATGTGTGGATTGGCGGTCGGGCGGTGATCAATCCCGGGGTGACCATTGGCGATAATGCGGTCATCGCGTCCGGAGCGGTGGTCACTAAAGACGTCCCCGCCAGTACCGTTGTCGGCGGCAACCCGGCGCAGATCATCAAGCGCCTTCCGCCGCCAAATGCGTAACTGTTATGCTTTTCTGTAACTGATCTGTTACTTTCTCCGCAGAATACTGCAACATAAAATAGCCTTCAGGCTGAGCCTGCCACGCCCGAGCCACCGGGCGCACGGTGCAGGCTTATTGCAGAATTCGGGGACCAAGATGACAGAAATACAACGCCTGCTAACTCACACCATTGACGAACTGAACGTGCAGGAAAAACGCGATAATCGCCCGCGTTTTAGCATCAGTTTTATCCGTAACCATCCGGGCCTGTTTGTTGCCATGTATGCCGCATTTTTGGCGACGCTGGTGGTGATGCTGCGCTCTGAAACGCTGGTGGATTCGGTCTGGTTGTTGGTGGTGCTGTTCATCCTGTTCAACGCTTTTTTCTTCTTTGACGTCTATCCACGCTATCGTTACGAAGATATCGATGTCCTCGACTTTCGCGTGTGTTACAACGGCGAATGGTACAACACCCGCTTTGTCCCCCGACAGCTGATCGACCGCATCCTGCAGTCGCCGGACGTCGATAGCGAGCAGAAGGCGCAGCTTAAAAAAATGGTCGACACCAAAGGAGATCTCTCCTTTTACGATGTCTTTACGCTGACCCGAGCCGGTACTGCGCAATAAGACGATTCAGCGTCCGCAGCGCCAGCGGATAGCGGGAAGCAGAAGTATTGCCATACCCCAGCACCAGCCCGCTCCGCCCCTGCCGCGGGTCGAGATAGAAATGACTTAGCGCAGCGGGCGCCAGCTGAAACTGACGCGCCTGCTGCGCTATCGCGCGATCGTCGATCCCCTCTATGGCCAGCGTCAAATGGAGCCCCCCTTCCCCACCAAGGACTTCGCACGGCACGGTGATCTCTTGCGCCAGCGCCTCGCGCAGCAGCTGCTGACGTTTGCGGTACAGACGACGCATCGCCGCCAGATGACGCGCATAGTGCCCCTTCTCGATAAAGCTGGCCAGCGCCCGCTGTTCAGCGCGGTGTCCCCCGCGCAGCAGCGTGCCAATGGCCTCCTGAGCGGCATCCGCCAGCGCGGGCGGCATTACCATAAAACCGATACGCAGCGCTGGAAAAAGGGTTTTGCTGAAGGTGCCGAGATAGACCACCGGGGCATCCGGGACCATTCCCAGCATCGCCGGGATCGGCTCTCCGCTGTGGCGAAACTCGCTGTCGTAGTCATCCTCCACAATCCACGCGCCGTGCCGATGGGCATACTCCACCAGCGCCAGACGCCGCGCGGCGCTCATAACGCTCCCAAGGGGATACTGATGAGAAGGAGAGGTGAAAATCAGCCGGGGTGGCTCTGCCGCGCCGTTGGCCATACACATCCCTTCATGATCGACGGCCATCCCGCAGACCTGCAGCCCCGCCCGCTGGAAACCACTCCTGGCGCCCAGGTATCCCGGCTCTTCCTGCCACACGGTGTCGCCCGGGTTGGTCAACAGCGAGGCGCATAAGTTGACCCCTTCCAGCGCCCCCTCGGTGATGACGATCTGCCGGATATCGCACTGAATACCCCGGGAGAGCGCCAGATGGCGAGCGATAGCCTCCCGCAGTTGGGGATCGCCCGCGGCCTCACCGTAACCCAGCAGCATGCTGCCCTCGTCGCGCAATGCCTTATCCATTAACCGCCGCCACAGCGGCAGCGGGAAATAGTTCACCGCCGGCATGCCAGGCGTAAACGGCAGCGCCGGCGAGTCACGGCGCATAGCGGCTGGTAGCCCCTGCAGCCGCTCAGACAGCACAACGGGTGGCGCGTTTACCTCCTGCCGGCGGCTGGCGGCGAGCGGCACAACCTGCGTCCCCTGACGGCTTCGCGTCAGGTATCCTTCCAGCGTCAGCTGCTCGAGTGCGGCATTCACCGTATTGCGCGACAGATGCAGTCGACCGGCAATCACGCGCGATCCTGGCAAACGGCAGCTGGCCGCCAGGGTTCCCTGCAGGATGGCATGGCGCAAAGTGTGGTAAAGGGCGCGCTGCAGGGTTTCGTCCGTTCGCTGCCGCATCCCCTGCGTCACCAATCCATAAAACGCATCGTCCGGTATGTTCATGTCACCTCCTCGTGGATCCATAAAAACATACTCTGGTGGCACTTTTTAGGGAACCAGCCAGCGCGTACGCTGCCTGTACATCCCCAATAAGGAAACCGCAATGTGTGAATACAATCAGTTTGGACAGGCGCTCGGCGCCGCGCTGCCCGACTGGCAACCCCGCCCCTGGCCAACGCGGCAGGTACTGCAGGGCAGCCGCTGTCGGCTCGAACCACTCACCCCCGCCCACGCCAGCGATCTGTTTGCTGCCCACCAGCTGGCGCCCGACGCCCGCAGCTGGACGTGGCTGCTGCGCGAACCGGAAAGCAGTCTGGCTGAATTTAGCGCCTGGGTGGCGCAGGTTGCGACGCTGACCGATCCTATCCATTTCGCCGTCGTTGACCAGCAGCGCGGGACGGCGGTCGGGTCGCTGGCGTTAATGCGCATCGATGCCAACCACGGCGTGATCGAGGTGGGGCATGTCCATTTCTCTCCGTTGCTGAGCCGAACGGCTATGGCGACCGAAGCGCACTGGCTGTTGATGCAGTATGTTTTCGGGACGCTCGGCTACCGTCGCTATGAATGGAAATGCAATAGCCTCAATACGCCGTCAGGTCGGGCGGCAAGGCGACTGGGATTTCAGTACGAAGGACGTTTTCGTCAGGCGCTGGTGAGCAAAGGACACAACCGGGACACGGACTGGTTTTCAGTGATTGATGGCGAATGGCCGGAGCTGGATAGCGCCATGCGCCAATGGCTGGCCGCCGACAATTTTACCGCCGACGGCCAGCAGCGCCGCCCCCTGGAAAGCTTCCGTTAACGACGTTTTTTGCGCCCCTGCACCGCTTTAAAGCGGGGGTTGCTCTTACAGATCACGTACAGCCGCCCTTTGCGTTTGACCAGCTGGCAATCCGGGTGGCGCTGTTTGGCGCTGCGTAATGAGTTAACGACCTGCATCATGCCTTCCTTTTTGCATCAATAAAGCCGCCGAAACGCTGGCGGAAACGGGCCGCGCTACCCTCGCTGGCGAACGTTTTTTGTTTGCCGGTGTAGTAAGGATGCGATTTCGATGAGACATCGATCGTCACATACGGATACGTCTCACCGTCGAGCTCAATCACGCGTTCGGTGCGGATGGTTGAGCCAACTTTAAAATATTCATTGGCGCTGGTGTCGTGAAACACCACCGTGCGATAGGGAGGATGGATATGGGCTTTCATGATGACCTCATCATTATGTTATAACATAACAATTAAGTTACGCCGTTCCACGACAAAGATCAACCATGGTCATAGCAGGGGTAATAACAAAGAGGCGAGTTTCCTCGCCTTTGGCTTCAGGGCGCCAGACGGTGGGCGATAGCGCGAAGTTGCTCCGCGATGGCCTGCAGATCTTTCCCCTGCTCGACTCTGGCGCCGCTGGAATGGCGAATCACCAGGCGCGCCGGCAGGATGGATGAGGTATGCGCCGCGCCGCTGGTACTGGCGAGGATCCGCCGCACCGCCTCTTTACCCTGCAGGTCGAGGTCCAGCGATACCGTACTCAATGCCGGATAGAAAAAGGAGCTTTCATAGGTATCGTCATAGCCAATCACCGATTTCTCTCCCGGCACCGCCACCTGATGCTGATGGAAGGCGCTGAGCACCCCCAGCGCCATCTGGTCATTGCCCACCAGCACAGCGCTGAAGTTCGGCGTTTCACGCAGCATCTGCAGCGCGCCGGCGTAGCCGCTTTGCGCATCCCAGTTGCCGTGCAGGACGGTCACCGGCTTCAGACCGTAGCCATCCAGGGTCTCCAGCCAGCTTTTCAGCCGCAGTTTGGCCGATACGGAGCTGTCCGGCCCCGCCAGCAGCGCGATCTCCCGATGCCCCATCTCGTAGAGATATTTGACGCTGGCCCGGGTGCCGTCCGCCGGGTTAAACGAAACGTTAAACACGGAGCTGTAGGGATCAACATCGAGAAACAGGCAGACGATATCATCGTTGTCAGCGGCGATTTTCTGCGCCTGTTCGGTCTCCAGCGGCACGTTGATAATGACCTTATCCACCCTCTGAGACTTCAGCTCATTGATGGAATCCTGGATGCTTTGGTTGACGCTCTCATCGATCATCGAAATCAGGACCTGGTAACCTTCCAGATTGGCATAGCGTTTTACCGCCGCCGCCACCTGGGAGGGGGCATGCCAGGCCAGCGAAATCGTCACCAGCCCCACCGTCTGGCTCTCCTTTCCCACCAGCTGCTGCGCCAGCCGGTTGGGCACATAGCGTAGAGCCTCTATCGATTTCTCCACCTTGCGGCGCGTCGCTTCGGATACATTGGCAGATTTGTTGAGTACCCTGGACACGGTCTGGTAAGAGACACCCGCATGACGTGCGACGTCTTCCAGAGTAGCGCTTTTAGACTTCATGGTCCGGTTCCTTATGTTGTTATCCCATGATTGTAACAGGGGCCATTTGAAAAAACGCTCACCGCCACTTCTCACCGCAAAATTAGACCACAAAAAGTATTACGTTCACAACCGGGTTAATTGTGAATCACCTCACTCATCACAACAAAAACCAGCGTTATTATTTGCACTTAGTCACACAATAATCATATCTCGTTTGCCTGAAGTTACATTTAGGCATTTTATGACATCAGTTATGTGAACGTAATACAAAACAATAAGAGGATAGAGATGAATACGACACTGCGCGCCCTTTCCACAGCATTAGCCGCTGCGCTAATCACCCCTTCCGCCTTTGCGGCTACCGCTGCGATCCCGACCGTTGATTTTCATGGCTATTTGCGCGCCGGGGTTGGGGTCTCCGGCGACGGTAGCGAAGCGGAATGGCAAAAGAACAAGCTGGGCCGGTTGGGGAACGAATCGGATACCTATGGCGAACTGGAATTGGGCTCCGAGGTCTACAAAAAAGATGATGTCAGTTTCTATCTCGACAGCATGGTCAGCATGGTCTCCGATGGCTCTAACGATAATGAAACCACGTTGAACGATGACGCGCAGTTCGGCTTACGTCAGCTGAATCTGCAGATCAAAGGGCTGATCCCGGGCGATCCGAATGCGGTGATCTGGGGCGGCAAACGTTACTATCAGCGTCACGATCTGCACATCATCGATACCAAATACTGGAACATTTCCGGCTCCGGGGCCGGGGTGGAAAACTACACCCTTGGCCCGGGCGCCGTCTCGCTGGCGTGGATCCGCGGCGATGCCAACGACGTTGACTATCGCGTCGATGGCGACAGCAACGTCAATATCAACTATATCGATTTACGCTATGCGGGATGGAAGCCGTGGTCCGGGTCGTGGACCGAATTCGGTATCGACTACGCCATGCCGAACACCACCAAAAAACAGGACAGCTACGGCGGGCTGTACGATGCCGAAAATGGCGTGATGCTAACCGGTGAAATCAGTCAGGATATGCTGGGCGGCTATAACAAAACCGTGCTGCAGTATGCCAACAAAGGGCTGGCGCAGAATATGGTCTCCCAGGGCGGCGGCTGGTACGATATGTGGAACTACGTGAATGACGCCACCGGCTATCGCGTGATTAACACCGGTCTGATCCCCATTACCGAGAAGTTCTCCATCAACCACGTTCTGACCTGGGGCTCGGCGGATGATATTACCGACTACACCGACAAAACGCGGATGCTGTCGCTGGTCGCCCGCGGGCAGTATCAGTTCACCGACTACGTGCGCCTGATTGGCGAAGTCGGCGGTTTCTATCAGAAAGACAGCTACAACAATGGCACCAGTTACAAACAGGCCGGTGAGAAATATACCATTGCTCTGGGTCTGGCGGACGGGCCGGACTTTATGTCACGTCCGGAATTACGTATTTTCGCGTCGTATCTGAATGATTCAGAAGATGGTAAACCATTTGAAGACCAGACGGCGAATAATACCTGGAATTTCGGCGTGCAGGTTGAAGCCTGGTGGTAATATCGCTCTGGTAAGAAAAATACGTTATTGATATCTCCAACGCTAAGGTCATTAATTACCCTCCGGTAATCATTATTGCCACTGCTGTCTTTGTCTTATTTTCGGGATAACCTGTTTTCAGGTTATCCCGTTTTATTTATTTCCGCGCGGCAAAATGGTCATCCAGCAATTGACGTAGCGCATCGGACTGCTTACCGAAAATAGCATGAACCTGCTGACCAAGAATAATGACGCCCAGCGCGCCCTGCTGCTGCAAAGCGTCAGAGTCCACGGCCGCCAGATGACGAACCGTTACCCGCAGACGAGTAATACAGGCGTCCACTTGGGTAATATTCGCTTCACCGCCGAAGGCCTGAATCAGCGCCTCGATTTGCTGTTTTTCCGCTTCGCTTAACGGCTGTGCCGGACGCGCAGGCGAGAAATAGTGCAGGAAAGATTTTAAACTCACCATCATAAACTCCAGGGTAATAGATAAAAAAAAAGCCTGCTCGGCAGAGCAGGCGTGGAGAAAAAGGATTACGCGTGGCGACGGAGAATACGGCAATCCCATGCTGACAGGGTCAGCGGGTCCGCCACCGCCGCGTCGGTCAGGCAATCCCGATACCCTGGCGGCAGGCTCAGGGTATGGCTTTGCGCGCTGTAGTTCTGCAGGAAGACAAACGTACTCTCACCGTCGGTGCGCGCGGTGGCCACCACTCCGGGCGGTAAATCCGCCGCGATCGCCCGCGGCAGCGCCAGCTCTTTGCTCAGGGCGGCAAAAAAGTCGCGCTGGAAGGCCAAATCGTTGCGGGAGGCCACATGCCAGGCTTTACCTTTCCCGAAGCCGTTCACCGTCACCGCTGGCCTTCCGGCATAAAAATCATCCCGGTAGGTGGCCAGCGTCTGCGCGCTTTCGGTATGGATCAGTTCACAGAGATGGCGCACCTGATAGGGGCCCTGAAGACCGCACTGATTCCCGGCCAGGCCCTGCACCAAATTAAACTCGCCGTCATTCAGACAATCGATCTCCTCCGCCCAGATGCCCAGAAGATTGCGCAGCGGGCCCGGGAAGCCGCCGAGATAACAGAGATCGGACTCGTTGACGATGCCGGTCCAGTAGGTAGTCACCAGATGGCCGCCGCTGGCGACGAACGCCTCCGCCCGCCCGGCAAAGCCGTCGCGCACCATGTATAACATCGGGGCGATCACCAGCCGGTACGGCGTTAAATCAGCGTCGGCGTCAATCACATCGACGGCGATGCCATGCTCCCAGAACGGACGGTAGTGCTCATTGACCGTCTTCTCATACTCCATGCCCAGATTGCGCGGCCCCTGGGCGTCATCAAGCGCCCAGCGGTTCTGCTGGTCGAAGATAATCGCCACTTTCGCCTCGGTGCGACACCCCCTCACCGCCGGCAGCTTGCTGAGGATCTCGCCGAGCTGGCTGACTTCACGGCCAATGCGGGTATCAATATGCCCAACGTGGTCGACCACCGCGCCGTGGAATTTCTCAACCGAACCACGGCTCTTGCGCCACTGGAAATACTGCACCGAGTCGGCGCCATGCGCCACCGCCTGCAGCGAAGAGAGAATATGCATCCCCGGTTTCTTCAGTTTGCTGGTCGGCTGCCAGTTGGTGGCGCCCGGCGTGGACTCCATCAGCACAAACGGCTGGCCGCCCTTCAGGCTGCGCATCATGTCGTGATACATCGCGGTATAACAGGCCAGCGCGGTTTCGTCTTTGTCGCGGTGCCACATCGGATAGCTGTCCCAGGAGATAAAGTCCAGCACCTCCGCCAGCTGCCAGTAGTCGTAATCGTAAAAATACTCCATAAAGTTGGTGGTCACCGGCAGGGCGGCATTCGCCGCCTTCAGCGGGGCGATTTCATGGCGGCAGAAATCGGTCACCTGGGCGGTATTAAAGCGATGCCAGTCCAGATTCAGGCCGTGGATCGACACCTCGCCCTGCGGCGCAGGCGATTCAATCTGCGACCAGTCGCTGTAGGTATGGCTCCAGAAAGTGCTCCACCAGGCCTGGTTGAGATTCTCCAGGGTCTGGTACCGCGCCTTCAGCCAGTCGCGAAAGCGAGTCTGGCAGCGCTCGCAATGACATTCGCCGCCATATTCATTGGAAATATGCCAGCCCAGCACCGCCGGATGCGCAGAATAGCGCTCCGCCAACAGAGTATTGATTTTAAGGGTCTTCTCACGATAAACCGGCGATGACATACAGTGGTTGTGACGGCCCCCGTGCAGGGCTGGCACCCGATCGCACCCCACCCGCAGAACCTGCGGATAGCGCTGTGACATCCACGCCGGACGCGCGCCGCTCGGCGTGGCCAGAAAAACATGAATGCCGGCGGCATACAGTTTATCGAGGATAGTATCCAGCCAGGCGAAATCAAATACCCCTTCGCGCGGCTCAAGTTTCACCCAGCTAAATATTCCCACCGACATCACATTGCATTTTGCCTGCTGCATCATGGCAATGTCTTTATCAATAATATCGGGGTCATTCTCCCATTGTTCCGGGTTATAATCTGCGCCATGCAGCAGCGTATTAACCTTTGGATGTAAAGGTGCAAATTTATTCATAATAAACTTCCTGAAAAGAACGACAAAAAATTAATTAAATACTTTTACCGACGGCAATACTTTTCCCTGGCAATCAAATAGCGCCTGATTTTCACGCGCATTGCCCTCTTTCCATTCGTCATGGATATATTTCATCCCCGCCGGGGTGGCCCAGGTATTTCCCGGAACGGCAATCCACGTGGGCTCCCAGTAAAAAATCCCTTTGCCGCGCTGGTCGGGAACATCGATGACCGCCTGCATCAGATCGTGGATATAGCGATATTGTCCCTGCACGCTGGCGGGATATCCCCCGTCCTTTTCCTCTTTGGCCTGGAAACTATTTTCCGCGTTATCGCAATTGGCCAGGGTATAGGCATAGGCCGCCTCGACGACAATAACGTCTTTGTTATAGCGTTTGCTGATGTCATCCATATTGGCCTTCAGGGCGCTGATCGGCCCGTTCCAGTAGGTGTACATCGACAAACCGATCACGTCATACGGCACATGGCGTTTCTCTATTTCGTCAAACCACCAGCGGAAGGTATCGTTTTTGGTCCCTTCAGCCAGATGCAGCATGATTTTCACCTGCTCGCCGTTGTGCAGGTTCGCCTTCAGGCCATCAATGGCCGCGTTCAGCAGACCAGCCAGCCGGTCGAACTCTCCGCCCCCCTGCCCCCAGCTTTTCCCTTCCGGCCACAGCATACCGCCATTGATCTCATTGCCGATCTGCACCATATCCGGCAGGACGCCCGCCTGCTTAAAGCGGGCGATGGTATCCCGGGTATAGTCATGAATCGCCGTTTTCAGCTGCGGGTAATCCATCTTTTCCCAGGCCTTCGGTTTGAACTGCTTGCCGGGATCGGTCCAGAAATCGCTGTAATGAAAGTCGAGCAGCAGCTTCATTCCCTGGGCTTTCGCGCGTTTCGCCAGCGCCAGGGTCGTGGCCAGATCGTTATTCCCGCCGCCATAGCCCTCGCCGCTTGCCGATTGCGGATCCACCCACAGGCGGAGGCGAACATAGTTGACGCCGTTCTCTTTCAGAATGGCGATCGGATCCTTACGCCGGTTATTCTGGTCGTAGAAGGTCGCCCCGTGCTTTTCAGCATCCAGCAGCGTGGAGATATCCGCGCCTTTAATAAAGTCCGCCGGCATGCCCTGAAAGGCGCGGGTTTCAAGCGCGTCCGCCGCCAGCGAAGGGGGGGAAAAACTGCATGCCAGACAAACCGCAAGCCATGCGGGTGTAAATCTTTTCATGTGCTTATCCTTTAGTACTGCCCGAGGTCAGGCCGGAGACGAAGTATTTTTGTAACGCCAGATAGAGGATCGCGACCGGCACGGCAATCAGCACCGCCCCCGCCGCGTAGGTGGTGTAGCTGGCCCCCATTTTTTGCGCCACCAGGTTATACAGACCGATAGGCAGGGTGTATTTATCCGGGGTACGCAGGATGGTGCTGGAGAGGATGAAATCCCCCAGCGGGCCGGTGAAGGAGAACAGCGCCACCACCGCGAGGATCGGCCTCGACAACGGCATGATGATCTCGATAAAGATGCGAAAGCTGCTGGCGCCGTCCATGCGGGCGGACTCATCCAGATCTTTGGGGATCGCGTCGAGATACCCCTTCATCAGCCAGGTGTTCATCGGGATCATTCCCCCGACGTAGATCAGCACCAGCGCCAGATGGCTGTTAATCAGGCCAAGCAGTTGCGACAGCACAAAGATGGCAATCAGCGCGGAAAACTGCGGGATCATCTGCAGCAGCAGGAACAGCATCAGCCCGTTCTGCCGCCCTTTAAAGCGGAAGCGGGAGAAGGCGTAGGCGGTAAAGCTGACGCTAATCAGGGTCAGCACCATAGTCAGGAAGCTGATTTTCATCGAGTTCCAGTACCAGGTAAGGTAATTCACATTGCCATTGAACAGATCGGCATAGTGCTGGAACGACAGATTTTCCGGAATGATCGAGGTACTCAGCAGGCTATTGCCGGCGTTCAGCGACGCCCCGACGGTCCAGACCAGCGGATAGATAATCACCACCGAGACCAGGATAACCACCAGCCAGGTGAGAGAGAGTCGGATCCACTTTTCGCGTTTAATACTGGGTGATTGAGCCATGTTGCTTCCCTTACGCCATGTCGTCATTTTTGAAGGATTTGGTGGCGCGGAACTGCCACAGCGCCAGGCCGACGACGAAGATCGACAGCAGGATAGTGATGGTCGCCGCGATGGCGTACTGCGACGAGGACATCGTCAGCTTATAGATCCACGACACCAGAATATCCGTCCCGCCGGCGTTAGATCCCGCCACCGCAGGGCCGCCGTTGTTAAACAGATAAATGATGTTGAAATTATTAAAGTTGAAGGTGTACTGGGTGATGATGATCGGCGCGATCGCGTACAGCACCAGCGGCAGGGTGATGGTGCGCAGGCGGGTAAAGGCGCTGGCGCCGTCCATCGTCGCCGCTTCATACAGATCGTCCGGGATCGCCTGCAGCACGCCGGTGGTCATGGCAAAGACAAACGGGAAGCCAAGCCAGGTCTGCATCATGATCAGCGCGGTTTTGGTCCAGAACGGGTCGGTCAGCCATGCCTTTGGACTGATGCCGAAGAATGACAGGATCGCGTTGTTAATCACCCCGAAGGAGTCATTGAACATCCCGGCAAAGACGAGGATGGTGACAAACCCCGGCACCGCCCACGGCAAAATAAAGATAGTGCGGATCAGCGGCTTAAAGCGCAGATCTTTTTGGTTCACCAGAATCGCCAACAGCACGCCCACCGTACACTGCAGGGTGGTCGCCAGCAGCGTCCACACCACGGTCCACTGCAGCACATCCAGGAAGGTGGAGCGCCAGATGGAGAGGGTGAAAATATTGACGAAGTTTTTCAGGCCCACCCAGTCCACCAGCTTCGCCGGCGGCGTGTGGTACAGGTTATAGTTGGTGAAGGCGATGGCGAAACCAAACAGAATGGGAAAGATCACCACAAAGACCAGCAGAATAAAGCCTGGCGTGATCATCAGGTACGGGAAGCCATCGCTCAGCAGCATCTGGTACTGCTTACGCACGCTGTTCAGCGCGACCCCCTCATCGCGTTTTTTGCCGTTCAGCCACGCGTCCCGCAGCGAGAGAAAATAGATCAGCACGCCAAAAGCGACGATCAGCACGCTGATAATCCCCTCCGCTAACAGGAAGATAGAGTTATCCCGGGGCACCTCTTCACCCAAGGTATAGAGCCCCCACAGCCCCTCGCGCAGGAAGTCATAAAAAATACCCAGAAAGCTGCTCAACAACACCAGGAAGACCAGCCCCTTCAGCCACTGGCGATGATAAAACTGACCGAAACCCGGCACGATTGCCAGCAGCAGGCCGCACCACGCATGGCGCCCGGGCCCGCGCGCGTCGCTATAATTTTCGCTGGAATGGATGCTCACACTCGACTCCTTCTACAAACGGGAGGTCCCCCTCCCGCTCGGTGACTTCACGTGACGGTAAATTACTGATTGCTGGCCTGCATCGCTTCGATCTGCATCTTGATCTGTTTCACCGCGTTATCGAGCGCGGCCTGCGGCGCCTGCTTGCCGGTGAGGCTCAGTTCAAGCGCGGCATTAGCCGGCCCCCACACTTCCCCCATCTCCGGAATGCCCGGCATGGCCATCGCCCGCGCCGACTGTACGGCGACGGCGCTGGCCTTTTCGTCATTTTTAATCACCGGGTCGTCAATCATCGCCTTCAGCGGCGGGATTTCGCCGGTGGCGACATAGCGGGCTTTTACATACTGCGGCTGGTTGATGAACTCGATAAACTGTTGCGCCAGCGCCTTGTCTTTACTCCAGGTCGATACCACGTAGCCCTTAACGCCGAGGAAGGAGCTCATCGGCTTGCCGTCCGGCAGGGTCGGCAGCGGCACCACGCCATAGTTGATACCGGCGGCTTCATACGGCTGGAAGGCCCAGGGGCCGTTGATCACCGCCGCCGCTTTTTTCTCGGTAAACAGCGAATCAATGGCGTTCAGCCCGTTATCGCCGAGGATCCCTGCAGGGAAGGCCTTCTCGGCATAGAACTTTTTCAGGAAGGTCACGGCTTCCACGGCGCCGGGAGTATTGAGCCCCACCTGCTGCGGGTTGAAACCGCCGCCGTCGTTCTTCGCGAAGATATAGCCGCCCATCGGGCCAATGGCTCCCCAGCTGTAGTAGATCTGATCAAACTTCGCCAGCAGGCCGTATTTGTTCTGCTCACGCTGGGTCTTCGAGTAGTCCAGCCAGGCCTGCAGGCTGTCCAGCGGCTTGTCGATCAGGTCCTTGTTGTAGATAAGCACCAGGGTTTCCACCGCTTTCGGGATCCCGTACAGCGCGTTGTCCATGCGGAAGGCATTGATAGAGGCTGGCGTAAAGGCATCCTGTTTCGCCTGCTCGACGTTGAGCGGCGAGAGAAGCCCCTGAACGACGGCGCCGCCGAGCTGGTCATTCGGGATCACCAGCACGTCCGGCCCAATGCCCGCCGGGCCGTCGAGGCGCAGCTTTTCCAGCTGCTGGGCATAAGGCATCTCCTGCAGATTGACCTTCACGTTGTACTGCTTCTCAAAATCGCTGACCGCGGTTTTGATGCCAGTGGATTTTTTAATGTCTTCCCAAACGTTGAGCTGCCCGGCGGCATGCGCCTGCAGGCTGGTAAGTTGCCCCGCCGCGAGGGTGGTAAGGATCAGTGCAGCAAGCGTGTTCTTTTTCATTATCAACCTCATGTGAAGGTATAACAATTTAATGGTTTTTATTTGAATTACGTCTGCCAGTTAGAAAAAAAATCATTTCAAACTGGGTTGTTACATAGAAAACAGACGCTGATTCGCTTTTGTTATACGCTACGCTTTGATTGGGGATAAAACTACCATAAGCTGCCAGTTGTGTGATCATCCTTGCAGAAATGAAACGCCGCTGTATGGCGCAAAATCCGCGGAAGTTATAGTCAGGACATGATTTTAGCGCTGTTGAATATCGTCACGCTGTTTTGTTACACGTAATACAATTTCACTCAACTCAGCGACACGCCAACGGCAAACAACGGCTACTCACTTCGGGGAATGTGGATGTCCAATATACGACTGAGGAATGTCACCAAAAGGTTCGGCAGCACGGTGACGCTGCACCAGGTCAATCTCGATATTGAAGATGGCGAGTTTGCGGTCTTCGTCGGCCCTTCCGGCTGTGGAAAATCGACGCTGTTACGTATGATTGCCGGGCTGGAAGAGGTTAGCGACGGGGAAGTGCTGATCGGCGATGAGGTGATGAACGATGTGGTCCCCGCCCGCCGCGGCGTAGCGATGGTTTTTCAGTCCTATGCGCTCTACCCGCACATGACGGTGGCGGAGAATATGGGCTACGGGCTGAAGGTGAATAAAGTGCCGAAAGCGGAGATCCGTCGCCAGGTGGAAATGGTGGCCAAAACGCTGCAGCTCTCTCACCTGCTGGACCGTAAACCGAAGCAGCTCTCCGGCGGCCAGCGGCAGCGCGTGGCCATTGGCCGCGCTATCGTGCGTAATCCCCGGGTGTTTATGTTCGATGAGCCGCTTTCTAACCTCGACGCGGAACTGCGCGTCGATATGCGCCTGCATATTGCCCGCCTGCACCAGGAGCTGAAGACCACCATGGTGTATGTCACGCACGATCAGGTGGAGGCGATGACTCTCGCTGATAAAATCGTGGTCATGAACTACGGAAAGGTTGAACAAATGGGTTCGCCGATGGCGCTTTACTACAATCCGGTCAACAAATTCGTCGCCGGTTTTATCGGCTCGCCAAAGATGAACTTTTTACCCGCCACCGTCAGCGACTGGCAGCCAGAGCGTTTAACGGTCACCCTCGCCCAGGACCATCAGCTCACCCTGAACGTTGCCACCCAACCGCTTAAGCCTGGCGCCGCGGTAACGCTGGGGATCCGGCCAGAGCATCTCACGCCTGAAGTCTCCACCGGTACCGTGGTGGAGTTTCAATGTGAAGTGGTGGAACGTCTGGGCAACAATACCTACCTGTTCGGCCAGTGCTATGGTCACGATAACGTCAAGGTTCTGCTGCCCGGCGACGTCCATTTCCGCCCGTGGCAGAAGATTAATCTGGCCTTCGATGACCGCTTCTGCATGGTGTTTGATGAGAACGATCTGCGCATCAGCGCCGATATCACGGCGCCAGACGCACACTAAGCCAACATATTGCTGTCATCTGCGCAGCGTATGCTGCTACTGAATGCCGGAATACATCCTGCCGGCATTCACACCCTCATTTTTATTCTGCTGCATCGGAATCATCCTTCTCTCCCGGCATCGCAGGCTATTGTGATGCCGGTTTTTTTCCCCGCACAGCGCGATTTCTCCCACTGCGCCCGGTTTATCTTTCGCATATACTGATGACACCCGGCGAACGATAAGGACACAGGCATGAGGACCCGGCATCTGATGGCGCTGTTTACAGGGGTGCTGATACTGGCCATCATCCTGCCCATCTCGCTCAGCATCTGGCAGGCGGCGCGGCAGGCCAAAATGCAGTTCTATCGTGAACTGGATGATTATTCCAACCACATCGTCGCCCGCACGCTGCAGGTCGCCGATCAGGCCCGGGAAGCGCTGCGGGAGGCCGATGCACATACAGCCTCGTCCTGTAGCCCTGAACATCTGCTCATGCTCCGCCGGATCGCCTATACCCACCGCTACGTTCAGGAAGTGCTCTGGCTGCTGAATTCCGTTCCGCAATGCTCCTCCCTGGAAGACCATAGCGTCGCGGTGACCTTCCCGCCACCGGACCACATTGCCTCCGACGGCTATCGCACCTGGCTGACCTCGATTAACGATCTTGGCCTCAATCACCAGATGACGGCCATGGCCAGCCAGCAGCATATGGTAATGATCGATCCCATCTCCTTCATTGATGTGGCGCCCGTCAGCGAGGAGAAGATCCATAGCATGCTGTTTGGTTTGGACCATCTGAAAATGGTGATCAGCAGCCAGCCGCTGCCGGCGAAGGCCTGGCAACGGATTAAAGACCCGCACCTGAATATGCTTACCCTGGATAATACGGTCTACCGGATCCAGCGCATTCCCGAGCTGGGATCCGGCATTGTGACCTGGTCATCCACCCTGCCCCTGCAGCAGCACATACGGCAGCAGTTGATCTTCTGGCTCCCGGCCGGCATCTTCACCAGCCTGCTTGCCACCTGGCTGCTGCTGCGCCTGCTGAGACACCTGCGTTCACCGCGTAACAGTATGCTGGACGCCCTCCATTCCCAGGCGATTCAGGTTCACTATCAGCCGATTATTTCATTGCAGGACGGGAAAATCGCCGGAGCCGAAGCGCTGGCGCGCTGGCAGCAACCCGACGGTACCTATTTATCGCCGGATATCTTTATTCCCCTGGCCGAGCAGACCGGACTGATCACCCAGCTGACGGAAGATATCGTCAGGAAAATTTTCGCCGATCTGGGCCCCTGGCTGAGGCAGCGGCCGGAAGTGCATATCTCCATCAACCTGTCGGTGGATGACTTACGCTCTCCCACCCTGCCCACGCTGTTACACGATCAGCTGCAGCACTGGGGGATCGCCGCCGAACAGATCATCCTTGAGATCACCGAGCGCGGGTTTGTCGACCCGGAGACCACCATGCCGGTGATCGCTCACTACCGTCAGGCTGGCCATCGGATCTCGATTGACGATTTCGGTACCGGCTACTCCAGTCTGAGCTATCTGCAGAAGCTGGACGTCGACACGCTGAAAATCGATAAATCCTTTGTCGATACCCTCGAGTACCGGCCGCTGACGCCGCACATTATTGAAATGGCCAAGGCGCTCAATCTGACCACCGTCGCCGAAGGGGTGGAAACCGAAAGCCAGCGCGACTGGCTGCGACAGCATGGCGTTCAGTACGCCCAGGGGTGGCTGTACAGCAAAGCGCTGCCAAAAGAGTCATTTATTCAGTGGGCGGAAGATAATCTCCATGCGCATTAAGCGGCAGGCAGCCTGCGCAGAAGGTCAGCGGGCGCGGCCTCTTCGCCGCCCTCTGCCGGAGGCTACTTCAGATAGGATTTAATCACCTGCATCACCGTCTCCAGATCCGCTTCACGCTGCGTCTCATCTGGCTCTTTCACCACATGGTCGGTCAGATGCCCCTGGATAACCTGCAGCATCATGCCATTGACCGCGCCGCGGATCGCCGCCAGCTGCTGTAGCACCTCAGCGCACTCATGCTCGCGATTAAGCATTTTCTCTAATGCGGTACTCTGCCCCTGAATTTTCTTCAGCCGGGTCAGTAACTTCTTTTTGTCTCTCACTGTGTGTGACATTGCGCGATCCACCGTTTTATTCTGCCGTCATTGCCCGACCTTCGACGCCGGCAACGCCTGCCAGCATAGCATGATCCCTTTTATCAGCCTCTTTTTCTACTGGGGGGTAGTATTTTACTACTGGGGGGGAGTAGCATAGAGCCACTTTTGGCAAGGATCCCGATATGAACGATTTCACTTCCCTTCTGCAGCAGGGCAATGCCTGGCTGTTTATTCCCAGCGCGATACTGCTCGGCGCGCTGCACGGCCTTGAACCCGGCCACTCAAAAACGATGATGGCCGCCTTTATCGTGGCGGTACGGGGAACCTTAAAGCAGGCGGTTCTGTTGGGGCTGGCGGCGACGGTCTCGCATACCGCGGTGGTCTGGCTGATCGCCATGGCCGGCCTGTGGTTTGGCCGCGGCTGGAACGCCCAGACTTCTGAGCCCTGGTTTCAGCTGATCTCGGGGGTTGTCATTGTGTTGATTGCCTGCTGGATGCTCTGGCGCACCTGGCGCGAATCGCGGCCCCACGCCCACCCCCATCATCATCAGCACGGGCACGACCATGACCATCACCATGACCATCATCATCATGAACATCATGACCACCATCATTCTCACTCCCCTGGCGCGCCGCTGGTGGCGGAGGAGTGGCAGGACGCGCATCAGCGGGCCCATGCTCAGGAGATTAACCGGCGCTTCGATGGCCGCCAGGTGACGACCGGGCAGATTGTGATGTTTGGCCTGACCGGCGGGCTGATCCCCTGCCCGGCGTCCATTACCGTGCTGCTTATCTGTTTACAGCTGAAGAAATTCTCGCTGGGCGCCACGCTGGTACTCGGCTTTAGCGTCGGTCTGGCGCTGACGCTGGTGGCTTCCGGGGCTATCGCCGCCCTGAGCATGAAACATGCCACCCGCCGCTGGCCGTGGCTTAACGACATCTCGCGCAAAGCGCCCTGGATCTCAGGCTTACTGATTATTGTGGTGGGGATCTACATGATGCTTCATGGCCTGAGAGGCCTGTAAACCACAATGCGCCCTCTTCTTGACGACGAGGGCGCGGGTTCCCTTCAGGAGACGCTCTCCCGGGGAGTGCTGACCGCCCGGCGGCGGACGGGCTGGCTGAACCACGGCAGGCACAGCTGGATCAGCGGCCCAATCGACAGCGCGTAAATGACGGTTCCGACGCCAAACTTGCCCCCCAGCAGACAGCCAATCAGCAGTACGGAGAGCTCGATCGCCGTACGGATACCGCGCAATGACCAGCCGGTGCGAGCGTGCAGGCCGGTCATCAGGCCATCGCGCGGACCCGGGCCAAAGCCCGCGCCAATGTACATCCCGGTGGCGATAGCGTTCATCACAATCGCCACCACCAGCAGCGCACTGCGCGCCACCAGCGACTCCAGCGGAGGCAGGACGGCCAGCGTGGCGTCCGCCGCCAGCCCCAGCACGATAACATTACTCACCGTGCCGAGCCCCGGCATCTGCCGAATCGGGATCCATAGCAGCAGCACCGCGGCGCCGGTCAGGATAATCACGGTCCCGAAACTGATCCCCAGCTGTTTAGCCACCCCAAGATGAAAAACGTCCCACGGATCGGCGCCGAGATTAGCATGCACGAAGAGCGCCGTGGACACGCCGTAGAGCACCAGACCGATATATAACTGCAGCAGGCGACGAAGCATATTTTTTCCTCAACATCATTGCGAATGCCCTCATCATCAGCAAAAATGGACTGATAATTAATGGCCAGTTTTGGAAAAGTGGATCGCTATGTCAGCCCGACGCTTTGGAACACAGTCCCTGGTACGCCTGCTTGGCAACTGGCAGGAGTCCAGTTCCCGCACACCGCTATGGCGCCAGCTGGCGGAAGCGCTCCGCCTGCTGATCCTCGATGGCCGTCTGACGCTACAGACGCGCCTGCCCGGCGAGCGCGAGCTGGCGGCGGCCCTCAACGTCAGCCGGACGACCATAGCCAGCGCCCTCGGTCAGCTGCGGGAGGAGGGGTTTCTCCATAGCCGCCAGGGGAGCGGGTCGCGCATTGTCCTGCCGGAACGCCCTGCCGATCTGCCGCCGCCCTCTGCGACCCCCTCGACGATCAATCTCTCTACCGCTGCCCTCAGCGCCGGTCCGGAGCTCCATCAGGCCTTCCAGCACGCCATGACCCTGCTGCCGCCCTATCTCACCCAGACCGGCTACGATCAGCAGGGGCTCCCGGTGCTGCGGGAAGCGATTGCCCGGCGCTACAGCGAACGTGGCCTGCCGACGCGGCCCGATGAAGTGATGGTGGTCAACGGCGCGCTCAGCGCCTTCGCGCTGATCCTGCGTCTGTTCACCGGCCCCGGTGACCGGGTGGTCATTGACGCCCCGACCTATCCAATGGCCATCAGCGCCATTCAGGGCGCCTCCTGCCGGCCCGTCGGGGTCGCACTCCCCCAGCAGGGATGGGACTGTGATGGATTAGCGGCGACCATTGCGCAGACCGCGCCGCGTCTGGCATGGCTGATGCCGGATTTTCACAACCCTACCGGGCGCTGTATGGATGCCCCTACCCGCCAGCGGGTCGCGGACATCGCGGCCAGGACGCGAACAACGCTGGTGATCGATGAGACCATGGTCGACCTCTGGTATAACGCCCCGCCCCCGCCGCCGCTGGCCTGCTTTAATCCCGACGCCGCGGTGATCACTATTGGTTCGGCCGGGAAAAGTTTCTGGGGGGGACTGCGCATCGGCTGGATCCGCGCCAGCGCGCGAACGATCGCCTCGCTGATTCAGGCCCGCGACTCTCTGGACCTGGGTACGCCGCTGCTGGAGCAGTTGGCCTGCAGCTGGCTGCTGGCAAACGCCGCCACGCTGCTGCCGCCGCGACGGGAGATGCTGCAGGCGCGCCGGGACATGTGCGAAGTGCTGATGAAAGAGTATTTTCCCCGCTGGCGCTTTACGCCACCGGAAGGCGGACTCTCTTTTTGGGTGGAACTCCCTGACATGCTGGCCACCCTGTTCTCTGCGCGGGCGGAAAGCCAGGGGATCCATATCGGCACCGGGACGCGGTTTGGTCTGGAGGGCGCGTTCGATCGCTATTTACGTCTGCCGTTTACCTTGCCGGACGAAGCATTGCGTCAGGCCTTCTCCACGCTACAACCATTGTGGCATAGCCTTGCAGAACAGCGGGAAAATACGCGTTTGCGGAAAATAATATAAGAAAATATCGACGGGCTGGCTTCAGCCCGTCAAAAGTCCGTCATCCATGAGGTATATGAGATGTTTTTATAAAATTGCCTGAGTATCCTGCCATCTGGTTATGGCAACCCGGTGACGGAAATAAGGCAATTTCATTAATGCTGGCGCGGAATAGGAAACCCTTTCAGGGAAATAATAAAGCCATCTTCATCTTTTTTAATTTTAGCGCCGGTGTCACACCAGTCGGATGCAATGCGAAAGAACTCATCACTACCGATATTCCAGTTCAGGCGAACGTGTTTTACGTATCCTGAGCGCAACATATCGCAGGCTTCGCTATAGTTGCTGGCTGTAGAGAATTGTTGTTTCATTTTTTCTTCTTCAGAAGTTTTCTTAATGCTTTGATTTCTTTAGGGGTTAATGGCGTCGCCTCCTCTTCGGTATGCTGGCTGTCAATGTCCTCTTCCGTCACCCCCGCCTCACCTGCTGATGCCTCCAGCTGAAAAGCCAGCTGCAGCAGCTTTTCCGTTGCCGTACCCAGGTTCTCGTTATTCACTTCCGCATAATGACGCAACTTCTCTTTTAACTCAGCGTCAATTTTTACATTCAAAACCACTGTGGTCATAGCTACGCTTCCCGTGCAATAAAATCATCATAATTAATACACGAAGTTAACATGCTGATCCAGAGATATATTTTATAGCATGGATCTGGCAACAAATTCCCAGTAATAAGATGCTCTTTATTTATGACACGAAAATGACATTAATATTGCAGTAGCATTTCAGATTTATGACAAGTCAATATTATGGAATAAAAACGGGTTGTTTTAGCAACAAAAAATAATATGTGATCTGTATCAGGTATTAAATATAGCAGGAATAAAGACCGGGAAAATATAAGGGATATATCATGAGGGCGAAATGGGTGGGGGCCCTGCCAGCTACATCCCGGCACACACGTCGTCTGCTCTGGCTGCTTCCTTCCGGACCTGACCTGGTAAACAGAGTAGCGTTGCGGGAGAACCAACAGAGCCCCCATTGAGAGCGTTGTTACCCAACGCGCTGGCGCATTATCCCTGCTGACCTGGTGAATTGCAAGCGCGCCCCGACTGCCTGCTGGTTTATTGCGCAATAACGCGAATAAAACCAGTCACTCACGCTCAATCTGTGAGAGTGAGAGCGTGCGCTCAGCACACTGCCAGGATATCCACCATACTTATCCACCTTATGTTCTCTTTTATCATCAGCGCATTGTCTCTACGGTAATCGAATGACTGACTCATCACCACAGACCATCACTCTGCCTTTGCCCGCCATTGAAGGGATGACCATCGCCTTTCAGGGGGTGAATTATCTGCGCCCTGAAAAAATGCTCGACTTCGTGACTATCAGTCAGGCGCCGGTGCGGGCGGTCACGCCGCTGGCGCTGCTCTATTCCACCGTCGGCGTGCTGCGTCAGGTGGAACTGCGCAAGCTACCGGTCTACATCAGCGGTCGGGTGGTATACCCCATCTCGTCGCTGACCATGCCGGGCCTGCGCGCGAAGCTGATCATCAACGCTACCTCGCAGCGGTTAAAATTCCTGGAGAGCCTCATCGCCAGTTCACCTTCCGACAATGTCCATGGCATGCAGATCCTCGGCCTGGCCCTGACGTTCACCGTCGAACAGCCCGCCTGATCTGCAGGCTGTACAGCCTGCAGATCAGCGCTTATGCTGGCGTTTTTCGGGTAACAGGACTGAATATGGATCCGCTCGATACATTTCCCCAACGTGTCTGGCACATTGTGGCGTCAATACCGGAAGGGTATGTCACGACCTATGGCGATGTCGCCAGGCTGGCCGGTTCTCCGCGCGCGGCGCGCCAGGTGGGCGGTGTGCTGAAGCGTCTGCCGGAAGGGTCCACTCTGCCCTGGCATCGGGTGGTCAATCGCCATGGCGATATCTCCCTCACCGGCCCCGATCTGCAGCGGCAGCGTCAGGCATTGCTGGCCGAAGGGGTACAGGTCTCCGGCAGCGGCCATATCGATCTCCAGCACTATCGCTGGGTTTACTGAAGACAAAAAAAAGCCCCCATCCGGGGGCTCATCGAGCTTACTGTGCGACAGGCACGGCGGTCTGCTGAACCGGAACCAGCGTCAGGTCGGCATGGGTGCCCCCCTGGTTGATCACCGTCTGCACGGTATCGGTAATGAACATCAGCTGGCCATTAACCGTAATCGCAGCGCTCAACAGAATGCGGGCGTTCGGTTGAATATCTGCCGGGTTGTAAGGCAGGGCAAAGTTAAATGGCGCCTGCTTGCCTTCGGTACGCACCGCTTTTTGCGACAATACGCGGGCTGGCGCATCTGCCAGAGAAGCATCCGACAGGGTCACCGTCAGCACCGCATCCGGCGGTAATGCGATTCTCTGGCGGATATTAATCGTCCCCGTGACGCTCGGCTGCTGCTGCGCCACGCTCAGCGTCGCAATACCGTAAGGGTCGGGTGCGGCTGCCTGAGCGGAAGAACTGGTGGAGTGGTGATTAGCACAGGCGGTCAGCGTCGCGGCGACGGCTAAGGCACTAAACATATAGGCAAATTTCATGATGTTCTCCTTATCATCCCTTTATACCCAGGAGGATGTTCCGCCGCTTCGCCGGCAGGAACTTTCGTGTCGTCAATAAGTGTGGCACAGATCTCAGATTTCTTCCTGTTGACCGGTTGTTATTCAGATTATTACACCCATCGGACCACTTGCGATTCCAGGTTATACTTTGCCACATTACGCGCACGGCGCCGCCATTGTTAATTGAGGATAAGTATGAGTCAGGCACTCTCTAACCTGCTGGCATTATTAGATCTGGAAAAAATTGAGGAAGGGTTGTTCCGTGGACAGAGCGAAGACCTGGGATTGCGCCAGGTTTTTGGCGGCCAGGTGGTGGGCCAGGCGCTGTATGCCGCAAAAGAGACCGTGCCCGTTGAACGTCTGGTGCATTCGTTTCACAGCTACTTTCTGCGCCCCGGCGACAGTCAAAAACCGATCGTCTACGATGTGGAGGTCCTGCGCGACGGCAACAGCTTTAGCGCCCGCCGGGTCGCCGCTATCCAGAACGGGAAGCCGATCTTCTATATGACCGCCTCCTTCCAGGCGCCAGAGCACGGCTATGAGCATCAGAAAGCGATGCCGGCCGCCCCCTCCCCTGACGGACTGCCTTCGGAAACCGACATCGCCCGCAAGCTGGCGCATCTCCTGCCGCCGCAGGTGAAAGACAAATTCCTCTGCGATAAGCCGCTGGAGATCCGCCCGGTGGAATTTCATAACCCGATGAAAGGCCATATCGCCGAGCCGGCGCGCCAGGTCTGGCTGCGCGCCAACGGCGCCGTTCCCGACGATCTGCGCATTCATCAGTATCTGCTGGGCTATGCCTCGGACTTTAACTTTCTGCCGGTGGCGCTGCAGCCGCACGGCGTTGGTTTCCTTGAGCCCGGCATGCAGGTCGCCACCATCGACCACTCAATGTGGTTCCATCGGCCGTTTAATATCAATGAATGGCTGCTGTACAGCGTTGAAAGCACCTCGGCCTCCAGCGCCCGCGGCTTCGTTCGCGGCGAGTTTTACACGCAGGATGGCACGCTGGTTGCCTCAACGGTCCAGGAAGGGGTGATGCGCAACCGCAACGCATAAAAAAAGCCTCCCTGACGGGAGGCTTTTTGCTACATGGAGAAGGGTTTTCTGTCAGGCGTTGTAGGCGTTTTCGCCATGGCTGTTGACGTCCAGCCCTTCGCGCTCCTGCTCTTCCGGTACGCGCAGCCCTACGGTCATATCCGCCACTTTGTAGCCGATGAAAGCGACGACGCCGGACCAGACCACGGTAATGCCGATACTTTCCAGCTGCACCAGCAGCTGATGGCCCATGGTGACGCCTTCCGCATAACCGACGCCGCCCAGAGAAGTCGCCGCGAAGATACCGGTCAGGATACAGCCGACGATGCCGCAGACGCCGTGGACGCCGAAGACGTCGCAAGGGTCATCCACACGCAGCCAGCGTTTCAGCGCAGTCACGCCCCAGATACCCGCCAGGCCAGAGGCGATACCGACGATCAGCGCGCCGCCGACACCGATATAACCACACGCCGGCGTAACGCCAACCAGACCGGCAATTGCCCCGGAGCAGGCGCCCAGCAGTGAAGGTTTGCCGCGCAGAGCCCATTCGCCAAAAGTCCACGCCAGGATAGCCGCGGCGGTCGCCACGACGGTGTTAACGAACGCCAGGGCCGCGATTTCATTCGCTGCGCTGGCAGAGCCGGCGTTGAAGCCGAACCAGCCCACATAGAGGATAGCGGTGCCGGTGAACACCATCGGCAGGTTATGCGGTTTGAACGCTTCTTTGCCGAAGCCCACGCGTTTGCCCATCATATAGGCGCCCACCAGCCCGGCGACCGCGGCGTTGATGTGCACAACGGTGCCGCCGGCGAAATCCAGCGCGCCATGGGTCGCCAGCAGACCGCCGCCCCAGACCATATGCGCAATCGGCACGTAGGAGAGCGTCATCCACACCACCACGAAAATCAGCACCGCGGAGAAACGGATACGTTCAGCCAGCGCGCCGACGATCAGCCCGACGGTGATGCAGGCGAACGAGCCCTGGAAGGCGACGTGGATATACTGATAGAAGGTGCCCATCAGCGCTTTCAGTTCAATATTTTTCAGCATCACCCAGTCAAAGCTGCCGAAGAAGCTGCCGCCGGTGCCGAAGGCCAGGGTATAGCCATAAATGACCCACAGTACGCAGACGAGGCCAAAGGTGACAATCACCTGCGTCAGCATGGAAAGAACGTTCTTACCGCGGATCAGCCCGCCGTAAAACAGCGCAATCCCCGGGATAGTCATAAACAGAACCAGCGCGGTGCAAATCATCATAAACGCATTATCGGCTTTGTCCGCCACCGCAGGCGCGGCCATCGCCAGCCCCGGAAGAAGGGCTAACGCCCCCAGACCCGATTTCATTGTTGCCATTTTCATTGTTTCGTTCCCCATCACTGTGTGGTCTGGAAATTACAGTGCCGCTTCGTCAGCTTCGCCGGTACGGATGCGAATGACGCGCTGCAATTCAGCGACAAAAATTTTGCCGTCGCCAATTTTTCCGGTGTAAGCCGCTTTGCTGATGACATCGATAACTTCATCCAGCTGATCGTCGGCGATCGCCACATCAATCTTCACTTTTGGCAGAAAGTTGACGCTATACTCGGCGCCGCGGTAGAGCTCCGCATGACCTTTCTGACGGCCAAATCCTTTGACTTCAGTGACCGTCAGGCCCTGAATGCCGATGGAAGACAAGGCTTCACGCACGTCTTCCAGTTTGAATGGTTTGATTACCACGGTAACCAGCTTCATAAGTCCCCTCCAGTCAGTATTCGGTAATGGCCGCAGCTAACACGATGGATATAAAGCAAGGGCTATGCCAGAAATGAAAAAAGGCCGCTGAGCGGCCCTTTGATGGCAAAAAACAGGCGAGAGGTCAGGCATTAGCCTGCGTAAAGGCGTTTAACGGGCAAAAATGCACCACGGCGGTGCATTTGATGTAACGTTTTTGCACCACGACAGGCCGACCCGCCTTCGCTGCCTGCTGGTGGTGCATCAGGCGCTGAGCGACTCTTCTCTGGCGCTGGCCGCCAGCTCTTCACCAGCCAGCTGTAGCTGATACATCTGCCAGTAGCGGCCTTTCGCCGCCAGCAGCTGCTGATGGTTGCCCCGCTCGACGGCCTGACCGCGATGCAGGACCAGAATGGTATCCGCCTCAACGATGGTCGACAGACGATGGGCGATAACCACCAGGGTGGTATGCTGGCGAACCTTCGCCAGCGCCTGCTGGATCGCCTGCTCGGTGCCGGAGTCGATGTTCGCCGTCGCCTCATCCAGAATCAGAACCTGCGGGGTCTCCACCAGCACGCGCGCCAGCGCCAGCAGCTGCTTCTGTCCGACGGAGAGATTATTGCCCTGCTCGCCCAGCTGGGTATACAGGCCGTCGCGCATGCTGCGCGCCACCGCCGCCAGCTGCACCGCCTCCAGCGCTTCCCAGACCTGTGTTTCGCTGATGTCCCGGCCCAGCGCGACGTTGGCGTAGAAGGTATCCGCCAGCACCACCGGATCCTGTTGCACCATCGCGATGCCCCGACGCAACGCGCTGTGGCTGAGAGAAGAGAGCGGCCGGCCATCGATGCGGATCTCCCCGTGGGTTAACGGGTAATAGCCCATCATCAGACTGGCGAGGGTACTCTTCCCACTGCCGGTATGCCCGACCAGCGCCACAAAACTGCGGGAAGGGATATCCAGCGTGATATCCTGGAGGACCAGACGATCCCCGCGGTAGGCAAAGGAGAGATGGTCGATTTCCACCCGACCGCTGCTCAGCGGCGCGTCATCGGCGCCCCACGCCTGGCGCGGACGGTCCATCAGTTCGAAAACGCGTTCGCCGGCGACCACCGCCTGCTGCAGCATCGACTGCTGGGTGGTCAGCTCAATGAGCGGCTCGTTGAGGCGTCCGAGATAGCTGATAAACGCGTACAGCACCCCGACCTCAATCGTGCCCGCCGCGCTAAAGCCGAACAGCATCAGCAGCCCGCACAGCACCAGCGAGGAAAAGAGGCTCAGCAGCGGACGCAGCAGAAAACCGTCCAGGCGCAGCGTCTGCATCCGCGCCAGGTAGTGGGCGTAGCTGGCCTCGCGCATCCGTTCGCCAAAGCGCGCCTGCTGACGGAACTGCTGGATGACCCCCATGCCGTTGATCACTTCGTTAAAACCATCGTTGATGTCGGCAAGCCAGGCGCGCACCCGGCGCACGATCGGCGTGCTATAGCGCTGATAAATGATCATCACGATCAGCACCGCCGGGAAAATCGCGATCGCCACCAGCGCCATCCGCCAGTCGAGGCTAAACATCGCCACCAGCATCGCGCCGATCAGCGCCGCGCTGCGGAGCACCGTCGCCACTACCGTCACATACAGGTCACGAATGACTTCGGTATCGTTGGTCACGCGTGAGATCAGCTGCCCGACCGGCTGAGTATCAAACTCGCTGAGCGGCTGATGCAGGGCGGCATCCATCACATCGCTGCGTAACTGCTGGACCACGCCGACCGCGGCGCGGTTAAACAGCAGCGACTGGTTATAATGCAGTAGCGCCGCCAGCAGCTGCAGACCGATATAGGCTGCCGCCAGGCCTGCCACCAGCTTCAGCGGCAGAGTCTGTTTCGCCACCATATTGTCAATGAAATAGCTGATAAGCAGCGGGCCGCTCACCTCCGCCGCCGCCGCGATCCACATCATCGCCACCGCGATGGCCAGCGGCTTACGCCACGGTGAACCATAGGCCAGCAGGCGTCTAAGCGTCGGCCAGAGTTCGGTAAAGCTACGCATCCAGGGCCTCCTCTTGCTCCTGGGGAACCTCGTCGAGCGCGGCTTCCAGCTGCTGATACCGATACATGTCGCGGTACCAGCCGGGCTGCACCGCCAGCGCCTCATGGCGGCCGCGCTGGGCGACATGCCCATGCTGCAGCACCAGGATTTCGCTGGCCTCAGTCAGCGCCGACAGGCGGTGGGCGCTGATGATCACCGTCCGCCCCTCTCCCCACTGGCGCAGGTTATGCAGGATCTGGTGTTCGGTGCGGCCATCCACCGCGGATAAAGCATCATCAAGGATCAGAATTTCGGCCTCCAGCAGCAGGGCGCGGGCAATCGAGATGCGCTGTTTCTGGCCGCCGGAGAGCATCACGCCGCGCTCGCCCACTTCGGTATCGTACCCCTGGGGCAGACGCAGAATGTCGTCATGCACGCTGGCCAGCCGCGCCACCCGCTCAATCTGTTCCGGCGTCGCGTCCGGTTTTCCCAGCGCGATATTATTGGCGACGGTATCGGAGAATAAAAACGGCGTCTGATTGACCACCGCCAGCCGTTCGCGCCAGCTGTCGAGCTGCAGACGCGGTAGCGGCAGATCGTGAAAGCGGATCTCGCCGCTGGTGACGTCAAAATGGCGCTGCAGCAGGGCCAGAATGGTGCTTTTGCCAGCGCCCGTCGGCCCGCAGATGCCCAGCATTTGCCCCGGCTGCAGGGTAAAATTAACCTGTTCCAGCGAAGGTTTGCTCGCCTGCGGATAGATGAAATCGCGGATAGCGACCTGCAGGACGCCGCGGCCAGCCGGTACCGTCTCGGTCCCGTCGTCCACCGCCGGCGCCTCTTCGAGCATGGTGCGAATACGACCATAGGCCGCGCTACCGCGCTCCACGATGTTAAACATCCACGCCAGCGCCAGCATCGGCCAGATCATCAGACCAAGGTACATCACAAAGCTGGTGAGCTGACCCAGCGTCAGGCTACCGTGGATCACCATCCAGCTGCCGCCGCCGATGGCCAGCAGATTCGCCGCCCCGATGGCGATATAGATAGTAGGGTCGAAGCGAGCGTCAATGCGCGCCACGCGCATATTTTTCGCTCCAGTATCGGCCGCATCGGCGGCAAACTGCGCCGACTGGCGATCCTCCAGCCCGAACGCCTTAATCATGCGGATGCTGGTCAGACTCTCCTGCGTGCGATCGTTGAGGCTGGAAAAGGCCGCCTGGGCAACGCGAAAACGTTCGTGAAGGGCATCGCCGTTGCGTTTAATCGCCAGGGCCATCAGCGGCATCGGCAGCAGCGCCAGCAGGGTGAGCTGCCAGCTAATCTGCGTCGACATCACAATCAACACCGCACAGCCCATCACCAGAGAATCCACCAGGGTTAACACCCCTTCACCGGCGGCAAACACCACCCGGTCCACGTCGTTGGTGGCGCGGGCGATCAGATCCCCGGTGCGATGGCGCAAATAGAACGCCGGATGCTGGCGGCTCAGCTGCCGGTAAAAGTCTTCCCGCAGTTCAACCGCCAGCTGGTAAGAGGCGCCGAACAGCAGCACGCGCCAGACATAGCGCAGCAGGTAAACCATCACCGCGATCAGCACCAGCGCGCCGATCCACATCCACACCTTCTCCGCGGTGTAATGTTGTTGCGTCACGCCGTCGACCACAATGCCCACCACCTTCGGCGGAACAAGCTGCAGGACGGCAATAATGGCCAGCAGGGCAATGGCGCCAAGATAGCGGCGCCACTCCCGGCGGAAATACCAGCTGAGTTGTGCAAATAATCGCAAGCAGTAAGATCCTGATTTTGTTATGGGTTACGGCGCAATACCGTTATTCGACAGGCAAGGCGGTGGTGTATTTTATCTGTTCCATGGCAAAACTCGAAGTGACATCCGACAGCCCCGGCACGCTGTTCACCAAACGTTTATAAAAGTCGTCATAGCGCTTCATATCGGCCACCTGCACCCGCAGCAGATAGTCATACTCCCCCGCCATCCGCCAGAAGCCGAGCACTTCAGCCATCTGCGTCACTTCGCTCACAAAATGGCAATACCAGTCGCTGCTGTGATGTTGGGTCTTGATCAGGACAAACGCCGTCAGCCCCAGCCCCACCTTTTCCGCATCCAGTAAGGCGACGCGCCCGCGGAGAATACCGTCATCCTCGAGTCGTTTCAGGCGTTTCCAGCAAGGGGTCGTGGTCAGATTAACGGCATCAGCCAGCGCCTGCAAAGAGAGGGTGCAATCTTCCTGCAGCAGCGCCAGCAGCTTACGGTCAATTTTATCTAACATAAGGCCACCAGAGAGAATAATTTACTCCTGCAATTGTAATTGAAAGGCTAAATAGCAACAATTTTTCCCGCACAATCCGCTAAGCTGGGCACAAAATGACAAACAGGAATCCGAGATGAATAGCGCCTGGGTAAAACACGCCATTAGTGAAATTAACGCCGACTATCAGCGTTCCGCCGATACACACCTGATTCGCCTGGCGCTGCCTGGTTTTCCCGGGATCCCGATTTATCTGAAGGATGAAAGTACGCATCCGACCGGTAGCCTCAAACACCGTCTGGCGCGGTCGCTGTTTCTCTATGGCCTGTGCAACGGCTGGATCAAAGAAGGCACCACGATTATCGAATCGTCTTCGGGTTCGACCGCGGTTTCTGAAGCCTATTTCGCCCGCCTGCTGGGGCTGCCGTTTATCGCCGTGATGCCCTCCTGCACCGCCAGACGTAAAATCGAACAGATCGAGTTCTACGGCGGACGCTGCCATTTTGTGCAGAACGCCTGCGAAATCTATGCGGCTTCCGAAACGCTGGCGCGCGAGCTGAACGGTCACTATATGGATCAGTTTACCTTCGCCGAGCGGGCCACCGACTGGCGCGGCAATAACAATATCGCCGACAGTATTTTCCGCCAGATGAGCCATGAGCCGCACCCGCAGCCATCGTGGATCGTGATGAGCGCCGGCACCGGCGGCACCTCAGCGACCATTGGCCGCTATATTCGCAGCCAGGGCTACGAGACGCAGCTGATGGTTGTCGACCCGCAAAATTCGGTGTTCCTCGATTACTGGCAGACACGCGACGCCAGCCTGCGCAGCCCGGTCGGCAGCAAAATTGAAGGCATCGGCCGCCCGCGGGTCGAACCATCGTTTATTCCCGACGTTGTAGATGAGATGCTGCGCGTGCCGGATGCGGCAAGCGTGGCCACTGCTTTGTGGCTGGAAACGCAGCTTGGACGGAAAGTCGGCGCCTCGACCGGAACCAATATGTGGGGGGTGCTGCAGCTGGCCGCGCGGATGCGCGAGGAAGGACGCACGGGTTCCCTCGTGACCCTGCTGTGCGACAGCGGCGAGCGTTATCTGGAAAGCTATTACAACCCACAGTGGGTGGCGGCCAACATCGGCGATATCGCCCCCTGGCAGGCGGAGCTAGCCCGGCTGGTCAGCAGAACATAAAAAAAGCCAGATAGAATGCTATCTGGCTTGCTGGAAGGGTCTCTCTATTCGGGGGAATAAGGAAGATCAGGATTATCCAGCCAATGCGTTAAAAAATGGGAGACCGCCTGATGCCGGCAGTCGCCGATAACCGGGAGATGCGGCAGCTCGGCTTTCAGCTGCGGCATCGCGTTGCCCATGATGAACCCCCGCCCGACGCTGCGAAGCATCTCGCGATCGTTCATCGCATCGCCGAAGGCCATGCACTCCTGTAGGGTGAGGCCCAGGTGCTGGCTCAGCCTCGCCAGCGCCGCGCCTTTATTGCAGCCAACCGGCAGCACTTCCAGACAGTCCAACGCCGAGAAGCAGAGAAACGCGCGCTGGCCCAGCGCCTCATTCAGTTGGATCCGCAGGCGGCGCAGATCGTCATGATCGCCGCAGAAGCAGATCTTGGTGACATGATGCGCCGACATACGTTTCGGATCACACAGTTGATAGCGAAACCCGCTAAAGACATGCGCCTTCAGCAGCTCAGGCCTTGCCTGGCCGGTGAACCAACCGCCGTCATTAAACACGTGCATGCTGGCCCGGGTATCCCATCGACTATGCAGCACTTCTTCCGCTACCTCGGGATTGAGATCCTGACGGTACAGCTCCTCCCCTTCCAGCGAGTGGATGCGCGTCCCGTTGCCCGTGATCAGAAAGGCGTCCAGGGAAAACTCACCCATCACATGGTGCATCTCCAGCGCATGGCGGCCGGTGGCGAACGTCAGGGTGATATCGCGTTCCCGCAGCCGTTTCAGCGCGGTGAGCGTCTTTTCTCCGAGACGATGGTCCGGCATCAGCAAGGTGCCGTCCATATCAAATGCTGCCAGTTTTGCCATGGTGTTTTCCCCAATGTGTGATGGGCTTCGCTTGTGCTGCAGTATCACCTGGGATATACGGAAGTAATAGTGAATAGATAATATAAATTGTTCCGGGTTTATTACGGCCCGGTGGACGACAGCGCTTATGCGACTCTTACACCGTTTAAATCAGTACCAGCGGCTGTGGCAACCCTCAGCCGGGGCGCCGCAGCAGGTCACCGTCGGCGAACTGGCGGAACGCTGTTTTTGCAGCGAACGCCACGTCCGTACCCTGCTGCGTCAGGCGCAAGAGGCCGGATGGTTAAGCTGGCAGGCCCGCTCCGGGCGCGGCAAGCGCGGACTGCTCTCTTTTTACAAAACGCCGGAACGTTTGCGCAATGAGATGATGGAGCTGGCGCTGCATAAAGGTCAGCAGCAAAACGCGCTGGAGCTGGCGCAGCTGGCCGCGGTGGAGCTGAAAGCCCTGCTCCACCCCTTTCTGGGCGGTCAGTGGCAAAATAATACCCCGACGCTGCGTATTCCATACTATCGCCCGCTGGAGCCGCTACGCCCCGGCTTTCTGCCCGGACGCGCCGAGCAGCATCTGGCCGGGCAGATCTATGCCGGGCTGACGCGCTTCGACGAAGGCGACACTATGCCGATCGGCGATCTGGCGCACCACTGGCAGGTCTCCCCTGACGGCCTGCGCTGGCAGTTTTATATCCGCTCCACGCTGTGCTGGCACAACGGCGATGCGGTGGAAACCGCACAGCTGCGGCAGCGCTTACTGCTGCTGCTGGATCTGCCCGCCTTGCGGACCCTCTTCGCCAGTATCAGCCGCATCGATGTCACTCACGCCCAGTGCCTAACCATCACGCTGCATCGTCCTGACTACTGGCTGCCGTTCCGCCTCGCCAGCTATTGCAGCGTGCTGGCCCATCCTGACGATCCGGCCATCGGCTGCGGACCGTTCCGCCTGAAGCGGTTTAGTCCGGAACTCGTCCGCCTGGAGAACCATCCCCGCTACCATCTGCGGCATCCGCTGATCCAGGCGGTGGAGTACTGGATCACCCCCCAGCTCTTCGATCGCGATCTCGGGACCAGCTGCCGCCACCCGGTGCAGATCACGATTGGCGATCGCGAAGAGCTCCATAACCTGCGCCAGGTCAGCAACAGCATCAGTCTTGGCTTCTGCTATCTGACCCTGCGTCACAGCCCTCGGCTTAGCAAAGCGCAGGCCCAGCGGCTGGTATCGATAATTCACCGCTCATCGTTGCTGGAAACGCTGCCGCTCGACGAGGATCTGATTACGCCAAGCCATGAGGTGTTGCCGGGATGGTCCATCCCGCAGGGGCCGGAAAACAGCGCGGTGCCGCTGCCGGCCAGGCTCACGCTGCTCTACCATCTGCCGGTCGAACTCCACGCCATGGCCGAACAGCTGAGACAGCGGCTGGCTGTGCTGGGCTGCGAGCTGACGCTTCTGTTTCATGACGCCAAAAACTGGGAGGGCTGCCAGCATCTGGGGCAGGCCGACCTGATGATGGGCGACCGCCTGATCGGCGAAGCGCCAGAGTATACCCTGGAGCAGTGGCTGCGCTGCGATATGCTGTGGCCCAATTTGCTGACCGGGGCGCAATATGCCCATCTGCAGGCGACATTAGACGCGGTACAGGCGCAGCCGGAAGCCCGCAGCCGCAACGATGCGCTGCGCAACGTATTCAACAACCTGATGGAAGACGCCATCATGACGCCGCTGTTTAAATACAACTATCGGATCAGCGCCCCGCCGGGTGTCAATGGCTTGCGCCTCAACGCCCGCGGCTGGTTCGACTTCGCCAGCGCCTGGCTGCCGGCGTCGACGTGAGAGAGCTGGTGGTGGCGGGCGTCTGGCGCTACCATATCGCCTTTACTCATTAAGTCAGGAATTGCCATGAAACGCGCCGTAGTTGTCTTCAGCGGAGGACAAGATTCAACCACCTGTCTGGTGCAGGCTCTGCAACAGTATGATGAAGTGCATTGCGTCACTTTTGATTATGGCCAACGCCACCGCGCGGAAATCGACGTTGCGCGCGAACTCGCCCTGAAACTTGGCGCCGTCGCGCATAAAGTGCTGGACGTTACCCTGCTCAATGAACTGGCGGTCAGCAGCCTGACCCGCGATAACATTGCGGTACCGGACTATCAGCCTGATGCCGAGGGCATTCCCAATACTTTTGTCCCGGGGCGCAATATTCTGTTTTTAACCCTGACGGCAATCTACGCCTATCAGGTAAAAGCCGACGCTATCATCACCGGCGTGTGCGAGACCGATTTCTCCGGCTACCCGGACTGCCGCGATGAGTTTGTCAAAGCGCTGCACCACGCCGTCAGCCTTGGGATGGCGAAAGACATTCGCTTTGAAACCCCGCTGATGTGGCTGAACAAAGCCGAGACCTGGGCGCTGGCCGACTACTGGGGTCAGTTGGATCTGGTGCGCCGGGAAACCCTCACCTGCTACAACGGCATTAAGGGCGATGGTTGCGGCCAGTGCGCCGCCTGCAACCTGCGCGCTAACGGGCTCAACCAGTATCTGGCCGATAAGGTCGGGGTAATGGCGGTGATGAAGCAAAAAACCGGCTTGACACAGGCATAGCCTCCGAAGAGGTATCTGCCCGAAGCTTCAGTTCAAATTCCCCGGTGGCGCTACGCATACCGGGGCAAGGGGTTGATCACCTTCCGGAGGTCGAAGCGCGCCACCGCCCGGCACGCACGCGACGGTTGTCAGCGCAAGTTCATCTGGTCGAGTTTCTCACGCAGTTCCCCTTCCAGCGGCAGCGCCTTCTGGGTTTTCAAATCAATACAGACGAAGGTGATCAGCGCATCGGCCACCACCTCGCCATTGGGGTTGAGGGTGACCACCTGGCTGAGCGTGCCGCTTTTGCCGTTGAGTTGCTCCAGTTTGCTGCTCACCGTCAGCACATCGCCCAGGACCGCCGGACGGCGGTAGTTGATATTAATATTCACCACCACGAAGGCGATGTTTTTCTCGGTCATCCACTGAAACGCCGGGCTATTTTCCAGACCATCCCAGCGGGCCTCCTCAAGGAACTCCAGGTAGCGTGCGTTATTCACATGCTGGTAGACGTCCAGATGATAGCCGCGAACTTTAATTTGTGTTTGCATAGCATCAATGCCTTTCTGTTATTGTTGTTTGTGAGGTAAGAGGTCACACCACTTAATGCAACCTCTTTATCCTGGCAAAAAATCACCGCTGTGCAAGCGCTGACATAAAATTTACAGCGTCAGATGGGCTAAATTCCGCTCCACCAGCGCACTGCCCATCCCCGGGACCTGCTTCAGGTCATCAAGGGTTTTAAACGGCCCGTACTCCTCACGGTAGCTGACAATCGCCTGGGCTTTTTTCAACCCCACGCCATTCAGAGCCTGCGCCAGCTGCTCGGCGCTGGCGTGGTTAATGCTGACTTTGGTCGCCCCGTTGTCGGCCTCGCCGGGTTCCGCTTTCGCTTTCGCCGAAGAGGACGCCGGGACATGCTCTTTGGTTACCACCGCTTTGCCGCTGGCGGGGGCGGCCAGCGCGCCCTGTGCGCCTACCGCGAAAACCAGAACGCCCGCGGCCATCAGTGCTTTTATTCCATATTTCATGCTGATATCTCCTTGTGTGTAGACAGCAAAGCTACGATAGCGTCAGTGCGGATGGCCGACAAAAGGCAAATCACAGAAATGGAAAGGGCCGCGAAAGCGGCCCCTGAGGATTACATGGTGTTGCGTATTTTTGCGAAACGACGCGAAATTACTGCTGCTGGTCGATGCTGTCGCCCAGCTTAATTTTCGCCGCCTTGCGCAGGTTGCTCATCAGCGCTTCGAAAGCGATTTGGGCATTGTTCTGGGTAATCCCCTGAACCATAGCCTTCTTCTGCTCTTCCGGCATGCTGCCTGCTTTCACTTCATCCAGCGCCACCAGCACCACATCGCCTTGCATGTTGCTGCCAACGCCATAGACCGGTTTGCCCTGCTGCGGCAGCGGCAGAGTGAATGCCAGCTGGCTCAGCGGATCCTGGCCGGTACGGGAAAGCGTCTGCGGCGCGCCAAAGCTCAGGCCAGCCGCCTTCATCGCCTCATCGCCTTTGCCGTCTTTCAGCGCCGCCAGCAGCTTATCGGCATCCAGCTTCGCCTGCTGTTCCGCTTTATTGTGCTTAACGATATCGCTGACCTGCGCCTTCACTTCGGCCAGCGGTTTCACCGCCTCGGCTTTGTGCTCGCTGATACGCAGAACAAAAGCGCGATCGCCATCAACGGTAATGATGTCAGAGTTGCTGCCCGGCGCGCCGTTCGCACCGACCAGACCGCCGTTGAAGATAGCGTCAGCGACCGGTTTAAAGTTCAGCTCTTCCGGCAGGTTATCGCGGCCAAACCAGCCGGTTTCCACCACCTGCACTCCGGCGACCTGCGCCGCGCCCGCCAGCGATTCATTATCGTTGCTGGCCGCATCGCTCACCTTCTGCTGCAGCGCATAGTAAGCATCCAGCGCTTTCTCCTGCTTCACTTTCGCCGCAATGTCATTGCGCACGTCAGCCAGCGGCTTGACCTGCGCCGGCTGGACGTCGTCCAGACGGGCCACCAGGAAGCCAACCGAGGATTTGATCACTCCGGAGAGCTGGCCTTTCTCTTTCAGGCCGGCCTCTTTCAGCTCAGGCACGGTAGAGGCATCTTCCATCCACCCCATATCGCCGCCGTTGCGAGCAGAAATAATATCGGTCGATTTTTCTTTTGCCAGCGTGGCGAAATCAGCGCCTTTTTGCAGCTCGGCCAGCACCGCTTTCGCGTCGGCTTCAGTTTTAGTCTGAATCACGCTGTAGCGATTACGCTGCGGCTGAGTGAACTGATCTTTATGCTGGTCATACCATGACTGGATTTCTTCGTCAGAGGCGTTTTCCTGCATGCTGGCGGCATCCATCTTGATGTAGCTCACGCGGAACTGCTCCGGCGCCATAAAACGGGCCTGATTCTGCTGCCAGAAAGCGTTGATTTCCTCATCGCTGGCGGTCTGTTTTGCCGCCAGGGCGTTGACGTTGATGGTCGCTTCGCGGACGACACGCTGCTGAGACACCAGCGCCGCCAGCTGATCGGACTCACCCGGCAGCATGAAGTCGGTACCCGCAATGGCGTTAATCAGCTGCTGCGTGGTCAGCTGGTTACGCAGCGCCTGGGCGTACTGATCGGTGGTCATTCCCATCTGGGCGACAATACCGCTGAAACGCTGGTTGTCGAACTTACCGTTCGTCTGGAACGCCTGGGTCTGGAAGATCGCCTGCTTCACCTGCTCATCGCTGATGCTGAGGCCCAGCTCGCGGGCATACTGATCCAGAAGCGACTCATCGATCAGGCGGTTCAGCACCTGCTGGCGCATGGTTTTCATGTAGTTTTCGTTCGCCGCCAGCTCGGAGAACTGGTCGCCAAGCTGCTGCTGCATACGGTTACGTTCGCTGGCGACGGCGTTTTCAAACTGCCCACGGCCAATCTCCTGGCCATTCACTTTTGCGGCATAGTTTTTGCCACCGCCAATCAGGTAACCACTCACCCCGGTCAAAATGAACGAGACGATAATGATACCGAAAATAATCTTGAGCACGACGCTGTTGGCGGCCGTGCGTAGGTTGTCCATCATGGTGTAACAACGCTCCGCTGTAGATGACTTTAGCTCGCGCAGCATAGCACGTGATGGCCGCCGCGCGTGAGGACGTATTTTGACAAGAAAACAGGGTGATTGTCAGCCCACAAGTGGCGATAAACACACATAAAGTGGTCTGAAAAGGCAATAAAAAAGGCACATCTCACGATGCGCCCTTGTACTTCGTCACATTCCCTGACGGGAAAGCCGATCAGTTCACCGCGTCTTTCAGCGCTTTACCAGCACGGAAGCCCGGCACTTTTGCGGCAGCGATAGTAATTTCTTTACCTGTTTGTGGGTTGCGACCAGTACGGGCGGCACGTTCTTTAACAGCAAAGGTACCGAAACCTACCAGCGCAACGTCATCCCCAGCCTGCAGAGATTCAGTAACAGAAGCGATTAAAGCATCTAACGCACGTCCAGCTGCAGCTTTAGAAATGTCCGCACCCGCAGCAATTTTGTCAATCAGTTGAGATTTATTCACTGTTCTCTTCCTCTCTTTATAATTTATATCGCACCAGAGTCCTTCATAGTGCGACCGCGCAGCAGTTATATCAGGACTGTCATGCCCTTACAACAGCAGTTGTCGATGACCCCCCTGCCAGCGATCTAAGTTAGCTACACAAAAAAAGGCTGGCAAGTCCGAAATGACTTACCAGCCCTATTTTTATTAGCGCAATTTGCGCAGAATCACTATTTCGCAGTCACAACCTGCATGCCGAACGGTTCGTTCTGCAGCGCAAGTGTCAGAACTTCCTCGATTCGTTTCACCGGATGGATATCCAAATCGGCGATAACGTTATCCGGAATTTCTTCAAGGTCGCGTTTGTTCTCATCAGGAATCAGAACAGTCTTAATACCGCCGCGATGCGCCGCCAGCAGTTTTTCCTTCAAACCGCCGATCGGCAGCACCTGACCACGCAGCGTAATCTCCCCGGTCATCGCCACATCGGCGCGTACCGGGTTGCCGGTCAGGCAGGAGACCAGCGCCGTACACATGGCGATACCCGCGCTCGGGCCATCCTTCGGCGTCGCCCCTTCCGGTACGTGGACGTGAATATCACGCTTCTCGTAGAAGTCGGCGTTAATGCCCAGCTTGTCCGCCCGCGAACGTACCACGGTCAGCGCAGCCTGAATCGACTCCTGCATCACCTCGCCCAGCGAGCCGGTGTAGGTCAGTTTGCCTTTACCCGGTACGCAGGCGGTTTCGATGGTCAGCAGATCGCCGCCCACTTCCGTCCACGCCAGACCGGTCACCTGACCGACGCGGTTCTCACTATCGGCGCGGCCATAGTCGAAGCGCTGTACGCCGAGATAATCATGCAGATTCTCACCGTTAATTTCGATGTGTTTCAGCGTTTTATCCAGCAACAGCTGCTTAACGGCCTTACGGCACAGCTTGGAGATTTCACGCTCCAGGCTACGAACGCCCGCTTCACGGGTGTAGTAACGAATAATGCCGATAATGGCGCTATCGTCGACGGTCAGTTCGCCTTTCTTCAGCGCGTTGCGTTCGATCTGCTTCGGCAGCAGGTGACGCTTGGCGATGTTCAGTTTTTCATCTTCGGTGTAACCCGAGAGGCGAATCACTTCCATACGGTCCAGCAGCGGCGCCGGAATGTTCATGGAGTTGGACGTCGCCACGAACATCACGTCGCTGAGATCGTAATCCACTTCCAGATAGTGGTCGTTAAAGGCCACGTTCTGTTCCGGGTCCAGCACCTCAAGCAACGCGGAAGCCGGGTCGCCGCGCATGTCGGAAGACATTTTGTCGATCTCATCCAGCAGGAACAGCGGGTTTTTCACCCCCACTTTCGCCATTTTCTGGATCAGTTTGCCCGGCATCGAGCCAATATAGGTTCGACGATGACCGCGAATTTCCGCTTCATCGCGCACGCCGCCCAGCGCCATGCGGACGTATTTCCGGCCGGTCGCTTTGGCGATAGATTGCCCCAGCGAGGTTTTACCTACCCCCGGCGGTCCCACCAGGCAGAGGATCGGCCCCTTGATTTTGTTCACCCGGCTCTGCACCGCGAGATACTCAAGGATGCGGTCCTTCACGCGCTCCAGACCATAGTGATCGGTATCGAGGATCTCCTGGGCCTGACGCAGGTCTTTCTTGACCTTACTGCGCGCATTCCACGGCACCTGCACCATCCAGTCGATGTAGCCACGCACGACGGTCGCTTCCGCAGACATCGGCGACATCATCTTCAGCTTCTGCAGTTCCGCTTCGGTTTTCTCTTTCGCCTCTTTCGGCATTTTCGCCGCGTCGATCTTGCGCTTCAGCGCTTCGTTTTCGTCCGGGGCGTCGTCCATCTCGCCGAGTTCTTTCTGAATGGCTTTCATTTGCTCATTCAGATAGTACTCGCGCTGGGATTTCTCCATCTGCTTTTTGACGCGGTTGCGAATGCGCTTCTCAACCTGCAGCAGATCGATTTCCGATTCCATCATCGCCATCAGATATTCCAGACGTTCGTTGACGTCGGACATCTCCAGCACGGACTGCTTGTCCGCCAGCTTCAGCGGCATATGCGCCGCGATGGTATCCGCCAGGCGCGCCGGATCGTCGATGCTGTTCAGCGACGTCAGCACTTCCGGTGGGATCTTTTTATTCAGCTTGATATAGCCTTCAAACTGGCTGATAGCGGTACGAACCAGCACTTCCTGCTCACGTTCGTCAATCGCCGGCGAGTCGAGATACTCCGCTTTCGCCGAGAAATGCTCGCCATTATCAGACAGCGCAGAAATGCGTGCACGCTGTAGCCCTTCGACCAGCACCTTCACGGTGCCGTCCGGCAGCTTCAGCATCTGCAAAATAGACGCCACGGTTCCAACGGTGAAAAGATCGTTTACACCCGGCTCATCCGTCGACGCTTCTTTCTGCGCAACCAGCATGATTTTTTTATCATGGTCCATGGCCGCTTCGAGGCAACGGATAGATTTTTCCCGCCCTACGAACAGGGGTATGACCATGTGCGGATAAACCACCACATCGCGCAACGGCAATACGGGGATTTCAATGCGTTCAGAACGCTCAGGATTCATAGAGCTCTCTCTTAGTTTAAAGTCCGCCAGGTAGCCGACGACGCCACACTCCACTGCATCGTCGTTAATATGTAATCCAGTATATGGGGATGTATTCCACACATTCAACGGCGGGAATGCAGGAAAAATAAAAGGGGAGATAAAATCCCCCCTTTTTGTTAACTGCTTGAGTGAAATGGCTAATTATTCGCCAGATGCCTGCTGAGCTTCCGGTTTGCCGTAGATCAGCAGCGGTTTGCTCTGCCCGGCGATAACCGACTCATCAATGACCACTTTTTCGACATCTTCCATCGAAGGCAGGTCATACATGGTGTCCAGCAGCGCCGCTTCCACAATGGAACGCAGGCCACGGGCGCCGGTTTTACGCGCCATCGCTTTCTTGGCGATGGCATCCAGCGCTTCGTCGCGGAATTCAAGCTCTGCGCCTTCCAGGCTAAACAGCGCCTGATACTGCTTGGTCAGGGCGTTTTTCGGCTCTTTCAGGATCTGGATCAGCGCTTCTTCGCTCAGCTCGTTCAGGGTTGCCACTACCGGCAGACGGCCAATGAATTCCGGAATCAAACCAAACTTGATCAGATCTTCCGGCTCGACCTGGGCCAGCAGTTCGCCTTCGCTCGCTTTGTCGGACTTCGCTTTAACCGTCGCGCCAAAACCAATGCCGGAGCCGGTTTCCACACGGTGGGAAATCACTTTATCCAGACCGGCAAACGCGCCGCCGCAGATAAACAGGATCTTGGAGGTATCAACCTGCAGGAACTCCTGCTGCGGGTGTTTGCGCCCGCCCTGCGGTGGAACGGCGGCGACTGTGCCTTCGATAAGCTTCAGCAGCGCCTGCTGCACGCCTTCGCCGGAGACGTCGCGGGTAATCGACGGGTTGTCGGATTTACGCGAAATTTTGTCGATTTCGTCGATATAGACGATGCCGCGCTGCGCTTTCTGCACGTCGTAGTCGCACTTCTGCAGCAGTTTCTGAATGATATTTTCGACGTCCTCACCCACATAACCGGCTTCGGTCAGGGTGGTGGCGTCCGCCATGGTAAACGGCACATCCAGCAGGCGCGCCAGGGTTTCCGCCAGCAGCGTTTTACCGGAGCCGGTCGGCCCGATCAGCAGAATGTTACTTTTACCCAGCTCTACGCCATTGCTGGTATCGCCATTGCGCAGACGTTTGTAGTGGTTGTATACCGCGACCGCCAACACTTTTTTCGCCTGTTCCTGACCGATGACGTAATCATCAAGGTGGTGGCGAATCTCGTGCGGCGTCGGCAACGCGCTGCGCTCGCGGTGCGGCGCAACTTCTTTAATCTCTTCGCGAATGATGTCGTTACATAAATCAACGCATTCGTCGCAGATATACACGGATGGCCCGGCGATCAGCTTACGCACTTCATGCTGGCTTTTGCCGCAAAAAGAGCAATACAACAATTTGCCCGATCCATCTTTGCGTTTATCTGTCATGAGTCCAAACCTCTTTTTAAGTTCTTTGTGCCGCACACGACGACGCAAATGCCATTCTCAGGCGCAAGCCGCCATATAGCGTTGTGCCGCCCTTCATTAGTATATACACAAAATCCTTCGCGCTACATCGAGGCGGTAGCGAAGCTACCGGCCGCCTGCCTGCCCGGCAAGCCTCCGGAAAAATGCCAACCGCTTAGCAGACGTGGCGAGAAGGATGCAGCGTAAAGCGGCACCCTTGCGCCTCGGGCATCAATTACGATGGGTCAAAATAGAGTCGACCAGTCCGTACTCCACGGCTTCCGCAGCAGAGAGGAAGCGGTCACGCTCGGTGTCACGCTCAATCTGCTCAAGAGACTGGCCGGTATGATGCGCCATCAGCTCATTCATGCGTCCTTTCACCTTCAGGATTTCACGGGCGTGGATCTCAATATCCGTCGCCTGCCCCTGATAGCCGCCCAGCGGCTGGTGGATCATCACGCGGGAGTTCGGCAGGCAGAAACGCTTGCCCTTCGCCCCGGCGGTCAACAGGAACGCGCCCATGGACGCGGCCTGTCCCATACAGATGGTGCTGACGTCCGGCTTGATGAACTGCATGGTGTCATAGATCGACATCCCGGCGGTGATCACCCCGCCCGGAGAGTTAATGTACAGGTAAATGTCTTTTTCCGGGTTTTCCGCTTCCAGAAACAGCATCTGCGCCACGATCAGGTTTGCCATGTGGTCTTCGACCTGGCCGGTCAGAAAAATGACGCGTTCCTTAAGCAGACGGGAGTAGATATCAAAAGAACGTTCACCGCGTGAGGTCTGTTCAATGACCATCGGCACCAGGGCCATATGGGGTGCAAAGTTGTCTCGTTCGCCACTGTATGACATTTCCGTCTCCTGGAGTAATTTTAAAATACCTGCTGCACTGATTGTAACCTTACGGACGGATTATCAGCCACAGTTTCTATCCGCTGAACGCGTCACCGCCTCTTCAACACGCGTGCAATTGCGGATGCAGTTGCCTCCCCCGGTAATGGGGATGGCGTTGCCATATTTCAAGCATAACAAGCTTTTGCTGTAACGCTATCATGGTAAATGCGTTTTAGCACCGTGCCTGAGGCTGGCATTATCCTAAAAAAAAACCCGCCGCCTTTCGGCAACGGGTTTTTGCCCGAACCTTAAACCATCGCGGCGAAATTACGCCTGCTGGTTCATCAGTTCGTTGAAGGAAGTGGCTTTTTCAGACACTTTGGCTTTCGCCAGCACGGCTTCAACAGCCTGCTCTTCCAGCGCCACGTTGCGCATGTTGTCCATCAGCTCTTTGTTCTTGCTGTAGAACTCAACCACTTCTGACGGATCTTCGTAAGCAGAAGCCATCTCTTCGATCAGGCCTTTCACGCGCTCTTCGTCAGCTTTCAGCTCGTTGGTGCGAATCACTTCGCCCAGCAGCAGGCCAACCACTACGCGGCGTTTAGCCTGCTCTTCGAACAGCTCACGCGGCAGTTCCAGAGCCTGTTTCTCGTTGCCACCGAAACGCTGAGCAGCCTGGCGACGCAGCACGTCGATTTCGCTGTCGATCAGGGCCGCCGGAACGTCGATTTCGTTAGCTTTAACCAGACCTTCGATAGCCTGAGACTTCACGCGGTTACGCACAGCGCCTTTCAGCTCGCGTTCCATGTTTTTACGCACTTCAGCGCGCAGGCCAGCGACGGAACCATCTTCCACGCCGAAACGTTTGATGAATTCTTCGGTCAGCTCCGGCAGTTCACGTTCTTCAACTTTCTTCAGGTTGATAACGAACTTAGCCGCTTTACCTTTCAGGTTTTCAGCGTGGTACTCTTCCGGGAAGGTCACGTCGATGGTGAACTCGTCACCCGCTTTGTGGCCTTTGATACCGTCTTCGAAGCCCGGGATCATACGACCCTGACCCATCGCCAGTACGAAGTCAGACGCTTTGCCGCCTTCGAACTCTTCGCCGTCTACGGAACCGGTGAAGTCGATGGTTACGCGATCTTCCGCGTCAACTGCGCCTTCTTTGTCTTTCCAGGTGGCCTGCTGCTTGCGCAGGGTTTCCAGCATGGTGTCAACGTCAGCGTCGGTCACTTCAACAACCGGTTTTTCTACTTCGATCGCTTCCAGACCCTGCAGTTCAACTTCCGGGTACACTTCGAACTCTACCGCGTAGGTGAAGTCTTCGCCCAGTTTGTATTCGCCCGGAACGTAGTTCGGCGCGCCGGCCGGATTGATTTTTTCTTTGATGATCGCGTCAACGAAATGACGGCTCATCAGGTCGCCCAGCACGTCCTGGCGAACGGATGCGCCATAACGCTGAGCAACAACATTCATCGGCACTTTGCCTTTACGGAAGCCGTCAATGCGAACTTTTTTCGCTACGTTGACCAGCTCGCTTTTGACAGCATTCTCGATGCTGTCAGCGGCGATAGTAATCGTTACACGGCGCCCAAGGCCCTGAGTGGTTTCAACTGAAACTTGCATCTTGTTACCTCAAAAAAATCACAGTGCTCGGTCAACTCTGGAAGCGCGTGTAGGTGGCTTCGCAGAACCGGGATGCCCTCTTCAAATCAGAAACACATTCCCTGTCGTCAGAATCATCCCGAAGACATTCATATATAAGACGCGGCATTATAGCGGCATCACTTTTGTGAGTCGAGAACGGTTGTCGCCTGGTGCTGCGGCATTTTTCACATTTCCCGCTCAATTTTGTCCGCAAAAGCGCTGACTTTGCGCATTTTCCAGGCAAAACAAAACGGCCCGTAGGCCGTTTTTGCTAAATCTGCAAGCAACATACTGGAAAAGCGCCAGCGGTTGCAAATGGGATTTCTAGGCGATGCTCCCCGCGCCGCGGCACGGCGGCGAGGCGAAAACCGTATCCTGCAGCGCTTCCCATTCTTTAATCGTGTAGGTGTGCAACGCCAGGGCGTGCACCGTATTCGACAGCTCCTCGGTTAGCGTGCCGTAGATCATACGGTGGCGATTAAGGAAACGCTCGCCAGTGAAGCGATCGCTCACTAACACCACTTTAAAATGACTTTCAGAGCCCGCAGGGACGTTGTGACGATAACTTTCATCCACGACTTCGAGATACATCGGGTCGAACGCTGCTCTAAGTTTTGCTTCGATCTGTTCACGTATCATCATGAATTTTCTCCTCCGACAACGCTGAGATGCCGCCACTCCTTTTAAATGTTAGCCGCTTTTACCGCTTCCATTAGGAGAAAACAACAAAAAATTAGCATTGTTCTGATATTTTCATTCAAAAGTATCACGTTTACTGGCTCTGGTCGCCAGATCCGCCGGGGAAAGAGCGATTAACCGTAGCGGGGCGCTCAGAAAACCGCCAGGGCGATGGATTTACACGCGTTGCCACTTCCCCTTGCCGTTGGCAATGCTATGATGGCGGTAATTTTCCTTATAACAACACCATGCGTTGAGACCTGAACATGCTTAAGAAGATCCTTTTCCCGTTGGTCGCCATGTTTATGCTGGCAGGATGCGCCACGCCGCCGACCACCATTGAAGTATCGCCGAAAATCACGCTGCCGCAGCAGGATCCGAGCCTGATGGGCGTGACCGTCAGCATCAACGGCGCCGACCAGCGTCCGGACCAGGCGCTGGCGAAAGTGACGCGCGACAACCAACAGGTCACCCTCACCGCCTCCCGCGACCTGCGCTTCCTGCTGCAGGAAGTGCTGGAGAAACAAATGACCGCGCGCGGCTATATGATTGGCCCGAACGGCGCAGTCGATCTGCAGATCATCGTCAACAAACTTTACGCTGACGTCTCCCAGGGCAACGTGCGCTACAACATCGCCACCAAAGCCGATATCGCCATCATCGCCACCGCGGCAAACGGCACGAAGATGACCAAAAACTACCGCGCCAGCTACTCGGTTGAAGGCGCCTTCCAGGCCTCGAACAAAAACATCGCTGATGCCGTCAACAGCGTCCTGACCGATACCATCGCCGATATGGCGCAGGACACCAGCATTCACGATTTCATCAAGCAAAACGCGCGTTAATGCCACCACGAACCCGGCCTCCGCCGGGTTCGTGCTTTATGCTATGTCCAGTCACTACTTACGCATTTTTCAGCAGCCTAAATCAGCGATTTTGCTGATCCTCGGCTTCGCCTCCGGTCTGCCGCTGGCCCTCACCTCCGGTACCCTGCAGGCCTGGATGACGGTGGAAAATATCGATCTGAAAACGATCGGTTTTTTCTCGCTGGTCGGCCAGGCCTATGTCTTTAAATTTCTCTGGTCCCCGCTGATGGACCGCTACACGCCGCCGTTCCTCGGCCGACGTCGCGGCTGGCTGGTAACCACCCAGATCCTGCTCCTGTTGGCCATCGCGGCGATGGGCTTTCTTGAACCCGTCTCCCAGCTGCGCTGGATGGCGGCGCTGGCGGTGGTGATCGCCTTCTGTTCAGCGTCGCAGGATATTGTCTTTGACGCCTGGAAAACCGACGTTCTGCCGGCGGAAGAGCGCGGCGCCGGCGCCGCGATCAGCGTGCTGGGCTATCGCCTCGGGATGCTGGTCTCCGGTGGTCTGGCCCTGTGGCTCGCCGACCGCTATCTCGGCTGGCAGGGGATGTACTGGCTGATGGCGGCGCTGCTGGTGCCCTGCATCATCGCCACGCTGCTGGCGCCCGAGCCGAGCGACGTCATCCCGGTTCCCCGATCGCTGGAGCAGGCGGTGGTTGCGCCGCTGCGTGATTTTTTCGGCCGTAACAACGCCTGGCTTATTCTGTTGCTCATCGTTCTTTATAAGCTTGGCGATGCGTTTGCCATGAGCCTGACCACCACCTTTCTCATCCGCGGCGTCGGTTTTGACGCCGGTGAAGTGGGGATGGTGAACAAAACCTTAGGCCTGTTCGCCACCATTCTCGGCGCCCTGTACGGCGGCGTCCTGATGCAGCGGTTGACGCTGTTCCGGGCGCTGCTGATCTTCGGTCTGCTGCAGGGGGTCTCCAACGCCGGCTACTGGCTGCTGTCGATTACCGATAAGCACCTCTATTCCATGGCGACCGCGGTATTCTTTGAGAACCTGTGCGGGGGAATGGGCACGGCGGCGTTTGTGGCGCTGCTGATGACGCTGTGCAACAAGTCGTTCTCCGCCACCCAGTTCGCGCTGCTCTCGGCGCTGTCCGCGGTTGGCCGCGTGTACGTCGGGCCGATCGCCGGCTGGTTCGTCGAGGCCCACGGCTGGTCCACCTTCTATCTCTTCTCTGTGGTCGCGGCGGTGCCGGGGATCGCGCTGCTGCTGCTGTGCCGGCAAACGCTCGAGCATACCCAACGCACGGCAAGCTTTATACCGCGTCGCGAATACCCGCAGGCCTATGCGCTGGCGCTGGGGATCCTGACGCTGGGCTGCCTGCTGCTGGCGGTATGGCTGGGTCTGCTGATCCTCAACGCGCTGGATTATACGTCGTTCAGCTTCCTGTCCGGCCTGCTGGAGGTTGCCGCGCTGACGGCCGTTGGCGGTATTTTGCTCGGCGGCCTGCTCGACTACCTGGCGCTGCGTAAAACCCACCTGATTTAAGGACGCTGCATCATTATTAGCCGTTGTAATTACGAAACGTAATTATAACGGCTTATTAACGCTTTTATATTGCCCGCCGCGCTATTTGTTGTTTTGTGCGTTTTTGTTTTCTGGAAATTATTGACAGTTTTTATTCGATTCTTTAAATAATTTAACCGATTCAGCTAAGCCGATTTTATTTTACGTTTCCACAATGTCTTTTATTTGATAATTAAATGTTAAACAATTGTTCTAATTTTTGGGTGGTTATGCCCATTCGCCGCTAAGCACTCCTTTTCTTATCCCTTTCGTTATCGATCCCACGAAAATCAGGCTTTGCAAGCGATTACGTAACACTACGTAACATATGTGACAAAGCAAGCAGAAGCCGCTAACACAGAACTGACAGAGATCCAATCATGTTTACAGTAATGCAACCTTACCGTAAAATGCCCGTACACTTTAAACGCCACCAGATCCCGTGGAATTGAGGTCGTTCAATGAGACTCAGGAAATACAATAAAAGTTTGGGATGGATGTCATTAATCGCAGGTACTGTATTACTCAGTGGTTGTGATTCTGCACTCCTTGACCCAAAAGGACAGATTGGACTGGAGCAACGCTCTTTGATTCTGACGGCCTTCGGCCTGATGATGATTGTCGTTATTCCCGCCGTCTTGATGGCAGTAGGATTTGCCTGGAAGTATCGCGCGAGCAATAAAGATGCGAAGTATAGCCCGAACTGGTCACACTCCAATAAAGTGGAAGCTGTGGTCTGGACGGTACCTATTCTGATCATCCTGTTCCTGGCCGTTCTGACCTGGAAAACCACTCACGCACTGGAGCCAAGCAAACCGCTTGTCCATGACGAGAAACCAATCACCATCGAAGTCGTATCGATGGACTGGAAATGGTTCTTTATCTATCCGGAACAGGGTATTGCTACCGTTAACGAAATCGCCTTCCCGGCGAACGTACCGGTACACTTCAAAGTGACCTCTAACTCGGTGATGAACTCGTTCTTTATTCCGCGCTTAGGCAGCCAGATCTACGCAATGGCCGGGATGCAGACTCAGCTGCACCTCATTGCTGACGAAGCTGGTACTTATGACGGTATCTCCGCTAGCTACAGTGGCCCGGGCTTCTCTGGTATGAAGTTCAAAGCGATTGCTACCCCGGATCGTGCAACTTTCGATCAGTGGGTTGAAAAAGCGAAACAGTCTCCGAACGCTATGGACTCTATGGCCGCGTTCGAGAAAGTGGCTGTGCCTAGCGAATATAACAAAGTGGAATACTTCTCTAACGTGAAGCCGGATCTGTTCAAAGATGTTGTGAACAAATTCATGTCTCACGAGAGCATGAACATGTCCAAACCTGAAGGCGAGCATGCCGCTCACGACGGGATGGAAGGCATGGACATGAGCCACGCGGAAACCGCTCACTAAGGGGCCGAGGAAGAAAACGATGTTCGGAAAACTTACACTGGATGCAGTGCCCTACCACGAACCTATTATCGTGGTAACGGTGGCTGCGATTATCATTGGGGGACTGGCGCTTCTGGCGGCAATCACTTACTTCGGTAAGTGGTCCTACCTATGGAACGAGTGGCTGACCTCTGTCGACCACAAACGTCTCGGTATCATGTACGTTATCGTGGCAATCGTCATGCTGCTGCGTGGCTTTGCTGACGCCATCATGATGCGTAGCCAGCAGGTGCTGGCCTCGGCCGGGGAAGCAGGCTTCCTGCCGCCTCATCACTACGATCAGATCTTTACCGCCCACGGCGTTATCATGATCTTCTTCGTGGCGATGCCGTTCGTTATCGGTCTGATGAACCTGGTGGTTCCGCTTCAGCTCGGCGCACGCGACGTAGCCTTCCCGTTCCTCAACAACCTGAGCTTCTGGTTCACCGTTGTGGGCGTGATTCTGGTTAACCTGTCTCTGGGCGTCGGTGAGTTCGCGCAGACCGGTTGGCTGGCCTATCCGCCGCTGTCGGGAATTGAGTACAGTCCTGGCGTAGGTGTCGACTACTGGATTTGGGCGCTGCAGCTCTCCGGTATCGGTACTACCCTGACCGGTATTAACTTCTTCGTGACCATTATCAAGATGCGCGCCCCGGGCATGACCATGTTCAAGATGCCGGTATTCTCCTGGGCATCTCTGTGCGCTAACATCCTGATTATCGCCTCTTTCCCAATTCTGACCGTCACCATCGCGCTGCTGACCCTGGATCGTTACCTGGGCACCCATTTCTTTACCAACGATATGGGTGGCAACATGATGATGTACATCAACCTGATTTGGGCCTGGGGTCACCCGGAAGTGTACATCCTGGTTCTGCCGGTGTTCGGGGTCTTCTCCGAAATCGCCGCGACCTTCTCGCGTAAGCGTCTGTTCGGTTACACCTCTCTGGTGTGGGCAACCGTCTGTATTACCGTTCTGTCGTTCATCGTTTGGCTGCACCACTTCTTCACCATGGGTGCCGGCGCGAACGTAAACGCCTTCTTCGGTATTACCACCATGATTATCGCGATCCCGACCGGGGTTAAGATCTTCAACTGGCTGTTCACCATGTATCAGGGTCGCATCGTCTTCAACTCGGCGATGATGTGGACTATCGGCTTTATCGTGACCTTCTCCGTAGGTGGGATGACCGGCGTGCTGCTGGCGGTACCGGGCGCGGACTTCGTTCTGCACAACAGCCTGTTCCTGATCGCGCACTTCCATAACGTTATCATCGGCGGCGTGGTATTCGGTTGCTTCGCAGGTCTGACCTACTGGTGGCCGAAAGCCTTTGGCTTCACCCTGAACGAAACCTGGGGCAAACGCGCTTTCTGGTTCTGGATCATCGGCTTCTTCGTAGCATTTATGCCGCTGTACGTGCTGGGCTTCATGGGGATGACCCGTCGTCTGAGCCAGCAGATCGATCCGCAGTTCCACCCGATGCTGGTTGTTGCAGCTTGCGGTGCGGCGCTGATCGCCTGCGGTATCCTGTGCCAGCTGATTCAGTTCTACGTCTCTATTCGCGACCGCGATCAGAACCGTGACCTGACCGGTGACCCGTGGGGTGGCCGTACGCTGGAGTGGGCAACCTCTTCTCCACCGCCGTTCTACAACTTCGCTATCGTTCCTCAGGTTCACGAGCGTGACGCCTTCTGGGAAATGAAAGAGAAAGGTGAAGCGTACAAACAGCCTGCTCACTATGAAGAAATTCATATGCCGAAAAACAGCGGCGCCGGCATCGTCATTGCCGCCTTCGCGACGGTATTTGGTTTCGCCATGATCTGGCATATCTGGTGGATGGCGATCGCCAGCTTCATCGGCATCGTAGCGACCTGGATTATTAAGAGCTTTGACGAGGACGTGGATTACTACGTACCGGTTGCAGAAGTCGAAAAACTGGAAAAACAGCATTTCGATGAGATTAACAAAGCAGGGCTGAAAAATGGCAACTGATACTCTTGCGCATACTGCCCACGCGCATGAACACGGGCACCATGATACAGGACCGATGAAGGTATTCGGTTTCTGGATCTACCTGATGAGCGACTGCATTATCTTCGCTACGCTGTTTGCTACCTATGCCGTTCTGGTGAACGGCACGGCCGGCGGACCGACTGGCAAAGATATTTTCGAACTGCCGTTCGTTCTGGTTGAAACCGCACTGCTGCTGTTCAGCTCCATCACCTACGGCATGGCGGCTATCGCCATGTACAAAAACAACAAGAGCCAGGTGGTTTCCTGGCTGGCGTTGACCTGGCTGTTTGGCGCCGGATTTATCGGGATGGAAATCTATGAATTCCATCACCTGATCATGGAAGGCTTTGGTCCGGATCGTAGTGGCTTCCTGTCCGCGTTCTTCGCGCTGGTCGGCACCCACGGTCTGCACGTGACCTCTGGCCTTATCTGGATGGCGGTGCTGATGTTCCAGGTTTCACGTCGTGGCCTGACCAGCACTAACCGCACGCGTATCCTGTGCCTGAGCCTGTTCTGGCACTTCCTGGACGTCGTGTGGATCTGCGTGTTCTCGGTTGTCTATCTGATGGGGGCGATGTAATGAGTCATTCTACCGATCATAGCGGCGCTTCTCACGGCAGCGTGAAGAGCTACATGACAGGATTTATCCTGTCCATCATCCTGACGGTCATTCCGTTCGCCATGGTGATGAGTGGCTCCGCCTCGCATGCGGTTATCCTTGGCACCATTCTGGTGACCGCTGTGGTGCAGATCGTGGTACACCTCGTGTACTTCCTGCATATGAACAGCAAGTCCGATGAAGGCTGGAACCTGACCGCATTTATCTTCACCGTAATCATCATTGCGATCGTGGTTGTCGGCTCCATCTGGATTATGTGGAACCTGAACTACAACATGATGATGCACTAAGAGCGGCGAGTATGTTTAAGCAATACCTGCAAGTTACGAAACCAGGCATTATTTTTGGCAACCTGATCTCCGTGATCGGCGGTTTCCTGCTGGCCTCCAAAGGCCACATCGACTATCCGCTGTTCGTCTGGACGCTCCTTGGAGTATCCCTGGTGGTCGCCTCGGGTTGTGTATTCAACAACTACATCGACCGGGACATCGATCGTAAGATGGAACGGACGAAAAACCGGGTGCTGGTCAAAGGGCTGATCTCGCCAGAAGCTTCGCTGGTGTACGCCACCTTGCTGGGTATTGCTGGCTTTATGCTGCTGTGGTTCGGCGCAAATCCGCTGGCCTGCTGGCTGGGGGTGATGGGGTTCGTGGTTTATGTCGGCGTCTACAGCCTGTACATGAAACGCCACTCTGTCTACGGCACGCTGATTGGCTCACTCTCCGGCGCAGCGCCGCCGGTGATTGGCTACTGCGCGGTCACCGGTGATTTCGACAGCGGTGCGGCGATCCTGCTGGCTATCTTTAGCCTGTGGCAGATGCCTCACTCCTACGCCATCGCGATTTTCCGCTTTAAGGATTATCAGGCGGCGAATATTCCGGTGCTGCCGGTGGTGAAAGGCATTTCGGTCGCCAAAAACCATATTACGCTGTACATCGTCGCCTTTGCCGTTGCGACCCTGATGCTCTCGCTGGGCGGTTACGCCGGGTATAAATACCTGGTCGTGGCGGCAGCGGTCAGCGTCTGGTGGCTGGGTATGGCGCTGCGTGGCTACAAAGTGGCAGATGACAAAGTCTGGGCGCGCAAGCTGTTCGTCTTTTCCATCGTCGCCATCACTGCGCTGTCCGTGATGATGTCCGTTGACTTTATGGTGCCGGATTCACATAGCCTGCTGGCTTACGTGAGATAATCTTGCTCTCCAGTACGATATAAAGCCCCGTTTTGACGGGGCTTTTTCTTTTCTGTTTTAAATTGGTTCCTTTCTCATTTCATACTTCCCCTCCCCTCCCCCGCATCGGTTTCGCTATCTCACGCCAAAAAATGAGGAAAAAATGAGCTTGTGCTAACCGGGTATCGCTCGCGCCGCACGCGCCCGCGATGCTACTTTTCGCCTCGGTTTTACACCCGTTTGGGAAATATTCACTACAAGGAATCGCAATGAAAGAATTAACACTGAACGAAATGGAGTACATCTCCGGCGGCTTTAACCTGTTCGGTGCGGCCAACGGCTTCGCCAGCTTTGTCGCCAACTCTGCCGTCGGCTTCACCTCGTTTGTCCTCACCTCCGGTACCGCCTTCGCCTCATTCGTTGGCGACAGCGCGATGGCGTTTGGTTCCTTCCTGACCGGTCAGACAAACTGGGAAACCTTTGTGACCACCGGTAAGGAAAACTGGGGTAGCTTCGTCAATACCGCCGGCACCAGCTGGAACACCTTTGTCGATAACGCCGCCAGCGACTGGAGCAGCTTCCTCAACAAAGCTTCAGCCTAAGCGACGTCTCGCCGAGGGCAGCGCATCGGCTGCCCTGTTTAACCCACCAGCATCGCCTGCGCGCTATAGAGCAGATCAAGGTGGTCGCGGCATAACGCGTCCAGCGAAGTCCGCGATTGATGACTGGTCAGACTTAACGCTCCCCACCAGGTCCCTTCCCTGTCGGTTAACGGTACCGCCAGCACCAGCATACCAATCTCAAACTCCTGCTCGATAGTGGCATACCCCTGACGCCGCACCTGGGCAATCTTCTCCATCAACGACGCGACGTCGGTCACCGTATAAGGCGTGCGTTGTTCCCGGGTAATGCGCTGTAGAACCGCTTCACACTCTGCTTCCGGCAGCGAAGCCAGCCATAACCGCCCCCCGGCGGTACAAAAGATGGGCACCCGCTCCCCAAGCCGAACCGACGTGGAGTTAAATGGCGTGTGACGGCTGCGGGCGATATAGACCAGCTCATCTTCATCCACCACCCCCACCGAGGCGTGCTCCTCGGTCCGGCTGGCGATGTATTCGACAATCGGCCGCACCATGCGGGGAAACTGCGCCGAATCGACGTAGGCCTGACCAAGCCGCAGCGTCTTCGGGGTAAGCCAGTAATAGCGCCCATCGGTTTGCAAATAGCGCTCATGCAGCAGCGTCAACAGAAAACGTCGTGCCGCGCTTTGCGTCAGACCGCTCATTTTCGCCGCCTGAGCGACGGTGAGCTTTGGGCAGGTTTTAGAAAAAAGCTGGATGAGCGCCAACCCTTTTTGTAAACCGACGATCAGATCGCGAGGATGAATGGCGTTTTGCATATTCGCTCACATTTTTGCAACATCATTATCGATTTCCTGCGATTATCGCAGCTATCGTGCGATTAACAACCAACATGTCCGAATTCTGCGTTGTCGCTCCCAGCTTCCACTGAAATACTTTCACAACATTCATTTAACAAATGAGGTTTGCAATGGTCAGTGGAACTACCCAGGTTGTCGCCGTGATTGGTCATCCGATCGCCCAGGTGAAATCACCGGATAACTTCAACCGCTACTTTGCCGAACAGCACATGGACAGCGTCATGATCCCGGTGGATATCGCCCCGGACGCGGTGGCCGCCTACCTCAACGCCCTGCGCGGCTGGCAGAACATGAGCGGCGTGCTGGTGACGGTGCCGCATAAACAACGCGCCGCCGCGCTGGTCGACGAGCTTACGCCGCGCGCCCGCCGACTCAACGCCATCAATGTGATCCGCAAGCTGGCGGATGGCCGGTTACAGGGCGATATGCTGGACGGCGTCGGCTTTCTGCTCGCCGCCGAGGCTCAGGGTTTTCAGCCGGCAGGTAAGCAGGCGCTGCTCTCCGGTTGCGGCGGCGTCGGCAGCGCCATCGCCTGGGGATTGTGCGAGGCGGGGCTCCGTCAGCTGGCTCTGCACGATCAAAACCCCGCCACCCGGCAACGCCTGCACGACCTTCTGGCTGAAGCCTTTCCGGCGGTGCGACTGAGCGCGCTGCCGGACACCCTGCACGGCGTCGATCTGCTGGTCAACGGCTCGCCGGCCGGCATGGCCGGATTTGATGCGCTGCCCCTGCCGCAGGCGCTGCTGGAGACCCTCGACAGCGCCACCCACGTGGCTGACGTTGTCACCGCCCCGGTGATGACGCCGTTGCTCACCTTCGCCGCCGCCCGCGGCTGCCGGGTACAGACCGGGCCGGAAATGGCGCTGGCGCAGATGACGCTGATGGGCCAGTTTATCGGCGCCATCCCGCCGGCGCAGGGAGCGGCGGCATGAAGAGCTGGGATGTGATCGTCATCGGCAGCGGCGCCGCTGGCTTTGCCGCCGCGGTCACCGCCTGCTGCAAAGGGCTGTCGGTGCTGATGCTGGAGAAAGCCGGTCAGTTCGGCGGCACCTCGGCCATCTCTGGCGGCGCCGTGTGGCTGCACGATACTGACCAAGCGCGCGCCGCGGGCAAAAGCGGTAGCGCCGAAGCGATCAAAACCTATCTGCGAACCATTATCGGCGAGGCCCACTACCGCGAAGATATCGCCGAGGCGTTTATCAGCGCCGGGCGAGAGGCCCTCACCTTTCTGGAGCGCGAGGGGGCGGTGAAATATAGCCTGCGCCCACTCTCACCTGATTACTATCCGGATGAGCCCGGCGCCGTCGACGTCGGTCGGGCGCTGGAGGTGGTGGAGTATGACGGCCGTGAACTGGGGGACGCGTTTCGCGACCTGCGCTCGCCGCCGCCGGGGATGCTGCTGTTTGGCGGAATGATGGTCAACCGCGTCGACATTCAACATTTTCTCGATATGCGTCGCTCGCTGCGCTCCCTGGCCCATTGCACCCGACTGCTGCTGCGCTACGCCCGCGACCGGGTGACATACCCTCGCGGCACCCGCCTGGCGATGGGCAATGCGCTGATTGCCCGCATGGCGACCACGGCGCTGCGTAAAGGCATGAGCCTGCGGCTGAATGTCAATGTTCTGGCGCTGCGCGAAGCGCAAGGCGCGGTCACCGGGGTAGAGATCGAGTGTCAGGGGCAAAGAGAGACGCTGCACGCCCGGCGAGGAGTGGTGCTGGCCGCTGGCGGTTTTGCCGCTGGCGCGCTGGCGGCGCGCTATCGGCCTGACACCCGAGAGCACTTCACCATGTCGCCGCCGGCCAATGATGGCGCCGCGCTGCGTCTCGCGGCGGCGCTTAACGCTCGCGAGGGAGCCGATCGGGCATCCAACTTTTTCTGGGCGCCGGTATCGGTGCTGACCCGGGCCGACGGCAGCGAGGAGCGCTTCCCCCACCTGGTGACCGACCGGGCCAAGCCGGGCGTGATTGCCGTCAATCAGCGGGCGGTACGCTTCGTTAATGAGTCCAGCTCCTATCACCATTTTGCCAGCGCGATGCAGCGTGCTGCGGAGAATGCCCCCTGCTTTTTACTGTGCGACGCCCAGGCGATGAAGCGTTACGGCCTCGGGCTGGCGCGCCCGGCGCCGGTGAACAATGACGCCCTGATCGCCGCCGGCTATCTGCACAAAGCCGACACCCTGGCCGCGCTGGCGCAGCAGCTTGGGCTGGATGCCCACACCCTGAGCGAGACGGTCGCCCGCTACAATCGTGACGCCGCGCAGGGCGTGGACCGTGAGTTTGCCAAAGGCGGCAACAGCTATAACCGGGCGATGGGCGATCCGGGCCATCACCCTGACGCCTGCAACGCTCCCCTGCTCAGCGCGCCGTTCTATGCCATCAAACTCTATACCGGCGATCTGGGGACTTCCCGGGGTCTGGTCACCACCGCCGATGCCCAGGTCGTCAACGCCGAAGGAAAGCCTATCGCGGGGCTGTACGCGGTGGGAAACGACATGGATTCGCTGATGGCCGGCACCTACCCGGGTCCCGGCATCACCCTTGGCCCGGGGCTGACGTTTGGCTACCTCGCCGCCTGCCATCTGGCGCAACCCGCCACCCACTAATCAGGAAAACATCATGATCTACGAAAAACGCACCTACACCATCAATCCGCTGAAAATGGCCGACTGGCTGGCGCTGTACCAAAGCGATGCCCTGGCGGTGCAAACTGACCATCTCGGCAAACTGATCGGCTTCTTTTTTACCGAGATCGGCGTGGTCAATCAGGTAGTGCACATCTGGGCTTACGAAAGCCTGGACGATCGCCTGGTACGCCGCGCGCGGATGGCCCAGGACGAGCGCTGGCAGACCTTCTCGCGGAAAAATCGCGAACTGGCCGCCGTGGAGCGCCTCGAGTCGGTGCTGATGCGCCCCACTGCTTTTTCACCATTGCAGTAAGGAGTCCATCATGAGCGGGCCTGTGAAGGTAGATGTGCTGGTGGTCGGCTCCGGCGCGGCGGGACTCTCTGCCGCGGTCACCGCGGCAATGCACGGCGCCAGCGTCATGGTGGCGGAGAAGGCGTCAGTGCTCGGCGGAACCAGCGCCTGGTCCGGCGGCTGGCTGTGGATCCCCCGCAACCCGCTGGCGCGGGCGGAGGGCATCGACGAAGCGGCCGATGCTCCGCTGACCTATCTGCAGCATGAGATGGGGGGCGAAGCCGCCGACGAACGGCTGCAGACCTTCCTGCGTCACGGGCCGGAAATGGTGGATTTTTTTCATCAGCGGACGGCGGTGAAGTTTCTGTCGGGCAGCGCTATGCCGGACTTTCACGCGTCGCCGGGCGCGGCGAACGGTGGGCGGTCGGTGACCGCTCAGCCCTACGATGGCCGCCTGCTCGGCGACTGGCTCCACCGACTGCGCCCGCCGCTGGAAACCATCAGCCTGGCCGGGATGGGCATCGCCGGCGGCGCGGACATGGCGCATTTTTTTAACGCCACCCGCTCGCCGCGCTCCGCGCTGTATGCCGCCCGCCGCCTGCTGCGCCACGGCTGGCAGCGGCTGCGCGCCGGACGGGGGCAGCATCTGGTCAATGGCAATGCGCTGGTCGCCCGTCTGCTGCGATCCGCCCTCGACGCCGGAGTGCGCTTTCAACTCAATGCGCCTGCGGTTCGGCTGCTGCAGGGGCCGCAGGGCGTGTCCGGCGCGGTGCTGCGCAGCGATGACGGGGAGATGCACGTCGAAGCGGGCGCCGTGGTGCTGGCCTGCGGCGGTTTTCCTCACGATCGGCAGCGCCTGGCGCAGGTGGTGCCTCACGCCGCGGAGGGCTACGGCCATTTCTCCGCCGCGCCGCCTGACAATCAGGGCGAGGGGATCCGCCTTGGCGAATCCGTCGGCGGCCAGTTCGATACCCGCCTGCGCCACCCGCTGGCCTGGGCGCCGGTGTCCCGCGTCACCCTCGCCAGCGGCCAGCAGCTGATGTTTCCCCATCTGGTGGAGCGAGCCAAGCCCGGGGTGATCGCCGTCCTGCCTAACGGCAAACGTTTTGTTAACGAGGCCGATTCCTATCACGACTTTATCGCCGCCCTGCTGGCGGCGACGCCCGTGGGCGACACGCCGCAGGCCTGGCTGCTGGCCGATCGGCGCGCGCTGCGCCGCTATGGCCTGGGCCACGCCAGGCCCTTCCCGTTCACCCCTACCGCCTGGCTGCGTACCGGCTATCTGCTGCGAGGAAACACCCTGGCCGAGCTGGCGAAACTTTGCGCCATCGATACCGATGCGCTGGCGGAAACCGTTGAACGCTTTAATCACTTCGCCAGCACCGGTGAAGACGTCGATTTTCACCGCGGCGCATCGGCCTATAACCGCGCGCAGGGTGACCATCAGGTGACGCTCGGACCGCTGCGCGAAGGGCCGTTCTACGCGGTGCGCATTCTGCCCGGCTCGCTGGGCACCTTCAGCGGATTGCAAACCGACGAACACGCTCGGGTGCTGGACGGGCAGCAGCAGCCGATACCGGGCCTGTTCGCCATCGGCAACGACATGTCGAGCGTGATGCGCGGCTATTACCCCAGCGGAGGGATCACCCTCGGGCCGGCGATGACCTTCGGCTACCTGGTGGGCAAAAAACTGGCTGAAAACACAATAAAAACCAGGGACGGCAATACCCCTGGCTAACTTCACCTGCAACTGAACCGGAGCCATTTATGAACATGCGTACCCTATCGCTCGCCGCGCTGAGCCTGCTCGATGTCTCTCCCCCCGAACAGGTGCGGATAGCGGCCAGAACCGGTTTTACCCACGTGGGTCTGCGGCTGCTGCCCGCCACTCCCGCCGATCCGGACTACGATATGCTGGGCGATACCCCCGCCGTCCGCGCGACCATGGCCGCGCTGATGGAAACCGGCATCCGCGTCTCGGACGTGGAGATCGTCCGCCTGAGCCCGGGGTTTACCCTCGACGATCGGCTGCAGCGCTTTATGGAGACCGCCGCGCGGCTTGGCGCCGGGCAGGTGTTAGTCGCCGGGAATGACGACAACCTGCAGCGCAGCGCCGACAACCTGGCCACTCTCGCCGCGGCCGGCCGCCCGTTTGGCCTGACCATGAACCTTGAGCCAATGCCCTGGACCCAGCTGCGCACGATCGCCGATGCGCAGGCGCTGATCGCCGCCAGCGGGCGGGAGGATATTGGCATCCTGGTGGACGCCCTTCATTTCTGGCGCGCGGGAGAATCGCTCGCCGCCCTCTCCAGCCTGCCCGCGCATCATCTGAACTATATGCAGCTCTGCGATGGCGCGGCGCAGCGGCCGGAAAGCGAGCAGGAGCTCATCCGCCAGGCCCGCTCAGCGCGCAACGTGCCGGGGGAAGGCGGTTTGGATCTGTACGGTCTGATGTCGGCTCTGCCGGCGACGCTGCCGGTCTCCCTCGAGGTGCCGCTCGACGGCGAGCAGGGCGCCCTGCCGCCCCTCCAGCGGGCGCAATTACTGTTCACAGCCGCGCAGCCCTACCTGCGCTCCTGCGCATAAGGAATCCGCTATGACACAGACTCAACGCCTGGATGTCAGAGAGTTAATTAACCGTAACCCGCTGAGCCGCTTTCAAAAGCAGATTATTTTTCTCGGCTTTTGCGTTATCGCTCTCGATGGGTTTGATATCGCGATCATGGGCTTTATCGCCCCGACGCTGAAGCTGGAGTGGGGGGTAAGCAACCACCAGCTGGGCCTGGTGATCAGCGCCGCGCTGATCGGCCTCGCGCTGGGCGCTATTTTCTCTGGCCCGCTCGCCGACTGGCTGGGACGCAAAAAGATCATCATCAACAGCGTCTTCTTCTTCGGCTTCTGGACCATCGCCACCGCCTTCTCGCACAACATTGAGCAGATGATGTTCTTCCGCTTTATGACCGGCCTTGGACTGGGCGCCGCGATGCCGAACATCGGGACGCTGGTGTCGGAATACGCCCCGGAACGGCAGCGCTCATTTATTATTACCGTTATCTTCTGCGGCTTCACCTTCGGCGCGGCGGCCGGAGGATTTACCGCATCATGGCTGATCCCGCAGTTTGGCTGGCACTCGCTGATGGCGCTCGGCGGCATTCTGCCGCTGCTGTTCGCCCCCCTGCTTATCTGGCGGCTGCCGGAATCGGTTCGTTTTCTGGTGATCAAACAAGCGCCAGCGGCGCGCATTCGCGCCATCCTTAATCGTCTTTATCCCGGACAAATCAGCGACAACGTGACGTTTATCCTGCCGGCGCAGCCGGCGGCCGGCAACGCGATGCGCATTGTGCTCTCCCGCCAGTACGGCTTTGGCTCGTTGATGCTATGGCTGGTCTACTTTATGGGGCTGTTCCTGGTCTATATTCTCGGCAGCTGGCTGCCAACGCTGGTTAAGGAGGTCGGGCTTACCGTCAGCCAGGCGGCCGTGATGACGGCGATCTACCAGGCGGGAGGCACACTCGGCTCGCTGTTTGCCGGCTGGCTGATGGACCGCATCAATCCCCATCGCGCGCTGGGAATGATCTACGCCGTCGGCGGTCTGTTTACCATGGCGATGGGCTACGCCGCGGGCAGCTTTGCCTTGCTCTGTATGCTGGCGTTTATCAGCGGCGCCTGCCTGAACGGCGCCAATACGGGCATGAACGCCCTCTCCGCCCGTTACTACCCCACGCAGGCGCGGGCGACCGGCTCCAGCTGGATGCACGGCGTCGGGCGGATCGGCGCGATCCTCAGCGCCTTTGCCGGCGCTGAGATGATGGCGCTCAACCTGCCCTTCGAAAGCGTCTTTTTGATCCTCGGCATCCCGGCTGCCCTCACCGTCGCAGGCCTGGCGGCGAAGGGCATCTTCGCCGCGGGTAATCCTCCCGCCGCTTCGCCAGCCCCCGCCTCTGTGCGCGGAGCGTAATACGGTATCCTTCCTCCGGTGCAATCTGCGGATTGCACCGCGCATTGCGGCTAAAAAGAAAATTTATTTCATCTTGCCGTGTAACGAAAAGTACTCCGCAACCGTCCGGCCTGCACCCATTGCCGCTGTTTCCCCTCCCCTCTCTTCAAGCCAGCACAAAATAAACTTCTGCTTATTCGATCCCCTTCGCATATATGAAAAATAAATTCCAAGTAACAATTGAAACAGAACAAACATTTCCTTAAGTTTAGGTCAGTTTATCCGGATGCGCGTTGCCGCAGGCGTCGGCATTGAGCGCCTCAGAGTGCGAATGATTTCAAAAAGGAGAGCACCATGTTAAACGGTCTGAAACCCTTATCCCGTTCCCTGCGTTGGGGCATGGTCGGCGGCGGGGGAACCAGCCAGATCGGCTACAGCCACCGCTGTGCGGCGCTGCGTGACAATGTTTACACCCTGCTGGCCGGCGCGCTTGACGTTGATGCCGAGCGCGGGCGCGCGTTTGGTGAGCAGCTGGGCATCGCGCCGGAGCGCTGCTACGCCGACTACCAGACCCTGTTTCGTGAAGAAGCCCGCCGTCCTGACGGGATCGAGGTCGTCTCAGTCACCACCCCGAACAATACCCATTTCGCCATCACCAAAGCGGCGCTGGAAGCGGGCCTCCACGTCATCTGTGAAAAGCCCCTCTGCTTTACCGCCGAAGAGGCGCGCGAGCTGGTGGACCTGAGCAAAAAACAGAACAAAATCGTCGGCGTCACCTACGGCTACGCCGGCTATCAGATGATCCAGCAGGCGCGGCAGATGATTGCCGATGGGCTGCTCGGCGAGATCCGCATCGTCAATATGCAGTTCGCCCACGGCTTTCATAACCAGGCCGTCGAGCTGCAGGCAGAATCCACCCGCTGGCGCGTAACGCCGAAGTTCGCCGGGCCCAGCTATGTGCTGGGGGATCTGGCCACCCATCCGCTGTTTGTCGCCGAAACCATGGCGCCGCAGCTCAATATCAAACGGCTGATGTGCTCCCGCCAGAGCTTTGTCCCCTCCCGCGCGCCGCTGGAAGATAACGCCTTTGTCCTGATGGAGTATGACAACGGCGCGGTTGGCTCGATGTGGACCAGCGCGGTGAACAGCGGCGCCATGCACTCGCAAAAAGTGCGCATCGTCGGCGAAAAGGCGAGTATCGAATGGTGGGATGAGCATCCTAACCAGCTCAGCTATGAGGTGCAGGGCGAGCCAGCGCGCATTCTGGAACGCGGGATGCCCTACCTGAGCGCAAACGCGCTGGCGGACGATCGCATCGGCGGCGGCCACCCGGAAGGGCTGTTTGAAGCCTGGGCCAACCTCTATCGCCGCTATGCGCAGGCGATTGACGCCACGGACCGTGACGATCGCGCCTTCCTGCAAGACTTCTGGTATCCGGACGTCGAAGCCGGGCTGCACGGCGTCTACTGGGTCGAGCAGTGCGTCAAATCGGCTGATGCCGGCAGCCAGTGGGTTGACTTTACTTTACCTTAATTTTCCCCCTCGCCAGTGGAGTCCCCCTCCACTGGTTTATTGATTTTTACCAACTTGTCGCATCGCGCAACAGCCCCGTAATATCTGTTAAACAAACATTTATTTACGCTTCTTACCCCCCGCCGCTACACTAGGCGCAGTTTTTATATTGAGGTGGTAATGAACGATAACAAAATGACGCCAGGGGAACTGCGCGCGACCTGGGGTTTGGGGACGGTATTCTCCCTGCGCATGCTTGGCATGTTTATGGTCCTGCCGGTTCTGACCACGTATGGCATGGCATTGCAGGGCGCCAGTGAAGCGCTGATTGGCCTGGCGATCGGCATCTACGGTCTGGCGCAGGCGGTGTTCCAGATCCCCTTCGGACTGTTATCTGACCGTATTGGCCGTAAGCCGTTGATCGTCGGCGGCCTGCTTATCTTCGTGCTCGGCAGCGTCATCGCCGCGCTCACCGACTCCATTTGGGGCATCATTCTTGGCCGCGCCCTGCAGGGTTCCGGCGCCATCGCCGCCGCGGTCATGGCCCTGCTCTCCGATCTCACCCGCGAACAGAACCGCACCAAAGCGATGGCGTTTATTGGCGTCAGCTTCGGCGTCACTTTCGCTATCGCCATGGTGCTGGGGCCGATTATTACCCATCAGCTGGGCCTGCACGCCCTGTTCTGGATGATCGCCATCCTGGCGACCGTCGGCATCCTGCTCACCCTGTGGGTGGTTCCCAACAGCCAGAATCATGTGCTTAACCGCGAATCCGGGATGGTGAAGGGCTGCTTTAGCAAGGTGCTGGCGGAGCCGCGCCTGCTGAAGCTCAACTTTGGCATCATGTGCCTGCACATCATGCTGATGTCCACGTTTGTCGCGCTTCCCGGACAGCTGGAGGCCGCCGGCTTCCCGGCCGCCGAGCACTGGAAGATTTACCTGGTCACCATGGTTATCTCCTTCATCTCGGTGGTGCCGTTTATTATCTACGCCGAAGTGAAGCGCAAGATGAAGCGCGTCTTTTTGCTCTGCGTGGCCATCCTGCTGATTGCCGAAATTGTCCTCTGGGGCGCCGGAGGCTACTTCTGGGAGCTGGTAGCGGGCGTTCAGCTCTTCTTCCTGGCGTTTAACCTGCTGGAAGCGCTACTGCCGTCATTGATTAGCAAAGAGTCGCCGGCGGGCTATAAAGGCACCGCGATGGGCGTCTACTCCACCAGCCAGTTCCTCGGGGTGGCGATTGGCGGCGCCCTTGGCGGCTGGGTAGATGGTTTCTTTGATTCACAGACCGTGTTTCTGCTGGGCGCGCTGCTGGCGATGCTGTGGCTGCTGGTGGCCAGCACCATGAGCGAGCCGCCCTACGTCAGCAGTCTGCGGGTGGAGGTACCGGACGGCGTGGTGGTCGACAGCGCGCTGCAGGCGCGTCTGCTCAGCGCCAGCGGGGTTCATCAGGCGCTGGTGGTGCCCGAAGAGCGATCGGTGTATATCAAAATCGACAGCAAGGTCACCAACCGCTTCGAGATAGAGCAGCTCATCAAAGGGGTATAAAAAAAGCGGGGAATTCCCCGCTTTTTGCTGTCAGTCTGCCGCCTTAGTCGCGGAAGTTTTTGAACTGGAACGGTTGTCCCAGATCGCCACCGCGCACCAGCGCCATCACCGACTGCAGATCGTCGCGGGACTTACCGGTCACGCGGATCTCTTCGCCCTGAATCTGGGCCTGCACTTTCAGCTTGCTGTCTTTGATCAGTTTAACGATCTTCTTCTGCACCGCGCTTTCAATGCCCTGTTTCAGCTTCGCTTCAACAAACCAGGTTTTACCGCTGTGTACGATATCTTCCGGCACGTCGAGGGAGGTGCCTTCAATGCCGCGCTTGAGCAGCTTGGCGCGCAGGATATCCAGCAGCTGATTCACCTGGAAGTCAGACTCGCTCAGCACTTTAATGGTCTTGTTGGCGTCGTTTAATTCAAACGTAGCTTCAACGCCACGAAAATCAAAACGCGACTCGACTTCGCGGCTCGCGTTGTCCACCGCGTTACGGGCTTCCTGAAGATCAACTTCAGAGACAATATCGAAAGATGGCATCTTTTCCTCTCCTTCCGTTTCTTTTGCGTTGCATAATACCTGCAACGCGGCATAACTCAACTTGTTATCCCGGAAGCTTAGCTGATTACGCAACGCTCGCGCTATTTTCCCCATGCAGCCCGACGACGCCGAAACCCCCTTTCCGTCCGACGATGCGAAAAGCGACGAGATATACTTTAGCCATCAGCGCCTGGGGTAGCGGCAGATGAGGAGGAACAATGAAAGTAACCGTACTGGGATGCGGTGCACTGGGACAACTATGGCTGACCGCGTTGTGCAAACAGGGACATGAAGTCCAGGGCTGGCTACGCGTACCGCAGCCATTCTGTAGCGTCAACGTCATTGAAACCGACGGCTCGGTGTTCAACGAGTCGCTGACGGCCAACGACCCCGATTTTCTTGCCAGCAGCGAGCTGCTGATTGTCACCTTAAAAGCCTGGCAGGTTTCAAACGCGGTGAAGCACCTGGCCGCGATCCTGCCGGTCACCACGCCGATTGTGCTGGTGCATAACGGCATGGGAACCGTCGAGGAGCTGCGCAGCGTGAAACAGCCGTTGCTGCTGGCCTCCACCACCCAGGCGGCTCGCCGGGACGGGAATGTCATCATCCACGTCGCCCAGGGCACCACGCATATCGGGCCGGCGAAAAGCTACGAACAGGACTACAGCTACCTCGCTGAAGTGCTGCAGAGCGTGCTGCCGGATGTCGCCTGGCACAACAATATCTTCTCGGCCACCTGGCGCAAGCTGGCGGTTAACTGCGTGATTAACCCCCTGACCGCGCTAAAAGGGTGTAAAAACGGCGATCTGCGCGACTATCCGCAGGAAGTTGCGGCCATTTGTCGCGAGGTGGCGGCAGTGATGGAGCGCGAAGGTATTCATACCTCGGCGGAAAACCTGCTATTTTATGTCGAACAGGTGATTGAAAGTACGGCAGAAAATATCTCATCCATGCTGCAGGACGTTCGCGCCCAGCGGCACACCGAGATCGACTATATCACCGGTTTTCTGCTCAACCGCGCCCGCGCCCACGGCGTTGCCGTACCGGAAAACGCCCGCTTATTTGAACTGGTCAAGCGTAAGGAGAATGAATATGAGCGCGTCGGCACTGATTTGCCTCGCCCCTGGTAGCGAAGAGACCGAAGCGGTCACCACCATCGACCTGCTGGTCCGCGGCGGAGTCAAAGTGACCACCGCCAGCGTCGCCAGCGACGGCAACCTGACCATCGTCTGCTCGCGCGGCGTCAAACTGCTGGCGGATGCCCCGCTGGTCGAGGTGGCCGATGGCGATTTCGATATCATCGTCCTCCCGGGCGGTATCAAGGGCGCAGAGTGCTTCCGCGACAGCCCGTTGCTGGTGGAAACCGTCCGACAGTTCCATCTCTCCGGGCGCATTGTGGCCGCCATCTGTGCCGCCCCGGCGACCGTGCTGGTGCCCCATCAGCTGTTCCCGATCGGCAACATGACCGGTTTTCCGGCGCTGAAGGATCATATCCCCGCCGATCAGTGGCAGGATAAACGGGTGGTCTGGGATCCACGGGTGAATCTGTTAACCAGCCAGGCGCCGGGAACATCGATTGATTTCGCCCTGAAAATGATCGATCTGCTGGTGGGGCGCGAGAAAGCGTATGAGGTCGCCTCGCAGCTGGTGATGGCCGCCGGCATCTATAATTACTACGAAGCCTGATAGCCGGTCCGCGCCGCGGACTGGCTCCCCCTTTTCCTGAGGAGTCGTAGCATGTCCCGTAGCGCAACCGATTCTCGCGATCTTGTTATCAGCCGCCTGCTCAGCGCGCCCGTCCCTGCCCTGTGGCGCGCGTGGGCCGACCCGGCATTACTCAAAACCTGGTGGTGCCCGAAGCCCTGGCAAACCGAGGTGCTGGCCTTTAATTTTCGCGCCGGCGGGGCCTTTCACACCGTGATGCATGGCCCTGACGGTGAACGCAGCGATAACCCCGGCTGTTTTCTTGAGGTTATCCCGCAACAAAAAATCGTCATGACCTCGATGCTGACGGCGGATTATCGTCCCGCCGTTTCACCCTTCGCGATGACGGCCATCATCACCTTTGCCGATGAACAGGGCGGGTGTCGCTATACGGCCACGGTGCTGCATGCCGACGATGAAACCCGCGAGCAGCATGAGCAGATGGGATTTTTCGAGGGCTGGAATATTGTCATCGATCAGCTGAATGACCTGGCGCTGACCCTGCGCTAATACACGCCCCTGCCAATAGTAAAAAGGCCTTCCATCAGGGAAGGCCTTTTGCATCATAACAACCTGTTACGGGCGATAAACTTTTACGTTGCTGAAACCCTGCTCGCGCAGATAAAGCGCCTGCAGACGGCTCATCACCCCGCGTTCGCACCATAGCAGCCAGGTTTTGCTCTGATCGAGATCGCCAAATTTGGTGCTCAGCTTATAGAACGGCAGGGAAACGACCTCAACCCCCTCGACCTTCAGCGGCTTGTCTTCCTGCTCGTCGACGGAGCGAATGTCGAGGATCGCATCGTTGGCGCCAAAGCCGGTCACGGTTTCCACTTCCACCACCGTCTCTTCCGTCTGCTGGGCGATTTCGCGGATATCGATATTGCTCGCCTCTTCCACCACTTTATCGAGGATGCTGAAATCGAAGTGTTCTTCTTCCGCTTCAATCTTCGCCTTCACCGCCTTCACGGTCGGGCTTTTGGAGATCACGCCGCAGTACTCCGGCATGGTGCGGGCGAAATCTTCCGTGCCGATCTCGCGGGCCAGGTCGATGATGTGCTCTTTATCGTGCGAAATCAGCGGACGCAGGATCAGGGTATCGGAGACGTTGTCGATCAGGCGCAGGTTGGTGAGGGTCTGACTGGAGACCTGGCCCAGCGCTTCGCCGGTGACCAGCGCCTGCACGCCGTAGCGTTCCGCGACCTTTGACGCGGCGCGGACCATCATGCGCTTGAGCACCACGCCCATCTGACCGTCATCCACTTTTTCGAGGATTTCGCCGACCACCGGCTCAAAGTTAATCGCCACAAAGCGAACGCGGTGAGAGCTGCCGAAGCGGTTCCATAGGTAATGCGCGACCTGGCGGACCCCAATCTCATGGGCGGCGCCGCCAAGGTTAAAGAAGCAGTAGTGCACACGGCAGCCGCGGCGCATCAGCATGTAGCTGGAGACGCCGGAGTCAAAGCCGCCGGAAATCAGCGACAGCACATCTTCCTGCGTGCCGATCGGGAAGCCGCCGATACCTTCATAGCGGCCTTTCACCAGCAGCAGGCGATCGTTTTCAATCTCAAGATTGACGGTGACGTCCGGGTCGGTCAGCTTCACGCGCGCCGTTTCAATATGCTGATTCAGGCCGCCGCCGACGTAGCGCTCCACCTCAATTGAGGTGAATTCATGTTTGCCGCGACGCTTCACCCGCACGCAGAAGGTTTTGCCTTCCAGCGCCTCGCGCCACAGCGGCAGCGTCTGCTCAAAAATATCGTGCAGCGAGGTGAACGGTACGTCTTCGACTTCCAGAATATGGTGGATGCCGGGAATACGGGTCAGCGCATCGCGAATAGCCGGGCGCTGATTTTCATCTTTCGCGCGAACTTCGATATGATCCCAATGACGAACGACGGCCAGCGTCTCGTCATAGTTTTTGAGAACGTTACGAATGTTCCCGGTTAAGATTTTAATGAAGCGCAACCGCACAGATTGGCTTTTGATGGTGATTTCCGGGAACAATTTAATGATAAACTTCATGGCGACAATAGTTCGTTGGCAAGCCCGACGGGGCTTTAAGCAAAAGTTGTAAAGCAGCGCACACCGGTGCCTGCATCCTGGGCGCGGAGTATATCACCATTGCGCGTTATTTGCTTACACGCGTGACTTCGTTACCATACCCGGTATTGCCGTCGCGACATAACAAGAGTCTACATTCACTATGCCAAAGAAAAATGAGGCCCCGGCCAGCTTTGAAACTGCGCTGGGCGAACTGGAGCAGATCGTTAACCGTCTGGAAAGCGGCGATTTGCCGTTAGAAGAAGCGCTCAGCGAATTTGAGCGCGGGGTCCAGCTGGCCCGCCAGGGGCAAAGCCAGCTACAGCAGGCCGAACAGCGCGTGCAGATCCTGCTGGCGGATAGTGAAGATTCCCCGACCACGCCTTTTACGCCGGACGCTGAATAAATGGATTTCCCGCAACAATTGCAGGCCTGTGTGGAACAGGCTAACGAGGCGCTGCGCCGTTTTATCGCGCCGCAGCCCTTTCAGAACACTCCGCTGGTGGAAGCGATGCATTATGGCGCACTCTTAGGCGGTAAACGCCTGCGTCCCTTCCTTGTCTACGCTACCGGCGAGATGTTCGGCGTGAGCCGCACCACGCTGGACGCCCCTGCCGCCGCGGTCGAATGCATTCATGCTTATTCCCTGATGCATGATGATTTGCCGGCGATGGATGATGACGATCTGCGTCGCGGACTTCCGACCTGCCATATTAAATTTGGCGAAGCCAACGCAATTCTTGCGGGAGATGCCCTGCAAACGCTGGCGTTTTCTATACTCAGTGATGCGCCGATGACGGACGTCCCTGACCGGGATCGTCTGGCGATGGTTTCCGAACTGGCGCAGGCCAGCGGCGTGGCGGGCATGTGCGGCGGCCAGGCGCTGGATCTGCAGGCGGAAGGACAGCAGGTGAATCTGCAGGCGCTGGAGCGTATCCACCGCCACAAAACGGGCGCGCTGATCCGCGCCGCCGTCCGCATGGGGGCGCTGAGCGCCGGCGAACGTGGGCGCGCCGCCCTTCCCGCGCTGGATCGCTATGCGGAAAATATCGGCCTGGCCTTCCAGGTCCAGGATGACATTCTCGACGTGGTAGGGGATACTGCGACCCTTGGCAAACGTCAGGGTGCCGACCAGCAATTGGGTAAAAGCACCTATCCCGCCCTCCTGGGCCTTGAGCAAGCCCGGAAGAAAGCGCACGACCTGATCGCTGATGCCCGCCGGTCGTTAGATGAACTGGCCGCACAATCTCTGGATACTTCGGCACTGGAAGCGCTCGCGAATTACATTATTCAGCGCGATAAATAAACAATAAATGAGTCTCTGATGAGTTTTGATATTGCCAAATACCCGACCCTGGCGCTGGTAGATTCCACCCAGGAGTTGCGCCTGTTGCCAAAAGAGAGCCTGCCGAAGCTGTGTGATGAGCTGCGGCGCTACCTGCTGGACAGCGTCAGCCGCTCCAGCGGTCACTTTGCCTCTGGCCTCGGCACCGTGGAACTGACCGTGGCGCTGCACTACGTCTATAACACGCCCTTCGATCGCCTGATCTGGGACGTCGGCCACCAGGCCTACCCGCATAAAATTCTGACCGGCCGCCGCGACAAAATCGGCACCATTCGCCAGAAAGGCGGCCTGCACCCCTTCCCGTGGCGCGGTGAGAGCGAGTACGACGTACTGAGCGTCGGTCACTCCTCCACCTCCATTTCCGCTGGCATCGGGGTGGCTATCGCCGCCGCGAAAGAGGATAAGCAGCGGCGCGCGGTGTGCGTGATTGGCGACGGGGCGATCACCGCCGGCATGGCGTTTGAGGCGATGAACCACGCCGGAGATATCAAACCCGATCTGCTGGTGGTGCTGAATGACAATGAAATGTCGATCTCCGAGAACGTCGGCGCGCTGAACAATCATCTGGCGCAGCTGCTCTCCGGTAAGCTCTACTCCACCCTGCGCGAAGGCGGCAAAAAGGTCTTCTCCGGCGTACCGCCGATTAAAGAGCTGCTTAAGCGGACCGAAGAGCATATCAAAGGCATGGTGGTGCCTGGGACGCTGTTTGAAGAGCTGGGCTTTAACTACATCGGCCCGGTGGATGGCCACGATGTGCTCGGTCTGGTCAGCACTCTGAAGAACATGCGCGACCTGAAGGGGCCGCAGTTCCTGCATATTATGACCAAAAAAGGCCGCGGCTATGAGCCCGCCGAGAAAGACCCGATCACTTTCCACGCGGTGCCGAAGTTCGACCATACCAGCGGTGTGCTGCCCAAAAGCAGCGGCGGTCTCCCCTCCTACTCGAAAATCTTCGGCGACTGGCTGTGCGAAACGGCGGCCAAAGACAGCAAGCTGATGGCCATCACCCCGGCGATGCGCGAAGGTTCAGGGATGGTGGAATTTTCGAAGAAATTCCCCGATCAGTACTTTGACGTCGCCATCGCCGAGCAGCATGCGGTCACTTTCGCCGCCGGACTGGCGATTGGCGACTACAAGCCCGTCGTCGCCATCTACTCCACGTTCCTGCAGCGAGCCTACGATCAGGTGATCCACGATGTGGCTATTCAGAAGCTGCCGGTGCTGTTTGCCATCGACCGCGCCGGGATTGTCGGCGCAGACGGCCAGACGCATCAGGGGGCGTTCGATCTCTCCTTCCTGCGCTGTATTCCGGATATGGTGGTGATGACGCCGAGCGATGAAAATGAATGCCGCCAGATGCTGCACACCGGCTACCACTACAGCGACGGACCCTGCGCGGTGCGCTATCCGCGCGGCAGCGGCACCGGCGCGACGCTGGAGCCGCTGGCATCGCTGCCGATCGGCAAAGGGGTCGTGAAGCGCCAGGGCGAGAAGGTAGCGATCCTTAACTTCGGCACCCTGCTGCCGGAAGCCGCGGCGGTGGCGGACAAACTCAACGCCACCCTGGTGGATATGCGCTTTGTGAAGCCGCTGGATACCGCGCTGATCCTGCAGCTGGCAGGCGAGCACGACGTTCTGGTGACGCTGGAAGAGAACGCCATTATGGGCGGCGCCGGCAGCGGCGTGAATGAAGTGCTGATGGCCCATCGCCGGGCGGTACCGGTACTCAATATTGGCCTGCCGGATGTCTTTATTCCGCAGGGCACTCAGGAAGAGATCCGCGCCGACCTCGGCCTTGATGCCGCCGGCATTGAAGCCAAAATCCTCGACTGGCTGGCATAATCGCCCCTCCCGCTCCTGCTATGCTTAAGGGATACCCTTGATGAATAGCAGGAGCGCACTATGCACTATATCCCCCTCGGCGATACTGCCTTACGTGTTTCCCGACTCTGCCTCGGCTGCATGACCTTCGGCGAGCCGGACCGCGGCAGGCACGCCTGGACGCTTCCGGAAGAGAGCAGTCGCCCGCTCATTCAGCACGCCATTGAAGGCGGCATCAACTTCTTCGATACCGCCAACAGCTACTCCGACGGCAGCAGCGAAGAGATCGTCGGCCGCGCCCTGCGCGACTTTGCCCGCCGCGATGAGGTGATTGTCGCCACCAAGGTCTATCACCAGGTCGGCGATCTGGCGGAAGGGCTTTCCCGGGCGCAGATCCTGCGCTCCATCGACGACAGCCTGCGCCGTCTCGGGATGGACTATGTCGACCTGCTGCAGATCCACCGCTGGGACTACAGCACCCCGATTGAAGAGACGCTCGAAGCGCTGGACGAGGTGGTGAAAGCCGGCAAAGCGCGCTATATCGGCGCCTCGTCCATGCATGCCCGGCAGTTTGCCCAGGCGCTGGCGCTTCAGCAGCAGAACGGCTGGGCGCGCTTCGTCACCATGCAGGATCACTACAACCTGATTTACCGGGAAGAAGAGAATGAGATGCTGCCCCTGTGCCAGCGTAACGGCGTGGCGGTGATCCCGTGGAGCCCGCTGGCGCGCGGCAGGCTGACCCGCCCATGGGGTGAGACCACCGCCCGGCTGGTCTCGGATGAGTTCGGCAAATCGCTTTACAGCACCAGCGAAGAGAACGACGCGCAGATCGCCGGGAATCTCGCGGACGTGGCGGAAGAGCTCGACGCCAGTCGCGCGCAGGTCGCCCTCGCCTGGCTGTTAAGCAAGCCCGGCGTCGCAGCGCCGATTATCGGTCCGTCGCGTCAGGAGCAGCTCGATGACCTGCTGCAGGCGGTGGATTTGACGCTATCTTCGGAACAAATTGACAAACTGGAGGCGCCCTATCAGCCGCATCCGGTGGTGGGATTTAAGTGACGGGCGTGATTTCCCCGACAGCATGGCGCTGCCGGGGAGAAGCGGTCAAAGCAGACCGATCGGCCAGTGATGGCCAATAACATACAGCACGCCGGCGGAGATCACGCCGGCGACGATATCGTCCACCATGATCCCCATTCCGCCGTGAATATTGCGGTCAAACCAGCGAATCGGCCACGGTTTCCACATATCGAAGATACGGAAAATGACGAAGCCGGCGGCCACCCACTGCCAGTCGAGGGTCGGCAGCGCCATCAGGGTGATCCACATCCCGACGAACTCGTCCCAGACGATGCTGCCGTGGTCATGGGTGCCCATATCTTTGGCCGTACGATGGCACAGATAGACTCCGATACAGATGCTCATCATCACCACCAGCGAGTAGAGCTGCCAGGGGAGAAAAGTCATCAGATACCAGAACGGGATCGCCGCCAGCGAGCCCATCGTCCCCGGCACCACCGGGCTTAAGCCGCTGCCAAAGCCGGTCGCCAGCAGATGCCACGGATTACGCATACTCAGGCGGCTAAGCGCCTCGTCTCGACTACGCAAAGTGATCGTATCCCTTTAAATCAAGCGTGACCGGCTTACCGTCGCGGATAAACTGCAGACCTTCGCTCTCCGGCGCAATCTGTCCGATACAGGTAAAACGCGCGCCTAGATGGCCAAGGGCCACGTCCAGCGCCCCACGGTTCAGTTCCGGTACGGTAAAGCACAGTTCGTAATCTTCTCCACCGGCGAGCGCCCAGCGCAGCGCCTGCTCGGGCTCAACCTGGCGCAGCATGGCGTCGGAGTACGGCATGGCATCAAGATCGATGCGCGCGCCGCAGTCGCTGGCTTTGAGAATATGACCCAGATCGGAGATCAGGCCGTCGGAGAGATCGATGGCCGACGTCGCCAGGTCGCGCAGCGCCTGGCCCTGCAGCACGCGGGGCATCGGACGCAGGTGACGGGCCAGCAGGTAATCGGCATCCGTCGGCGCATCCACCGTCAGACGGTTCTGCAACAGCGCCAGGCCGGCGGCGCTGTCCCCCGGGGTGCCGGTGACATAGATCCAGTCTCCCGGCTTCGCGCCTGAACGTTTCATGGCGCGCCCTGGCGGCACAAAGCCGTGGATACCCAGGGTCATGGCGAGCGGGCCGCGGGTGGTATCGCCGCCAATCAGCTGCATATCGTAGTAGTCAAGCTGGACAAACAGGCTGTCGCTGAAGGCTTCCAGCCAGGCTTCATCCACCTCCGGCAAGGTCAGCGCCAGGGTGAGCCACGCCGGCTCCGCGCCCATCGCCGCGAGGTCGCTCAGGTTTACCGCCAGCGCTTTATAGGCGAGGTCGGCCGGGTCGATATCGGGTAAGAAGTGATTGCCCGCCACCAGAGTGTCGGTGCTGATTGCCAGCGTTTTTTTCTCGGGAATATTCAGGAGAGCGCAGTCGTCGCCGATACCGGTTTCGACATCAAGACGAGCGCTTTTAACGCGATCAAAATAACGGGCAATCAGGGAGAATTCGCCACATGCCATACGTTATGCCTCAGCAAAATAATAAATAAGGCCGGGTTGCGAGGCGACCCTCGCAAAACCCGGCCTGCAGTTTACTTCTTGTGGGGACGAATTACCGGAGCCGCTTTGTCCAGCACGCCGTTGACGAACTTGTGGCTATCTTCAGCGCCGAAGGTTTTCGCCAGTTCGATAGCTTCATTGATGGCCACTTTATACGGTACGTCATCACGTTTGGATAGCTCAAACAGCGCGATACGCAGCACCGCTTTTTCCACCTGACCCAGCTCTTCCAGCTGACGGGACAGGTAGGGCTTCATCAGGCCGTCGAGGTACGCGCTGTTAGTCGCCACTCCGGACAGCAGTTCGCGGAAATACAGAACATCAACATCTTTTACGTCCTGTTCCGCCAGGAACTGGTATTCGACATCAGCGATGTCGTTGTGGGACAACTGCCAGGAGTAGAGCGCCTGAACGGCACACTCACGGGCGCGGCGACGAGCAGCAGGTTTCACGGAATTCCCCTTACAAAAATCAGGCCTTGATGGCTTTCAATACGTTAATCATTTCCAGCGCGGTCAGCGCAGCTTCAGCGCCTTTGTTACCGGCTTTGGTGCCAGCGCGCTCGATGGCTTGTTCAATACTTTCAGTGGTCAGAACACCAAAGGCTACCGGGATTTCGCTGTCCTGAGCGACGTGCGCCAGGCCATTGCTGGCACCGCCAGCCACATATTCAAAGTGGGCGGTACCGCCGCGAATCACCGTACCCAGCGCAATCACCGCGTCATATTTACCGGTTTTCGCCAGTGCGCCAGCCGCCAGCGGCAGCTCGTACGCGCCTGGAACCCAAACAACGGTGATGTTTTCATCTTTTACCTGACCAATGCGTTTCAGGGCGTCAATCGCACCTTCCAGCAGGCTGTCATTGATAAAGTTGTTGAAACGCGCAATGGTGATGGCGACGCGAGCGTCCGGGGTAGCAACGTTAGCTTCAATAATGTTCATACTCTTCCTTCGGGTTCATGTGCCCCGCAAGGGGGGCGGATTTTATCATATTATTCTGAGCGCTGCTTCCTAATAATCAGGAAAGCCTCACGCAGTGGTTAAATGCAGGCAGACATCCGGGCCAACCTGACGTATCTCATTGAATTTGAAATGGGGCGCCTGGCTCAGTTCTTCAAGCCCCGGCAGCGCGCATAATCCACGCGCCGCATTGCCTAACAGTTTAGGCGCAATATAGACGATAAGCTCGTCGACCAGGCCCGCCTGCAGCAGCGCCCCGGCAAGCGTGGCCCCCGCCTCCACCCAGATGCTGTTGATCTGCTGTTTGCCAAGCAGCATCATCAGCAGCACCAGGTCGAGATGGCCGTTATGTTCCGGAACCAGCAGCGTGCGCACGCTGTCCGGCCACTGGCGCTCATCGGCGCCCAGGCGGGCAAACAGCGTTTCCCCCGCCTGCTGCACAATACGATGCTCAGGCGTGACGCGGTTCTGGCTGTCGATAACGACGCGCAGCGGCTGGCGCAAATTCTCTTCGGGATACAGCGCCTGGGTATCGGCGCTCAGCTCCTGCCAGCGCACGGTCAGCGCCGGATCGTCCGCCAGCACGGTAGCGCTGCTGGTCAGGATAGCATGGCTCTGGGCGCGCAAACGCTGCACGTCGCGTCGCGCCTGCGGGGAGGTGATCCACTGGCTTTCGCCGCTGGCCATCGCCGTGCGGCCGTCCAGCGAGGCGCCCAGCTTGAGCTGGACCCAGGGAAAACCGGTGCGCATCCGCTTCAGGAAGCCCTTATTCAGCGCTTCCGCCTCGTTCATCATCAGCCCGTGGCTGACGTCAATACCGGCCTGCTGCAGACGGTACAGGCCGCGCCCCGCCACCTGCGGGTTCGGATCCTGCATCGCGGCGACCACGCGGCTGACGCCGGCGGCAATCAGGGCGTCGCAGCACGGCGGCGTACGACCGTGGTGGCTGCAGGGCTCGAGGGTGACGTAGGCGGTGGCGCCGCGCGCCTTTTCCCCGGCCATCCGCAAGGCGTGCACTTCGGCATGCGGCTCGCCGGCGCGATAGTGGAACCCTTCGCCGACGATCTCGCCGTCTTTAACAATGACGCAGCCAACGTTAGGATTAGGATGGGTGGTAAAGCGACCGCGGGCGGCGAGCTTGAGCGCACGCGCCATGTACATTTCGTCCTGCATGGCTTAGTCCTGTAAGCGGGCGATCTCTTCGCCGAATTCTTTGATATCTTCGAAGCTGCGATAGACCGACGCGAAGCGAATATAGGCGACTTTATCCAGTTTTTTCAGCTGTTCCATCACCAGGTTGCCGATCATTTTGCTGGCCACTTCGCGCTCGCCGGTGCCGCGCAGATGGGTTTTGATATGGTTGACCGCCATTTCGACGTCATCGGCGCTGACCGGACGTTTCTCCAGCGCTTTCAGCATCCCACTGCGCAGCTTGTCTTCGTTGAAGGGTTCACGCACATCGTTACTCTTCACCACCCGCGGCATGACCAGCTCCGCCACTTCAAAGGTGGTAAAGCGCTCATTACAGACCAGACACTGCCGACGGCGACGCACGGAAGAGCCTTCCCCTACCAGACGAGAGTCGATCACTTTGGTATCCACGGCGAAACAGAAAGGGCAATGCATAGCGCGTCCTGACAGGTAGTTAAACTGAAGGGTAGTTTACCGCGAAGTGACCTGACTACAAAGAAAGAGCTTTTGAGACAAAGGATCTATGGGAGAGTCAGGCGGTTTGGCTACCATTAAGCATCCTCTGCAAACGGAATCCTGACCATGACAAGACGTTACCTGAAACTCGCCATCGCGGGCAGCCTGTTTACCCTGACCGCCTGCGCCCAGCAAAGCGAAATCCGCCAGATGCACCAGAGCGTGAGCACGCTGAGCCAGGAGATGACCCAGCTCAATCAGCAAACGATCAAAATTACCCAGCAAAACGCGCTGAACGCGAAATCTACCCGCGGCGTCTATCTGCTGCCGGAGGCGAAAACCCCGGCGCGGCTGGAGAGCCAGATCGGCACCCTGCGCATGTCGGTGGCGAGCATTACGCCGGATGGCGACGGGTCACGCCTGACCTTACGTATTCAGGGCGAATCCAACGATCCGCTGCCGGCCTTTACCGCCACCGTCGCCTCCGGACAGATCACCGGTACTACCCACAGCTACCAGGAAGTGAATGTTCAGGATCAATTGATCAGCGCCCCGGCCAGCATTCTCGCCCCCAGCGATGTCGATATCCCGCTGCGCCTGAACGTGACGCCGGACAAAGTCGGTTTTATTCGCGTCCACGATATCCAGCCCGCCGCCGCGCAGTAAGCCTTGCCGCCGGGCTTCCCCCTGCCCGGCGACGCCCTGTCCCGTTATTCTTATCCACTTACAACTTTTCGCAAGAGTTCATTAGAAATCGTTCTGCATCGCGATTTTCAGTAGCATTTTGTCAAGAAATGCATAGAATCGTGAACGCAATCGATTACGCATGTTCTGGTTATGTGAAACAACACGTATTTTTGTGAGCAATGATTCCTATAATAGACCCCCACAGAAACACGAAATATTTAGAAACGCTTCGGCACTTCTTTTAACGCCTTCAGGCTCAATTTAAACAGTGGCATTCCTATGAAAAAAACATTACTGGCAGCGGGTGCGGTTGTGGCGCTCTCCACTTCTTTTACCGCGGGCGCGGCAGAAAACGATAAACCGCAGTATCTGTCTGACTGGTGGCACCAGAGTGTTAACGTGGTGGGTAGCTACCACACCCGTTTTGGACCGCAGATCCGTAACGATACCTACCTGGAATACGAAGCGTTCGCCAAAAAAGACTGGTTTGATTTCTACGGCTATATCGATGCCCCGGTATTCTTCGGCGGCAACAGCACGGCAAAAGGTATCTGGAACAACGGCTCCCCGCTGTTTATGGAGATCGAACCGCGCTTCTCTATCGATAAGCTGACCAACACCGACCTGAGCTTCGGGCCGTTCAAAGAGTGGTATTTCGCGAACAACTATATCTACGATATGGGCCGCAATGACTCCCAGGAGCAGAGCACCTGGTATATGGGTCTGGGTACCGATATCGACACCGGCCTGCCGATGAGCCTGTCGCTGAACGTCTACGCCAAATACCAGTGGCAGAACTACGGCGCGTCCAACGAAAACGAGTGGGACGGCTACCGCTTCAAAGTGAAATACTTTGTGCCGCTGACCGACCTGTGGGGCGGTTCGCTGAGCTACATCGGCTTCACCAACTTCGACTGGGGCTCTGACCTCGGCGATGACAACTTCTACGATCTGAACGGGAAGCACGCGCGCACCAGCAACTCCATCGCCTCCAGCCATATCCTGGCGCTGAACTATGCGCACTGGCACTACTCGGTGGTGGCCCGTTACTTCCATAACGGCGGCCAGTGGGCTGACGATGCCAAGCTGAACTTCGGCGATGGCGATTTCAGCGTCCGCTCAACCGGTTGGGGTGGTTACTTCGTGGTTGGTTACAACTTCTGATTGCTGAAACGGCAGGACAGCGCCCGGGCCACCCGGGCGTTTTTATTTCTCCCACACGTCGCAGCGGACCTTGCGCAGAAAATCGCTTAACGAGCGGTCGGCGCACTCGCTGAATCGACGCTCGGTCGCCCTGACCGCCAGACAGCGGTCGAGGCGAAAGTTGCGATAATCATTGCGCAGCTCGCACCAGGCCACCAGCAGCCAGCGCTCCCCCCAGAAAAACAGCCCCAGCGGCAGCACGTCGCGCTCGGTCACCCGACCGGACTCATCCTGATAGCGCAGCGCCAGCACCTGCTGGCCGGAGACCGCCTGATGAATGACGTCAAAGAAGGTTTTGGCATAGCGATGGGCGCCGAGATCGGGGGCAAACAGGCGGGTCTGCTCCGCCTGGCGCCGGCGCGCCTCCGGCAGGATCGCCAGCATCTTCTCCTGGGCAGACTCCAGCGATTGCGACAGCGCCTCGCCGCCCCAGGTTTTCAGCAGCCGGATCGCGGCGATCAGCGCTTCGGATTCTTTGGTGGTCAGCATTAGCGGCGGCAGATCATAACCCGCCAGCAGGCGATAACCACTCCCCGCCTCGCCCTCCACCGGCACGCCGGAGAGGGAGAGATCGCGAATATCGCGATACACGGTGCGCTCCGACACGCCCAGCCGCTCCGCCAGCAGCGCGGCGGTGGTGAGCCGCCTGCCGCGCAGGATCTGCACAATCTGAAATAAACGGTCGGCGCGTCGGGTCATGTCTCACTTCACAAAAAGTTCAGGTTAAGCCGGTTGGTGTAGGCCGACGCGGTTGCCCTCGCTGTCAGTAAACAGCGCGATGGTGCCAATATCATTCGGCAGCGTCAGCGGCCCGAAAACACATGCCCCACCCGCCGAGGCAACGCGGTCGAGGGTGGCGGCAAGATGGTCTGTATGCAGGTAAATAATAGCGCCCTGCGCAGAGGGCGCGATACCCTCAAATTTGGCCAGCGCGCCGCCGGGGGCCGGATCCTGATGCGGGAACACCGCCAGCTCGGCGCAGTCCATGGTTTCGCGACGCAGCGTCACCTGCATCACCGGCTCATAAAACGCGACGGCGCGATCCATATCGGCGACCGGAATTTCAAACCAGTTAATCACGTTATTCATACATCCTCCTGCTCGTTAGTGAGTTCAGAAGGAGTGTATGGGAGGGCTCCTGACAGCATACTGTCAGCAGGTTTTGTCGCGGGCAAAAAAAATCCCGGCCGCCTGGCCGGGATTGCGTTATTTCAACTGAACCGTATTACGGCAGAATAGACGGCTGGTCCGCCCCTTCTTTTTCGACCTTCTGCTGCAGCAGATGCTCGCGCTTCATGCCCAGCTTCAACGCCAGCGCGGAGGCGACGTAGATAGAAGAAGCCGTACCGATGGAGACACCGATCAGCATGGTCAGCGAGAAGCCTTCCAGAATCGGGCCGCCGAACAGGAACAGCATCAGGATCACCATCAGGGTGGTCCCGGAGGTGATCAAGGTACGGTGCAGCGTCTGGGTCAACGACACGTTGAAGATCTCGTACGGCGTACCGCGGCGGATCTTACGGAAGTTTTCACGGATACGGTCCGATACCACGATACTGTCGTTCAGCGAGTAGCCGATAACCGACATCAACGAGGCCACAATGGTCAGGTCGATCTCGATATGGAACAGCGACAGCACCCCCATGGTGATCACCACGTCGTGCGCCAGGGCGATAACCACCCCCGCCGCCAGACGCCATTCGAAGCGGAAGCCGACGTAGATCAGGATACAGACCAGCGCGGCAATCAGCGCCAGGGCGCCGGTTTGCGCAAGGTCCGCGCCGACGCTCGGGCCGACAAACTCAATACGCTTCACCGCCGCGTTCTGGCTGGTCGATTCGTTAATCACCGTCACGACCTTGCTGCCCAGCTCCTGGCTGACGTTGGCGTCATGCACCGGCGGCATACGTACCATGATGTCGCGGCTGCTGCCAAAGTTCTGCACCTGCGGCTCTTCAAAGCCCGCTTTCTGCAGGGAATCGCGCATCTGGTCCAGATCGACCGGCTTCTCAAGGGTAATTTCGATCACCGTACCGCCGGTGAAATCGAGACCCCAGTTAAAGCCGCGGACGCCGATGATGGCGATCGACACAATCAGCAGAAAGCCTGAAATGCCGAAGGCCCAGTAATCCCAGCGCATAAAGTCCCAGACTTTACGGCCGTGGTTCAATTGTTCAACAGTATATTCCTGTGCCACAACGCACTCCTCAGATAGACAGCTTTTTAACGCGCTTGCCGCCGTACAGCAGGTTCACGATGGCACGGGTGCCGACGATAGCGGTAAACATTGAGGTCGCGATACCGATACCGGTGGTAATCGCAAACCCTTTAATGGCACCGGTACCGACCGCGTACAGGATGATCACTTTGATAAGCGTCGTCACGTTGGCGTCGAAGATCGAGCTGAACGCGCCGCGATAACCTTCGTCAATCGCCTGCTGAACGGTACGCCCGTTGCTCAGCTCTTCTTTGATACGCTCGTTGATCAGAACGTTAGCATCGACCGCCACCGCAAGGGTTAACACGATACCCGCGATGCCCGGCATGGTCAGCGTCGCCCCCGGGATCAGGGACATAATGCCGACAATCAGCACCAGGTTGGCAATCAGCGCCGAGGTCGCAATCAGACCGAACTTCTTATAGAAGAGGATCATGAACAGGATAGAGACCACCAGACCGGCCAGACAGGCTTCCAGACCCTGCTTGATGTTCTGCATGCCAAGGGTTGGGCCGATAGTCCGCTCTTCGACGATCTGAATCGGCGCAATCAACGCGCCGGCACGCAGCAGCAGCGACAGCTGGCGCGCTTCGTTCGGGTTGCTGATACCGGTAATACGGAAGCTGTTACCCAGACGCGACTGGATGTTGGCGATGTTAATCACCTCTTCCTCTTTCGCCAGGATAGCGCGACCGTTGGCGTCTTTCTTACCGCTGTCTTTATACTCCACGAACAGGGTCGCCATCGGCTTGCCGATGTTGTCCTTGGTGAAGTTGGACATGATGTTGCCGCCCGCGCTGTCCAGCGAGATGTTGACCTGCGGCTGGTTGTACTCATCCATGCTGGAGGTCGAGTCGGTGATATGGTCACCGGTCAGGATCACCCGCTTGTACAGCACCACCGGCTGGCCTTCACGCGTCTCTTTCACTTCCGAGTCGCCCGGCACGCGGCCTGAGGCGGCGGCGGACTGGTCCACGTTGGTATTGACCAGACGGAACTCGAGGGTCGCGGTCGCGCCAAGGATCTCCTTCGCCCGCGCGGTATCCTGGATACCCGGCAGCTCAACCACGATGCGGTCAGCGCCCTGACGCTGAACCAGCGGTTCGGCGACGCCCAGCTGGTTCACACGGTTACGCAGAATGTTAATGTTCTGCTGAACAGCATACTCACGAGCTTCTTTCAGGCGCTCATCGGTCATCACCGCTTTCAGGCTGTTGTCACCCTGAGAGGAGATCACCAGATCGCGATGGCGAGGGCTGAGATAAGAGATAGCCTGGTCGCGCGCCGCGCTGTCGCGGAAGACGATGCTCAGACCATAGTTGTCTTCCTTACGCACGGTCGCGTAAGGAATGCCTTTGTCGCGCAGCTCGCTGCGCAGGCTATCGATGTTCTGTTCCTGCAGTTTGCCTAACGCGGTGTCCATGTCGACTTCCATCAGGAAGTGCACGCCGCCGCGCAGATCAAGACCCAGCTTCATCGGCTCGGCATAGAGTGCCGCCAGCCAGCGTGGGGTTGCCGGAGCAAGGTTTAGCGCCACGACGTATTTGTCACCCAACACGGTAAGCAGCGCTTCACGCGCACGCAGCTGGGTATCAGTGGTGTCGAAGCGCGCAAGAATAGCGCCCTCTTCCAGTGCCACAGACTTCGCGGTAATTTTTTCTTCTTGTAAAGTTTTCTGGACCTGGATCAGCGTTTGCTCACTGGCGGCGACGCCGCGCGCGCCAGTGATTTGAACAGCCGGATCCTCACCATACAGGTTGGGAAGCGCATAGATCAGGCCGACGACAATGACGACGACCAGCATGACATACTTCCACAAAGGATAACGGTTTAACACGGCAGTTCCCTTTGGGAAAAGTTAGATTACAGCGCCTTCATGGTGCCTTTCGGCAGAACGGCAGCAACGAAGTCACGTTTGATAACCACTTCAGTGGTATCGTTCAGCGCGATAGCAATGTAGCCAGTTTCCGCTACTTTGGTCACGCGACCGACCAGACCGCCGTTGGTCAGCACTTCATCACCTTTGGCGATGGAGTTCATCAGGTTCTTATGTTCCTTGGTGCGCTTCTGCTGTGGACGCAGGATCATGAAGTAAAAAATCAGACCGAACACCACCAGCATCAGAATCAGAGACATCGGGCTGCCCTGCGCCGGTGCACCCGTTGCCGCTACCGCATCAGAAATAAAAAAGCTCATTGAAATTCCCTCATTATTAAAATTAATCAACGTTCAAAGGAGGCACGGTGCGCCCCTGACGTTGGTAAAAATCGGTCACGAAGCTCTCTAATTTACCCTCTTCGATAGCCTTGCGTAAACCAGCCATTAAACGCTGATAGTAGCGCAGGTTATGAATGGTATTGAGACGCGCGCCCAATATTTCGTTGCAACGGTCAAGGTGATGCAAGTAAGCGCGTGAATAATTGCGACATGTATAGCAATCACACTCGGCGTCCAGCGGCGCGGTATCGCTTTTGTGCTTCGCGTTGCGGATTTTCACCACGCCGTCGGTGACGAACAGGTGGCCGTTACGCGCGTTGCGCGTCGGCATGACGCAGTCGAACATATCGATACCGCGACGTACCCCTTCCACCAGATCTTCCGGCTTCCCGACGCCCATCAGGTATCGTGGTTTATCGGCCGGGATCTGCGGGCAGACGTGCTCCAGAATACGGTGCATGTCTTCCTTCGGCTCGCCGACCGCCAAACCGCCGACAGCGTAGCCATCAAAGCCAATCTCTACCAGACCTTTCACCGAGATATCACGTAAATCTTCGTAAACGCTGCCCTGAATGATGCCGAACAGCGCATTTTTATTGCCAAGGCTATCGAAACGGTCGCGGCTGCGCTTCGCCCAGCGCAGAGACATTTCCATCGAGCGCTTGGCGTAATCCCAGTCCGCCGGGTACGGCGTACATTCGTCGAAGATCATCACGATATCGGAACCGAGATCGTACTGAATCTCCATGGATTTTTCCGGATCGAGGAAAATCGGATCGCCGTTGATCGGGTTACGGAAGTGGACGCCCTGCTCGGTGATCTTACGGATATCGCCAAGGCTGAACACCTGGAAGCCGCCGGAGTCGGTCAGGATCGGTCCTTTCCACTGCATAAAATCGTGCAGATCGCCGTGCAGCTTCATGATCTCCTGACCCGGGCGCAGCCACAGGTGGAAGGTGTTGCCGAGAATAATCTGCGCGCCGGTGGCTTCCACCTCTTCCGGCGTCATCCCTTTGACGGTGCCGTAGGTGCCAACGGGCATAAAGGCCGGTGTTTCCACCACGCCGCGCTCAAACACCAGGCGACCGCGGCGGGCGCGACCGTCGGTGGTATCCAGTTCAAATTTCATGCTTGCTCCTGCGTCAGAAAAACAGTCCGACGTTTTGATACTCGCCACGGAATGATTCCGTGGCTAAAAATGCGTCATGGCGTGCTAAAAGCCGGCGGGCCGGCCTTTTCAGGGACGCTCAGAAATAGCCTGCGGATTGTACGTGATAAACATCGCATCCCCGTAGCTAAAAAAGCGATATTTCTGCTCCACCGCTACCTTATAGGCGTTCATGGTGTGCTGATAACCCGCAAACGCCGACACCAGCATAATCAGTGTGGATTCAGGGAGATGGAAGTTGGTCACCAGCGCATCGATCACCTGGTACTGATAACCCGGATAGATGAAAATCTGCGTATCGTCGAAGAACGGCGCGATCAGGGCGTCTTTCGCCGCCTGCGCCGCGCTCTCCAGCGAGCGTACCGAGGTGGTGCCCACCGCGATCACGCGATTGCCGCGCGCTTTCGCCGCCAGCACCGCATCAACCACCTCCTGCGGCACTTCCGCATATTCTGAGTGCATCGTGTGCTCTTCAATGCTGTCGACGCGCACCGGCTGGAAGGTACCCGCGCCCACGTGCAGGGTGACAAACGCCATCTCAACGCCTTTAGCGCGCAGTTTATCCAGCAGCGGTTCGTCGAAGTGCAGACCCGCGGTCGGGGCGGCTACCGCGCCCGGCCGGGTACCGTAGACGGTTTGATAGAGCTCGCGGTCAGCGTCTTCGTCCGGGCGATCAATGTAGGGCGGCAGCGGCATATGGCCGATCCCGTTAAGGATCTCCAGCACCGGTCGCTCGTCGTTAAATTCCACTTCAAACAGCGCGCCGTGACGCGCCAGCATGGTGGCCTGAATGCTCTCGTCGTCGCCCAGCAGCAGCTCGGCGCCCGGCTTCGGCGCTTTCGAGGCGCGAATATGGGCGAGGATGCGCTTATCATCCAGCATCCGCTCCACCAGCACTTCAATCTTGCCGCCGCTGGCCTTGCGGCCGAACAGACGCGCCGGGATCACCCGGGTGTTGTTAAACACCAGCAGATCGCCGGGATTGAGCTTATCGAGGATGTCGGTGAAGGTGCCATGCGTCAGCGCGCCCGTCGGCCCGTCCAGGGAGAGTAAGCGGCAGCTACTGCGCTCAGGCATCGGATAGTGGGCGATCAGGGATTCGGGTAGTTCAAAAGCAAAATCGGTAACGCGCATGACGATAACTCAGACTGAATAAAGAGGCGGGTAGTCTAGTGCCGGGGCGGTCTGCCTGCAACCTTTACCCCTCCGGATGAATGACATAATCTATATTCCAAATCATTCCGAATGCCGCCATGCGGCAGCCGAATGCATCACCGGTGGCAGAGGGCCGCGCGCGGCCAGACAGCACGCCATCCGGGCACCGGGGCTGCCGTTCAGGGCGACGCGCAGCGCTACACCGCTCACTCTGCCCGCCAGAAAGTATTTGAAGGATGTCGTCACTATGAATTTTCTCGCCCACCTGCACCTGGCCCATCTCGCCGGCAGTTCGCTGCCCGGCAATCTGATGGCCGACTTTGTGCGCGGCAACCCGCAGGGCGACTATCCGGCGGAGATTGTTGACGGCATCTATATGCATCGGCGGATTGACGTGCTGACTGACAACCTTGCGGAAGTCAAAGAGGCGCGGGAGTGGTTTCGCCCGCAGACCCGCCGCGTCGCCCCGATCACCCTCGACGTCATGTGGGATCATTTCCTGTCGCAGCACTGGGCGCAGCTCTCCCCTGACCTACCGCTGGAGGAGTTCGTGCGCTACGCCGAGCGGCAGATCGTGCCGATCCTTCCCGACTCGCCGCCCCGCTTCGTCAATCTCAACCAATATCTGTGGTCGGAGCGCTGGCTGGAGCGCTATCAGGAGATGGATTTTATTCAGCGCGTGCTTAACGGCATGGCCAGCCGCCGCCCGCGTCTCGAGGCGCTGCGCGACTCCTGGCAGGATCTGGATACCCACTACGACCGGCTGGAGGGGCAGTTCTGGCGCTTTTATCCGCAGATGATGCGTCAGGCGAAAAACAAACAGCTGTAATCACTGCGACATTGATAGGTAAAAGCTGGCTGAACGATTGTCGGTGCCTCTTTGTGTTATTGGCGGACAGGCTCTATACTTGCCGGCGTTGCGTTTTAAATAACCTTAGTAATTACAGGAGAATCAAATGGTTCTGGTCACTCGTCAAGCGCCGGATTTTACTGCAGCCGCTGTGCTGGGTAATGGTGAGATCGTTGAGAAATTCAATTTCAAACAGCACACCAACGGTAAACCTACCGTTCTGTTCTTCTGGCCGATGGACTTCACCTTCGTTTGCCCGTCTGAGCTGATCGCGTTCGACAAACGTTACGAAGAATTCCAGAAACGCGGTGTGGAAGTGGTTGGCGTTTCCTTCGACTCCGAGTTCGTGCACAACGCATGGCGTAACACCCCGGTAGACCAGGGCGGCATCGGCCCGGTTAAATACGCGATGGTTGCTGACATCAAACGTGAAATCCAGAAAGCTTACGGTATCGAGCATCCGGACGAAGGCGTTGCCCTGCGCGGTTCCTTCCTGATCGACGCTAACGGCGTGGTTCGCCACCAGGTGGTTAACGACCTGCCGCTGGGCCGTAACATCGACGAAATGCTGCGCATGGTTGACGCGCTGCAGTTCCACGAAGAGCACGGCGAAGTTTGCCCGGCGCAGTGGGAAAAAGGAAAAGAAGGTATGGCTGCCTCTCCGGAAGGCGTTGCAAAATACCTGACCGAAAACGTCTCCAGCCTGTAATCGGCACACGTTTTTATAAAAGGCTCGCTCAGGCGGGCCTTTTTTGTTAGCGATGTCAAAATTTAGGAAAATGACCCGGCGATATTTGTGACCAGGAATACACTTCTGCCGAAAAATTTCGCTCTGCCTCTCATTTTTTCTCTGTCAAATTTCAGCGCCAAATCTCAACCACTCCATAACTCACTGAAAATCATATAAATTATTTATATGGTTTTCTGCCGGCACTTTGCCGTCGATGTGATCGCCATCAATATTTAAAACCGCGGATGTGATCTCATCCATCATTTTTATCAATGTATTTAGTCATGATTTTACTCAGGAACAGGAATACGTTCAGGAGAAGAGAATGGATATTATTTTTGACCCGACGTTAATTGCCCTGAAGCAGAATATTTCCCATGCGGAAGAGGCCATCGAACTGGCGGGTTCTTTACTCGCCAGGCGTCAGATTTGCAGCGCCGAATATGTCAGCGAGATGCTGACGGTATACGAAGATTTTGGCGCCGCCATCGTGATAGATGACGGGATTGCCATGCCGCACGCCCGCCCGGAAAAAGGGGCATTGCAGACCGGATTTTCGCTTGTCACCACCGCCAAGCCAGTGACCTTCGGCCACGATGAGTTCGATCCGGTTACCGTCGTCATCGCCATCGCCGGCGCCGATGCTGACAGTCATATCAAAATGATCCAACTGATAGCCTCGCTGATCGAGTCAGATATCGTGACCTTTCTTCAGCAGGAAACTGACGTGAATTCAGTCTTACATTTCATCCAAAAACAAATGGAGTAGTCATTATGTTAGTTATCAGAACGGTTTGTGGTAACGGTATTGGCAGTTCATTGATGGCTGCGAATAATGTGAAGAAGATCTGTGAAGAATTAGGTATCAAAGCGGACGTCGCCTCGGTCGATTTTGCTAACGCCGTCGGGGAAAAAGCCGACCTTTATGTCACGATCAAAGAACTGGCAAATCAATTTCCGGCCCACTGTCATGTCGCCATTATTCGCAGCTATGTCCATAAAGCAAAAATCGCCGAGGATATTACCGACGCGCTGATGAAAATTGCTGCGACTCACTCTTAATCAGCATAGAGGGAACGACCATGCAGGCTATTCTTAGTTTCTTAACGGAAATATTCAGTCAACCCGCTTTTTTAATGGGGCTTATCGCCTTCGTTGGCTTAGTGGCGCTGCGCTCCCCCGGCAACAAACTCCTTACCGGCACATTAAAGCCGATTTTAGGCTATTTGATGTTGAGCGCTGGCGCAGGCGTTATCGTTGCCAATCTCAACCCGTTGGGCGGCATTATCGAAGCGGGATTTAATATCCGCGGCGTTATTCCGAACAATGAAGCCATTGTCTCCGTCGCCCAGAAGATGCTGGGCGTGGAAACCATGAGTATTTTGCTGTTGGGCTTTATTTTCAATCTGATCATTGCCCGCTGCACAAAATATAAATATATCTTTCTCACCGGTCATCACTCATTCTTTCTCGCCTGCCTGTTCTCCGCCGTCCTGCAGGCGGCGGAGTTCCAGGGCTGGATGTTGATCCTGATCGGCGGATTCCTGCTGGGCTCATGGTCGGCCATCTCCCCCGCCATTGGCCAGCGTTACACCAGGCAGGTGACCGAGGACGGCGGGATCGCCATGGGCCATTTCGGCTCACTGGGCTACTACCTCTCGGCGTGGATCGCCAGCCGGACCGGTAATCCGGCAAACTCCTTCGCCGATACCGAAATCTCAGAGAAATGGGGTTTTCTGCGCGATACCACCGTCACCACCGGTATCGTGATGTTTGTCATCTACTTTGTCTGCAGCGCTGTCGCCGGGTCGGCGTACCTGAGCACCATCACCGACCAGAACATGCTGATCTTCTCCGTGCTGACCGGTCTGCAGTTCGCCGTTGGCGTAGCCATTGTCTACAACGGCGTGCGCTTGATCCTGGGCGATCTGGTGCCGGCATTCCAGGGCATCAGCCAGAAACTGATCCCGGACTCCATCCCGGCCGTTGACTGCGCGGTGTTCTTCACCTTTAGCCCCACCGCAGTGGTGGTGGGATTCATCAGCTCCTTTGTGGGCGGGCTGGTCGGGATGCTCATGCTCGGCGGACTGGGCATGGCGCTGATTATTCCCGGCATGGTGCCGCACTTCTTCTGCGGCGGTACCTCCGGGGTCTTTGCCGACAAGCTGGGCGGTAAGCGCGGTTGTATCATCGCCGCCTTTATCGGCGGGATCTTCCTGGCCTTCCTGCCGGCGATGCTGCTGCCGGCGCTCGGCAACCTCGGGTTTGAAAACAGCACCTTCGCCGATTTCGACTTCGCGGTGTGGGGCATCATTATCGGTAACGCGTTTACCCAGTTTGGCCAGGTCACTATCTACCTGATTTGTCTGGCGCTGCTCGTCGCGCTGCTGGCGCCTTTCTGCTTCCGTCAGGTACGGGTGGTGGGCAACACGCTCAGCTATGAGGAGCTTATCGCCAAGCAGAAAAATGAATAAGCGAGGTCATTTTTCCCGGCGGGACGGTCAAGCTTCCCGCCGCTGACAAATAATCAGGAGTGGTTATGGCTATTTTGTCCATTGGATTTGCTTGTTTCGATCAGTTTTTCTTTCTCAATGAATGGCCCCAGGAGAATACTAAAAATTTTTGTCATGATTTTATCGAAAGCGGCGGCGGCCCGGCGGCCAATGCGGCCTGGCTGCTGGGATTATGGGGGGAGGAGGTCTATTACATCGGCCATCTGCATCAGGATCTTTACGGTCAGCGCATTATCGATGAGTTTGCCGAAGCGGGCGTGGATACCAGCCAGGTGGTTTTCTCCGATGACATGATCACCCCGCTGGCCTCGGTGCTCGTTAATCGCTTAACGGGTTCGCGGACGATTATTACCCGCAAGATGCAAACACCGCCTTCCCTGACCTACGATCAAAAGCTCAAACTGGACGACCTCGCCGAGCGACTGATTGCCGCCGAGGAGCCAGTCACTATTTTAATTGACGGCCATGAGGCGGAAATCAGTGAATATTTAATTAAGAAACTGCCCAACGCCAGAGTCGTGATGGACGGTGGGTCACTGCGTGCCAGCAATATTAAACTGGCGGCCTGGACCGACTATTTTGTGGTGAGCGAACATTTTGCCCGCGACTATATGAGCTATCGCTCGCTGAGCACCGAAGCAGAAATTAAAGCGGCGCTGATTGAGCTGAATAAAATTTGCCGCGGCGAGGCATTTATTACCCTTGGCGAAAAAGGCTGCGCTTTTTTAAAAAGCGGTATGCTGCAGATCGTTCCTTCCTGGCTGTGCAATGCCGTGGATACCACCGGAGCCGGGGATGTATTTCACGGCGCCTTCACATATGGCGTCCACTACTCATGGCACATAGATAATATTATTTTATTTGCCAGCCTCACCGCCGCCATTTCTATTGAGAAAAAAGGGGTACGGGAATCTATGCCGGACCTGGCGGTCGTCCACCACTCGTTAAATAGCTACGAGAGAAACTTAAAGCAATATTTTGAAGAATAACTGTATTTAATAAATATCAAGAGGTGAATATGTTAGTGTCGATGAAGGACATGCTTCAGCATGCCCTGAGGGACGGCTACGCCGTCGGTCAGTTCAACATTAATAATCTGGAATGGGTTGGCGCCGTATTAAGCACCGCCCAGCAGTGCCGCTCACCGGTTATTTTGGGCGTGTCCGGCGGCACGGTTAAGCATATGCTCGGGTTAAAATGTATTCATGACATCGTGGTTAACGCCATGGAGTATTTACATATTGATGTTCCGGTGGCGCTGCATCTGGATCATGGCACCACCCGGGAGGCCTGCGAAGCGGCGATCGCCGCCGGCTTCAGTTCCATTATGTTTGATGGCTCGCATCTGCCGTTCAGGGAAAACCTGGCCATTACCCGCCACCTGGTGACGCTGGCGCACAGCAAAGGTATCTCCGTGGAGGCCGAACTGGGGACTATCGCTGGTAGCGAAGACGGCATTGTCAATTCCGAAGTCATCTATGCCGATCCGCAGGAGTGCTACACCCTGGTGACAGAAACCCAGGTGGACTGCCTCGCCGCCGCGCTGGGCTCCACCCATGGCCTGTATAAAGGCAAAGCCAGGCTGGGATTTAGCGAGATGAAAGCCATTGCCGAGCGAGTGAAGGTTCCGCTGGTACTGCATGGCGGCACCGGTATTGCCGATGAGGATATGCGCCGGGCGATTGCCTGCGGCACCGCCAAGATTAACGTTAATACCGAAAATATGTACGCCTGGTGCCAGCAGGTGCAGGCGATCTTCGCTGCCGATACCGGGCACGATGTGAACGATCCGCGGAAAGTGATCGCCCAAGGGCTGCAGCCGGTACGCGAGATGATTGCCCGCCGCATGGCGCTATTTGGCTCACAGCAGCGCTATTGATGCGGGAAAGGTGGCTGAGACCTCCGCCCCTGAGCTACCGGGGCGGAGGCGTCAGGCATCAGAAGGCAAAGCAGGAGCAGCCCAGCACGCCCCAGAAGGCCTGCTCGTCGGAGACCGGGATCGACGATTTCCGCGCGATATCATGCTGATGGCCGTGAACGCCGCAGCTACCGCAGCACTGGTGCATCTGTACCATGGCGCCAATTTTAGCCGCCGCCGGCGGAGCGGAACGGTAATGGCCCGGGACCTTCACCACCGGCGACCACTCCGGCAGCACCGGAATCGGCGGCGGCGCCAGCGGCGAGAAGTGACCGGCGGCATACACCACTTTGCCGTCAACCACCGTCAGCACCGACTCAATGCCTTTGATCTCCTCTTCCGCGACGCTGAAATAGTCCTTCGACAGCACCACCAGATCGGCAAGCTGACCGGCGGCCAGACGGCCCTTTTTCCCCTGCTCGCTGGAGAACCAGGCGCTGCCCGCCGTCCACAGCTCCAGCGCGACATCGCGCGGCAGCCGGTTGTTGTCGTCATACATCGCCATCCCGCCGACGGTGCGCCCGGAGACCAGCCAGTACAGCGCGGTCCACGGGTTATAGCTGGCGACGCGAGTGGCATCGGTCCCCAACCCTACCGGTACGTCCAGCTCCAGCATTTTCGCCACCGGCGGCGTATGTTTCACCGCCTCTTTGCCGTAGCGATCGACAAAATATTCGCCCTGGAAGGCCATCCGGTGCTGCACCGCAATGCCGCCCCCCAGCGCCTTCACCCGCTCAATATTGCGCTCGGTAATGGTCTCGGCATGGTCGAAGAACCAGTGCAGGCCATTAAACGGAATGTCGCGGTTCACCTTCTCAAACACGTCCAGCATCCGGCTGATGGACTCGTCGTAGGTGGCATGCAGGCGGAACGGCCAGCGATGTTCCACCAGGTGGCGCACCACCCGCTCCAGCTCATCCTCCATGCCTTGCGGCAGATCCGGCCGCGGCTGCAGGAAATCTTCAAAATCCGCCGCCGAAAATACCAGCATCTCGCCGGCGCCGTTGGCGCGATAGAAGTCGGTCCCCTGCCCCGGCTTCAGCATGTCGGTCCAGCGTTCGAAGTCCTCCAGCTCCTGCTTCGGCCGCTGGGTAAACAGGTTGTAGGCGATGCGCACGGTCATTTGCTCTTTCGCGTGCAGCTGTTCGATAATTTCGTAATCTTCCGGGTAGTTCTGGAAACCGCCCCCGGCGTCGATGGCGCTGGTCAGCCCCAGCCGGTTCAGCTCGCGCATAAACTGGCGGGTGGAGTTCACCTGCAGATCCAGCGGCAGCTTCGGCCCTTTGGCCAGGGTGGCGTAGAGGATCATGGCGTTTGGTTTGGCGATCAGCATCCCGGTCGGGTTGCCGTGGCTATCGCGGACGATCTCGCCGCCCGCCGGATCCGGCGTCTCTTTGGTATATCCCACAGCTTTCAGCGCCGCGCGGTTCAGCAGCGCGCGATCGTAAAGATGCAGCACAAACACCGGCGTATCGGGCGCCGCGTCGTTTAGCTCTTCCAGGGTCGGCATCCGTCGTTCGGCGAACTGGAATTCGCTCCAGCCGCCGACCACCCGCACCCACTGCGGGGAGGGTGTCCGATCCGCCTGCTCCTTGAGCATTCGCAGCGCATCGGCCAGCGAGGGCACCCCCTCCCAGCGGAGCTCAAGGTTGTAGTTCAACCCACCGCGGATCAGGTGCAGGTGAGAATCGTTGAGGCCCGGGATCACCGTATGCCCTTTGAGATCGACGATCTGCGTCCCCTCGGCGGCAAAGCTCATGATCCGATCGTGGCTTCCGGTGGCAACAATTTTTCCGTCGGCGATGGCCACGGCTTCCGCCAGCGGATTCGCGCGATCGAGGGTATGAATCTGGCCGTGGGTCAGAATCAGTGTGGCAGTTTGCGACATAACGCACTCCTTGGGGAGGCTGACTCAGTTTTTCTTCAACCAGCCAGCAAACAGGCGGGTCACGATGGGCATCCAGAACCAGACCACCAGCGCAACCACGCAGGCATCATTGATCAGGTGCAGCAGCAGGCTCCCCTTCAGCGAGGGCAACAGCATGCCGGTCACCGCCGGCACCAGGTTGGTGCTGGGGAAAATCACCAGCAGGGTGATCAGAAACTGTTTCCAGCGCCGCGGCTGGCGCACATTTGCCACCGGCGGGGTAAACCAGAAGGCCGGTTCGGTCCGCACCTCCGTCCGATCGCCCTCCGTCAGCAGCGGGGCAATCTCTGCCACCAGCTGACGACGGGTTTCCGACTGCGTCCAGGCGTAGAGATGCTCCAGGGTGTCGAAGCGGATAATCACGCTCCACAGATTCTGCCCTGCGGCGGGCCGGATCACATTCGCCCCGAGATGGCCGGGAAATTCAGCCGCGATGGGCATGATTTTGCCGAGCCACTCTTCGTAGCGCTGGCCGTGTTGCGGATCGAGCAGATGGCTGATGACCAGGGTCACCGATTTTTGCTGCGCCATAAAGAGTTCCTTGCTTCAGGGGAATGGCAGGATTGCTCCTGCCATTAGCGATAAATGGCTCTGCACAACATCATTCATGCTGCGTCTGGGCGGACAAACCCAGCCAACAAAGAGGCAGCCTGAAGGATGAAGTGAGTTACGCTTTACGCTCTGGCGCGCCGTGCACCATGGTATAAGCGTAATCCACGCCCATCCCGTAGGCGCCGCTGTGTTCGCGCACCAGGTCCATGACCGCATCGTAAGTCGCTTTGCGCGACCAGTCGCGCTGGTACTCCAGCAACACCTGCTGCCAGGTCACCGGCACCGCACCCGCCTGCACCATCCGGTCAATAGAACGCTCATGGGCGTCGACAGAAGTACCGCCGGAGGTATCGGTGACCACATACACTTCGTAGCCCGCCTCCAGGGCCATCAGCGCCGGAAACGTCAGGCAAACTTCGGTCCACAGAGCGGAGATCACCAGCTTTTTACGGCCGGTCGCTTTCACCGCCGCGACGAAGGCATCGTCTTCCCAGGAGTTCATTGAAGTACGCTCAATCGGCTTGACGTCAGGATGCACGGCCAATAATTCCGGCCAGATATAACCGCTGAAGCTTTTGGTCTCTACGGAAGTGTAAATCACCGGTACATTAAAAATTTTGCCGGCTTTGGCCAGCGCCACGGTGTTATTTTTGAGGGTCTGGCGATCGATATTCGCCACGCCAAATGACATCTGTGGTTGATGATCAATAAAGATAAGGGCGGAATTAGTGGGATCGAGCAGTTCACGAATGGACATTAAATACCTTCTTAATCAATGAGTTAAAAAGATGACATGATGGTTAATGCGTCGTGTAGATCCTGACTGATAAAGCATGGTGAGTATAGCCAGTTATTTCTAACAAGTTATTAAAGTTTTTTTGTGATTTATATTTTGTCGGCGGTTAGTATTGACTCACGCCAGCTTTCATCAAATTTTTACGTCAAACTGTTCTGATTTATTCACTGGCATTGATTATTGCGCTTAGGTACAACAAGGGAAAATAAATTAATGGAAACCCCTGATGCGCGTAAACTTTGATGTTCTGATGATCCTTGATGCGCTGGACCGACACGGATCCTTCGCCACCGCTGCGGAGTCGCTGTATAAAACCCCCGCGGCGCTGAGCTATATGATCCAGAAGCTGGAGAACGATCTGGACATTGTCTTATTGGATCGCCCCGGTCACCGGGCGAAGTTTACCGATACCGGGCGATTGATGCTCGAGAAAGGACGCCAGCTGTTGAGCGCCGCCAGAGATCTGGAAAAGCAGGCCCAGCAGCTAAGCGCCGGCTGGGAGCGAGAGCTGGCGATCGCCCTCGACGCCTCGTTTCCCTTTTCAGCCCTGCTGCCGCTGATCGCCGAGTTCTACGCGCAAAACCCGCAGACGCGGCTGAACTTCAGTCATCACACCCTCGCCGGTTCGTGGGAAGAGCTGACCCACCATGGCGCGGATATTATCCTCGGCGCCATCAATGAGCCGCCTACCTCCGCCGAGTGGTCATGGCAAACCCTCGGCGCGCTGGATAACATTTTCGTGGTCGCCCCGGCCCACCCGCTGGCCGGCGCGGAAGCGCCGCTCAGCAATAAGCAGCTCAGCCAGCACCGGGCGGTAGTGATCCGCGACAGCGCCCGCTATTGCCATCCGCTGAACAGCAACCTGCTTGATGAACAACCGCAAATCGGCGTCGATGATTTCGCCAGCAAAGTCGAACTGCTGTGCGCCGGGCTGGGCTGCGGCTTTCTGCCGCGTCATATCGCCCGCCCGTGGCTGGAAAAAGGCTGTCTGGTGGAGAAAAGCGTCGCCTGCTGGCGGGAAAAAGATATCACCTACATGGCCTGGCGCAGCGGGAATGACGGGCTGGCTCAGCGCTGGTGGCGGGAGGCGCTCCTCCGCGACGACCTGCTGAGCCAGCTCTATCGTTAACGGCCGGACCAGACGCAGGCGGAGATAGCCGGGAGGGTCAGCACCCCGTCATGGAAGGCGCCGGCGCCTTCCTGCAGCGTCCAGGCCCCCACGTCCAGCAGCGGCGAATCCTCGATAACCACCTCGCAGGCTTCGCCGCGGTTAATCGCCACCAGCACCCGCTGCTGTTTATAAACGCGGACAAACACCACCACGTTATCCTCGGCGTAAATCACCTGGCAGCCGCCGTAGCGCATCGCCTGCTGGGCTTTACGCAGTTTCGCCATCCGCTGATACAGCGCCAGCAGCTGGGTATCCTGCAGCGCCGGATCCCACGGGAACGGTTTACGGCAGAACGGATCGTTATTGCCATCCACGCCCACCTCGTCGCCGTAGTAGATGCACGGTACCCCCGGCCAGCTGAACAGCCACACCACCGCCAGCGGCAGGCGCGCTACGTCTTTGCCAAGGAGAGATTTAAAACGCGCTGTATCATGGCTGTCGAGCTGATTGAACATCCGTAGCTGCTGCTGATGCGACAGCCCGGCGCGATAATTATCCATCCACGCCATACAGGTCTGGGCGTCTATCTTCTGCGGATCGTAAGAGATATCGGTATTGGCAAGGAATCCCCAGATCGGGAAGGTGAAGCCGCGGTAGTTCATTGCCGAATCTTCGGCATCCGCCTGCAGCCACTGGCGCGCGTCGCCAAAATGTTCTCCAAAGACAAAGGCTTCCGGCTGCGTTTGCTTCGCCGCCTGGGTGATGCCGGCGATATGCCGCAGGTTATTTCGCGCCCCGCCGCCTTCGCCGAGCATATGCACCACGTCCAGACGCCAGCCGTCCATGCTCCACGGCGCCTTCAGCCAGTGGCGTACGATGCTGTCCTCGCCGGCATAGATCTCGTTGACCAGGCTGGTCGACCGATAGTCGAGCTTCGGCAGACTGGCATAACCCAGCCAGTTGTGCGCCTGCCCCTCCCCGGAGAAGGTAAACCAGTCGCGCCACGGGGAGTCCGGATGATGGCCGGCGCCGCCGCTGCCCTGCTGGTGACGGTCGAACCAGGGATGGGAATCGCCGGTATGGTTGAACACGCCGTCGAGGATCATGCGCATTCCCGCCCGCTGGGTGTTATGGCGCAAGCGGAGCAGCGCCGCATCGCCGCCAAACTGCGGATCGACGCGCCGATAATCCTCCGTGTCATATTTATGCACGCTGGGGGCGGCGAAGACCGGGTTCAGATACAGGGCGGTCACGCCGAGCTGCTTCAGGTACGGCAGTTTTTCGCTGATGCCGTCGAGATCGCCGCCGTAGAACGTCGAACCGCCCGCCTCGCCGGTAAGCGGTTCGTCCCACGCCTTGCGCACAATCTCCCGTCCCGCCGCGTGATGGTAATAGACCGCGTCCTGTTCGCCGTCACGCGCAGCGCTGCGGGCAAAGCGATCGGGGAAAATCTGATAGAAAACCTGATCGGCCACCCACTGCGGGCCGGCGTCCGGCAGGTCGACGGCGAACTGCTCCAGCCTGGCCGGCGGGAAACGGCTGAAGCCCTGCGGCGTAAACCAGCGCTGATGGTCGGCCCACAGCAGCTTAAAGCTGTAGCGGCGGCGCGGCTGACCGCTGGCGAGATGGATTTCACCGCGCCATGCCACCACCCCCGGCCTCGGCGCCTGGCGGAGGCGCTGCATCGGCAGCGACAGCTCTTCGTTATCTTCTTCCGCGCGCAGCGTGATCCGCTGCGGCAGCGACTCACCGCTTAACCACAGGGTAATAAACAGTCGGTCCTGTTGCACCTTGATAAAGGGTGCAACCGGAAGGTGCCATGCCTTCAACATCGTGAATCCTCATTGTGCAGAATGGGCACACCTTGCCATAGCCGTCAGGCGCAGAACTCATCGTCACAGGATTTTTTGGGGGAGGATAACGGGGGAGGACGCGGGTCGGCAAGCCGCCCCGGTCGCGCGATGCTGACCGGGGCGATGTCGATTACTGAGCCTGCGCCAGGCGGCGATCGCGACGGGTCTTAAAGACCCAGCCCAGCAGCAGCAGCGCAATCCACGCCATACCGACATACAACGAAATGCGGGTGTCCGGATGATAGCCGATCAGGGCGATAATAAACGCCAGGAACACCAGGCCGACAACCGTGGTCGCCACCCCGCCGGGGACTTTGAATTTCAGGGCCTTGACCTCCTCCGGCGACAGACGGCGGCGGAAGGCAATCTGCGACAGCAGGATCATAATCCACACCCACACGGTGGCGAAGGTGGCCAGCGAGGCGATCACCAGGAAGACGTTTTCCGGCATGATGTAATTGAGGTATACCGCAAACAGCAGCGCAATGGTCATCACCATCACCGTCACCCATGGAATACCGCGACGCGAGGTTTTGGCGAACACCTTCGGCGCGCTCCCCTGCTCGGCCATGCCGTGCAGCATACGGCCCACGCCGAACACGTCGGAGTTAATCGCCGACAGCGAGGCCGTCAGGACCACGAAGTTAAGAATGCTGGCCGCGAAGGTAATGCCCAGATGCTGGAAGGTCAGGACAAAAGGGCTGCCGTCGGTACCCACCTGGTTCCACGGATAGATAGACATAATGACGAACAGCGTGCCGACATAGAACACCAGAATGCGCATCGGCACCGAGTTGATGGCGCGTGGAATGGATTTCTCCGGATCTTTCGCCTCACCGGCGGTAATGCCGATGATTTCGATACCGCCGTAGGCGAACATCACCATCTGCAGCGACATCACCATTCCCAGCCAACCGTTGCTGAAGAAGCCGCCGTTGCTCCACAGGTTATGAATCCCCGTCGGCTGGCCGCCGTTGCCGATCCCCCAGATAATGATGCCGAACCCGGCGAGGATCATGATGATGATGGTGGCCACTTTGAAGAACGAGAACCAGAACTCCAGCTCGCCAAACACCTTGACGCTCATCAGGTTGACGGCGCATATGATCAGCACCACGCTGAGCACCCAGATCCAGTGCGGCACCGTCGGGAACCAGACGCCCATGTAGATCCCGAAGGCGGTGACGTCGGCGATGGCGACAATCAGGATTTCAAAGCAGTAGGTCCAGCCGGTGATATACCCCGCCAGTCCGCCGAGGTTTTCCTGGGCATAGCGGGAGAATGAGCTGGCGGAAGGGTTATGCACCGACATCTCACCGAGCGCGCGCATAATGATATATGCCGCGACGCCGCCGATAATGTAGGCCAACAGTACGCTGGGTCCGGCCATTTTAATCGCGTCGGCTGAACCGTAAAAAAGCCCGGTGCCGATGGCGGAACCCAGGGCCATAAAGCGAATGTGCCGGGTGCTTAGCCCGCGCTTAAGCTTGTTACTACTTTCCATCGTGGTTTTTCAATGCCGTTTAACACAAAAAATAAAAAACCACGGAACCCGAAGTCCCGTGGTTAAACGCTTGTCCTCAACGCCGGTTAGTGCGCGCTGGAGGTCACCTGACGTCCGGCGGCACGGTCCCAGATCACCGCGAGAATTGCCATCACGGCGGTCGGCATCAGCCAGGCCAGGCCCTGCTCCGCCAGCGGCAGACGCGCGGTCCAGGCCGGCAGGATAGCGGCAAACGCCGATGACTTAATCCCGTCAATGATACCAAACATCAGACTGATAAACATGGCCGGCGCGATAACACGGGACGAATTATGCCACCAACTGCGGGTAAAGCTTAATACAACCAGTGCGATACACGGCGGGTAGATAGCGGTCAGCACCGGAATCGACACCTGAATCAGGTGGCTCAGACCGAGGTTGGAGACCGCCATCGAGAACAGGCCGAGGATAAAGACCAGCGTGCGATAGGAGAACGGCAGATACTGGGCAAAGAATTCGGCGCAGGCGCAGGTCAGGCCCACCGCCGTCACCAGGCAGGCGATGAAGATCAGCGCCGCCAGCAGGAAGCTGCCCGCCCCGCCGAAGGTATGCTGCACGTAGGCGTGGAGGATCGCCGCGCCGTTAGCGGACTGGTCCACGAGGGTGGCGCTATCAGAGCCCAGACGGAACAGCGCCAGATACAGCAGGGTCAGACCGACGCCTGCCATCAGGCCCGCCCAGACGGTGTAGCGGGTCAACAGACGCGCTTCGCTGACGCCGCGGGAGCGTGCGGCATTGACAATCACGATCCCGAACACCATCGCGCCGAGAGTGTCCATGGTCAGGTAGCCGTTGACGAAGCCATTGGAGAATGGCGCGGTACGATACGCTTCCAGCGCGTCGCTGATCGGGCCTGCCGGCCAGACAATAGCGGCGACCGCCAGCACAATCAGGGCGATAATTTTCAGCGGCGCCAGGAAATTGCCCACCGTATCCAGCAGTTTGCCCGGATAGAGCGAGACCAGGATCACCAGCGCGAAGTAGATAACGCTATAGATCAGCAGCGGCAGCGGGCCGTCGCCGGTCAAAGGCGCAATCCCGACCTCAAAAGAGACGGTCGCGGTGCGCGGGGTCGCGAACAGCGGTCCCACCGCGAGATAACACACCACCGCCAGCAGGATACCAGCCACTTTACCAATCGGGGTGCTCAGGCTTTCAACGCCGCCGCCGACTTTCGCCAGCGCCACCACCGTCAGCACCGGCAGACCCACCGCGGTGATCAGGAAGCCGATCGCCGCCGTCCAGACGTGCTCGCCCGCCTGTAAGCCAACCATCGGCGGGAAAATAATGTTGCCTGCGCCAACGAACAACGCGAAGGTCATAAAGCCCAACGCTATGATGTCGCGAGATTTTAACTGATGGGTCATAAATTCATTACTGCCTGTGGATGTGGTGTTGTAAAAAAATGGAAAAATACCGCGCTACCCTCTCAGGGACGATACAGCGGCGATTGCCGGTAAACTCAGCGAGATATGCTCCCGAAGCGGCGTGGGAAAGAATTGTTTTTGGTATTACCACGCAAAAGCAGTCTGTCATCGACTACGCAGGCGCAATTTAAACGCTTATAACGTTTTAAAGCAAGGCACGATCGCAAAAGCAGATGATTATGCTGGTTATCAGTTTCACGCCAGAATCATTTACCATATTGATGGAAAACCCGTGGCTTATCATGCGAACAAAAAAGCAGCGCGCGTTCATTAAATAGGCGAGAGAAAAACGACTGCCAGGGAAAATGACCAGCCGAAGCTGGTCATTGGCAAGATAAGCTGACAGCGCGCCGCTCAGGCGTCGTTTCTGGCAATTAATCGTTCCGGGAGCAGGAAGCTAAAACGGGTTCCCTTGCCCACCGTGCTGTCGATCTCCAGCCGGCTGTCATGATGGTTGACCGCGTGTTTGACGATCGCCAGCCCCAGGCCGCTGCCCCCGGTTTGCCGGGAGCGAGCCTTATCCACCCGATAGAAGCGCTCGGTCAGACGGGGAATATGCTCCGGCGCAATGCCCGGCCCATTATCCTCGACGCTGAACAGCGCCCCCTGGGGCGTTCGCTGCCAGCTGACGCGAATTTCGGTGCCCGGCGGGGTGTGGTTCACCGCGTTATAGACCAGGTTAGAAATGGCGCTGCGCAGTTGTTCCTCGTTGCCCAGCACCTTGAGCTGCTCATCGACGGTAAAAATCAGCGTCTGCTTATCCTGGCTGAGGGTCTGCGCCTCGCGCTCCACGACCCGCAGCATCATCGGCACGTCGATGCGGTCATTCATCGCCAGCGCCGGCGCCGCTTCAATACGCGACAGCGTGAGCAACTGCTTCACCAGCCCCTCCATACGCTGGGTTTGCTCACGCATGGTGTGCAGGGCTTTTTCACGGGTCGCCCCTTCCAGCACCTGCTCCTGCATCATCTCCAGATAGCCCTGCAGCACCGTCAGCGGGGTGCGCAGCTCATGGCTGACGTTGGCGAAAAAGTTACGCCGCGCCCCTTCCAGCTGATGCATCTGCGTCACGTCGCGCGCCACCATCAGCCACTGTTTGTCGCTGTAGGGCATCACGCGAATTTCCAGATGACGGGCATTATTCAGCACCAGATTGAGCGGCTTTGAAAAATCACGCTGTTTCAGGTAGTTGGCGAACTCAGGATAGCGCAGAAGGTTAAGAATGTTTTGCCCACTGTCGTCCGGCCAGCGCAGGTTTAAAATCTGCTGCGCCAGACCGTTACACCAGAAAATGGCCCCCTCTTCCGTGGTCAGGACCACCGCGTCCGGCAGGGATTCCGCCCCGCTGCGAAAGCGCTTGATCAGGCTTCCCAGCTCACGTCGACGCTTTTTATTACGCATCTGCATCTGGTGCAGACCATATAGCAGCGGCTCCCAGCTGCCGCGGCCGGGCGGAGGGGTCATGCTCCGGTCCACCCACAGCCACCACGACAGGCGCATCAAATTCCAGAAATGCCAAATCAACAAACCGGTCACTGCCGCCAGTAAAAACCACGGCAAATGACCCACAAACGCCCCCAGAATCAGGGCCGGAATACACGCTAAAAAGAGCTCCAGCGCCAGCCTTTTCCATGACAGCCGTTCCAGCACGGGTCACACTCCTGTCAAAATTCAGAAACGGGCGGAGAAACGATACCCCGTGCCGCGAACCGTTTGCACCATGCGATCATGGCCACTGTGTTCCAGCGCTTTACGCAGGCGGCGAATATGGACGTCTACCGTGCGGTCTTCCACATAGACGTTGGTTCCCCAGACGTGGTTCAGCAGTTGCTCGCGGCTGTACACCCGCTCCGGATGGGTCATAAAGAAGTGCAATAATTTAAATTCCGTTGGCCCCATGTCCAGCGGACTTTCGCCGGTCATCACCCGGTGCGATGAGGGATCGAGGCTCAGCCCCTGCATTTCAATCACCTCTTCCACCGCCATCGGCGAAATACGGCGCATCACCGCTTTGATTCGCGCCACCAGCTCCTTCGGTGAGAAAGGCTTGGTAATGTAGTCGTCCGCCCCGGTCTCCAGGCCGCGAACGCGATCCTCTTCTTCTCCGCGCGCGGTCAGCATCACCACCGGAATATCCCGGGTCATCGCCTCGCGCTTGAGCAGCTTAATAAACTGCAGCCCCGAACCGCCCGGCAGCATCCAGTCAAGGAGAATCAAATCAGGCCAGGGTTCATTGAGTTGATTCACCGCGCTGTCATAATCTTCCGCTTCGACAGGCTGAAAGCCATTTTGCTCCAGAACAAAGCAGACCATTTCGCGGATTGGAGCTTCATCTTCAACGACCAGAATTCTTCTCGCCATTATTTACCCTGTGTTTTTTAGCCATCAGTATAGAAGTGCGGCGTCATTATGCGTCACTTTTGTGACAGATTTATGAAAAAAATGACCGTCTGACGATCGGGTATTTTGAAGCATGACGCGGACTTACCCCTCTCCGACAAATGGTATACTGCCGCTCATGCTTTTTTCGCTAGGGAAGATTTATGCGCATCCTTCACACCTCCGACTGGCACCTGGGCCAGAATTTTTACAGCAAAAGCCGTGCGGCCGAACATGACGCCTTCCTGACCTGGCTGCTGGCCCGCGCGCAGGAGCATGAAGTCGACGCCATCATCGTGGTCGGCGATATTTTTGATACCGGATCGCCGCCGAGCTACGCTCGCGAACTGTATAACCGCTTTGTCGTCCAGCTGCAGCAGACCGGCTGTCGCCTGGTGGTGCTGGCGGGCAACCACGATTCGGTGGCGATGCTTAATGAATCCCGCGATATCCTCGCCTTTTTACACACCACCGTCGTGGCGAACGCCGGCTGCCCGCCCATTGAGCTGCCGCGGCGCGACGGCACCCCAGGCGCTATCTTCTGCCCGGTGCCGTTTTTACGCCCGCGCGAGCTGGTGACCAGCCAGGCCGGCCACTCCGGTCGGGAAAAACAGCAGCAGCTGCTGCACGCCATCAGCGACTATTATCAGGAGCAGTATCAGCAGGCCTGCGCCCTGCGCGGCGATCGGCCGCTGCCCGTCATTGCCAGCGGCCATCTGACCACCGTCGGCGCCAGCAAAAGCGATGCCGTTCGCGACATTTATATCGGCACGCTGGATGCCTTCCCGGCGCAGCACTTCCCCCCTGCCGACTACATTGCGCTGGGCCATATTCACCGGGCGCAGGTGGTTGGCGGCTGCGAGCACATCCGCTACAGCGGCTCGCCGCTGCCGCTGAGCTTTGATGAAACCGGTAAAGCGAAATCGGTACATCTGGTGAGCTTTAGCGATGGGCGACTCAGCGCCGTGGAGACCCTTGAGGTGCCCGTCACCCAGCCGCTGGCGGTCATCAAAGGCGATCTGGCCGCCATCACCGCCCAGCTGGCGCAGTGGCGCGGCGTTGAACAGGACCCGCCGGTGTGGCTGGATATCGAAATCGCCACCGAGGAGTACCTGCACGATATTCAGCGTCATATTCAGGCGCTGACGGAGGATCTGCCGGTGGAAGTCTTGCTGGTGCGCCGCAGCCGCGAGCAGCGCGAGAAAATACTGCTCAACGCCCAGCGGGAGACCCTCAGCGAACTGAAGGTGGAAGAGGTGTTCGAGCGCCGGCTGGCGCTGACCGAGATTGACGATGAGAAGCGCGCACGGCTGCACGAGCTGTTCGCTCATACGCTGCATACGCTCACCGCGGAGGACGAAAACGCATGAAAATCCTCAGTCTGCGTCTGAAAAACCTCAACTCCCTGAAAGGGGAATGGAAGATAGACTTTACCGCCGAGCCGTTCGCCAGCAACGGCCTGTTCGCCATTACCGGCGCCACCGGCGCCGGGAAAACCACTCTGCTCGACGCCATTTGCCTCGCGCTCTATCACGAGACGCCGCGCCTGAATAAAGTCTCCCAGTCGCAAAATGACCTGATGACCCGCGATACCGCCGAGTGTCTGGCGGAGGTGGAGTTTGAAGTGAAAGGCATCGCCTACCGCGCCTTCTGGAGCCAGAACCGGGCGCGTAACCAGCCAGATGGCAACCTGCAGGCGCCCCGCGTCGAGCTGGCGCGCTGCGCCGACGGCAAAATCCTCGCCGATAAGGTCTCGGATAAGCTGGAGCAAACCGCGACGCTCACCGGCCTCGACTATGGCCGCTTCACCCGCTCGATGCTGCTCTCCCAGGGGCAATTTGCCGCCTTTCTGAACGCGAAGCCGAGCGATCGCGCGGAGCTGCTGGAGGAGCTGACCGGCACGGAAATCTACGGTCAGATTTCGGCGATGGTCTATGAGCAGCACAAAGCCGCTCGCCATACGCTGGAGAAGTTCGAAGCCCAGGCGGCGGGCATCGTCCTGCTGACGGAGGCCCAGCAGCAGGCGCTGCAGGAAAGTTTGCAGGTACTTACTGACGAAGAGAAAGCCCTGCTGGCGCAGCAGCAAAACCAGCAGCAGCAGCTTCAGTGGCTAACGCGTCGCGATGAGCTGGCGCAGCAGCAGCAGCAGGCGGTCAGCGGCCAGCAGCAGGCCCGTCAGGCGCTGGCCGACGCCGCACCGGCGCTCGCCAGGCTTGAGCTGGCCCAGCCCGCCGCCCAGTTGCGCCCCTTATGGGAGCGGCAACAGGAGCACGCGGCAGGCCTGGCGCAAACCCGCCAGCGAATCAATGAAGTGAATGCTCGCTTACTTACCAGCACGGCGCTGCGCGCGCGCATTCGCCGTAGCGCCGTGCATGCCCAGCGGCAGCGTCAGGCTGAACTGGCCGACCTGGCGCAGTGGCTGGCGGCCCATGAGCGATTTCGCTTATGGGGCCAGGAGATCGCCGGCTGGCGGGCGCAATTTTCGCAGCTGACTCGGGATAATCAGCAGCTGACGGCCCAGACCACCCGCCTGGCCGCGCTGCGCCAGAAGCTGGCCGATCTGCCGGCCAGCCCTCTGTCGCTGACCGCCGATGACGTTGCGGCGGCGATGGCGCAGCAAACCCAGTCGCGACCGCTGCGCCAGCGGCTGCTCTCCCTTCATGAACAGCATCAGCTGCTGCGCAAGCGTCTGCGCCAGAACGCCGAAAGCGTACAGCAGGCGCAGGCGGAGCAGGCAAAACTCAACGCCACCCTGGCGCAGCGCCGGGAGCAGTACAAAGACAAAAACCAGCACTATCTCGACCTGAAGGCGCTCTGCCAGCGGGAAGAAACGATTAAAGATCTGGAGGGTTACCGCGCCCGGCTTGAGGCCGGTAAGCCCTGCCCGCTGTGCGGCTCCTGTGAACACCCGGCGATTGAACAATACGCCTCGCTGACGGTCACGGATAACCAGCGCCGCCGCGATGCGCTGGAAAAAGAGGTCGCCGCGCTGAAAGAAGAAGGTCTGCTGATCCTCGGGCAGGTCAACGCCCTGACGCAGCAGCTCCAGCGTGAAACCGAAGCGGCCGGGCGGCTCGCTGAGGAAGAGCAAGCGCTCACTAAAGCGTGGCAGGAAACCTGCGCCTCTCTTCAGGTCACGCGGGATATTGCGCAAGAGATAAACGACTGGATACAGGAGCAGGAGCGCTACGAGCAACAGCTCTACCAGCTCAGCCAGCGCCTGATGCTGCAGAGCCAGCTTAACGATCAGGAGGCGCTGGCGCGCCAGGCTCAGCAGCAGCTGACGGCCACGCGCCAGGGGCTGGAAAGCGCCCTGCAGACCCTGACGCTGAACCTGCCGGAAGAAGGGACAGAAGCCGCCTGGCTGAACGCTCGCGAAAGCGAATTTGCCCAGTGGCAGGCGCAACAGACCCGGCATGGCGCCATTCAGGAGCAGATTGCCGCCCTGCAGCCGCTGCTGGAGACGCTGCCAGCCAGCGACGAGGCAGAGGCTGAAGCTGAGCCGGTGGTTCCCGACAACTGGCGCGCTATCCATGAGGAGTGCCTGGCGTTGCACAGCCAGCTTGTCGCCCAGCAGCAGCTGGAGACCGAAGAGAAGGCGCGCCTGGACCAGTCGCAGGCGCAATTTACCGCCGCCCTGGCCGCCAGCCGCTTTAGCGATCGGCAGGCGTTTCTCGCCGCGCTGCTGGATGACGAGACCGTCCAGCGGCTGGCGCAGTTAAAACAGACGCTGGAGCAGCAGCTCCAGCAGGCGACGGCGCTCTGCGAGCAGGCGACCCGTCAGCAGCAGGCGCACCTGGCGCTGCGTCCGCAAGGGACGGACGCGGACATCCCCGCCCTGCAAACCCAGCTGCAGGCCCTGGCGCAGCGGCTGCGGGACAACACCACCCGCCAGGGCGAGATCCGCCAGCAGCTCAGGCAGGACACAGAGAGCCGTCAACATCAGCAGGCGCTGGGGCGACAGATTGCAGAGGCGGCGCAGCGGGCGGATGACTGGGGCTATCTCAATTCGCTGATCGGCTCCAGCACCGGCGACCGGTTCCGCAAATTCGCCCAGGGGCTGACGCTGGATAATCTGGTCTGGCTGGCAAACCAGCAGCTTAACCGCCTGCACGGGCGCTATCTGCTGCAGCGCAAAGCCAGCGAAGCGCTGGAGCTGGAGGTTGTCGATACCTGGCAGGCCGACGCCGTACGCGACACCCGCACCCTCTCCGGTGGCGAAAGTTTCCTCGTCAGCCTGGCGCTGGCCCTGGCGCTGTCAGATCTGGTGAGCCATAAGACGCGGATTGATTCCCTGTTTCTTGATGAAGGCTTCGGCACCCTCGACAGCGAAACGCTGGACACGGCGCTGGACGCGCTGGACGCGCTGAACGCCAGCGGCAAGATTATCGGGGTGATCAGCCACGTGGAGGCGATGAAAGATCGCATTCCGGTGCAGATCAAAGTGAAGAAGATCAATGGCCTGGGCTACAGTCGGCTGGACAGAGCGTTTGCGGTGGAGTGAGGTTTGAATCATTGCGATGTCCCCTCACCCTAACCCTCTTCCGGAGCGAGAGGGTCGGGGTGAGAGGGAGCGGTTCAGGTCCCCTGGAGCGGCCACAGCCATGCCGCGCCGCGTACTCCGCTGGAGTCGCCGTGCATCGCTTTGCGGATCGGCGTTGCACACTCGCCGCCGAAGACCCACTGTTTCACCAGGTCCGGCACCGTCTGATACAGCCGCTCGACGTTGCTCATCCCGCCGCCCAGCACGATAACGTCCGGGTCGAGGATATTCACCACGTGGGCCAGCGATTTCGCCAGCCGCTGCTCGTAGCGGCTCAGCGCCAGTTCGGCTTTTTCGTCTCCTTCCCCCACCAGGCGCATAATCTCGCTGCCGGTTAACCCCTTGCCGCTCAGCCGCTGGTAGTCAGTGGCAAAGCCGGTGCCGGAGATAAAGGTTTCGATACATCCCTGTTTACCGCAGTAGCAAGGCACTTCCGCACGGTAGCGCAACTCATCGTCGTTCATCCACGGCAATGGGTTATGTCCCCACTCGCCGGCGTTACCATTGCCGCCGATATGCGCCCGCCCGTTGAGCGCCACGCCCGCGCCGCAGCCGGTGCCGATAATCACCGCGAACACCGTGTGCGCCCCCGCCGCCGCGCCGTCCACCGCTTCCGACACCGCCAGACAGTTGGCGTCGTTAGCCAGCCGCACTTCACGGTCGAGGCGCAGGCTGAGGTCCTTATCAAAGGGCTGGCCGTTGAGCCAGGTCGAGTTGGCGTTTTTCACCACCCCGGTATAGGGCGAAATCGCGCCCGGGATCCCCATCCCCACGGTGCCACGCTGTCCGGTCGCCTGCTCGGCCATCGCCACCAGGGTAGCGATAGTCTCGATGGTTTGCCGGTAATCCTCCCGCGGCGTGGGTAACCGATGGCGAAACAGCTGCTCTCCCTGGTCGCTCAGGGCTATCACTTCGGTTTTTGTGCCACCTAAATCAATACCAATACGCACGCTCAGCTCCTCACCCCGATTAACAATGCAAGCATAGCGACAATTCGCTATCATGCCCGCCTGATTTAACGACAAAGCCGTGGAAATTATCATGCTGTGGTTCAAAAATTTAATGGTTTACCGTCTCAGCCGCGATATCGAATTGCGCGCCGAGGAGATGGAAAAACAGCTGGCCGAGCTGACATTTACCCCTTGTGGCAGCCAGGATATGGCGAAAACCGGTTGGGTATCGCCTATGGGATCGCACAGCGACGCGCTGACGCATACGGCGAACGGCCAGATCATTATCTGCGCGCGTAAAGAAGAAAAGATCCTGCCGTCGCCGGTGATCAAGCAGGCGCTGGAGGCGAAGATCCAGAAGCTGGAAGCCGATCAGGGGCGCAAGCTGAAGAAAACTGAGAAAGATTCCCTGAAAGATGAAGTGCTGCACTCGCTGCTCCCGCGCGCCTTCAGCCGCTTCAGCCAGACGATGATGTGGATCGACACCGTCAACGGCCTGATCATGGTGGACTGCGCCAGCGCGAAGAAAGCGGAAGATACCCTGGCCCTGCTGCGTAAAACCCTCGGCTCGCTGCCGGTGGTGCCGCTGACCCTGGAGAATCCGATTGAGCTGACGCTGACCGAGTGGGTCCGCTCCGGCACCGTGGCGCAGGGCTTCCAGCTGCTGGACGAAGCCGAGCTGAAAGCGATGCTGGAAGATGGCGGCGTGATCCGCGCCAAGAAGCAGGATCTGGTGAGCGACGAAATCGCTGTGCATATTGAGGCCGGGAAGGTCGTCACCAAGCTGGCGCTGGACTGGCAGCAGCGTATTCAGTTTGTGATCTGCGACGACGCGTCAATTAAGCGCCTCAAGTTCTGCGATGAATTACGCGACCAAAACGAAGATATCGATCGGGAAGATTTCGCCCAGCGCTTTGACGCCGACTTTATCTTAATGACCGGCGAACTGGCTGCCCTGATCCAAAGCCTGGTGGAAGGGCTCGGCGGCGAAGCGCAGCGCTAAGCGCCGCTTTCCTTCCTGCCAGGCAGGAAGGAAAAATACAACCCGGCGGCAAGCGCCGGGCGTTACGCTGGCTTACAGATAGCGGCACAGATAAGAGGTTGGCTCAGCCACCTGCAGATGGAATTCGCTGTTGCCTGGCACATTGAAGACTTCGCCGGCGGCGTAAACTTTCCACTCAGTCTCACCCGGCAGCAGGACATTCAGCGCCCCGCTGACCACCGTCATCTCTTCCGGCTGCGCCGTACCAAAGGTGTATTCCCCTTCCGCCATCACGCCAACGCTGGCGCGACCGGTACTGCTGCTGGTGAAGCCAATGGATTTCACTTTTCCGTCAAAGTATTCATTGCTTTGAAGCATAAACAAGCCCTTCTGATCGTCGTTGAAAGGCTCAATATAGGGGGCGCTCCTTGCCCCTGTCACGTGAAATTAACACATTAGACTAATAGTTCTGCCGCCAGTCGGGAAACCAGCACATTCGACAGCAAAACCGGGACATCAAGGGCTTTTTGTAACACATCGCGATGATGCTGATAGTAACCAAGACAGTCGAGGACCAGCACGTCGGCGCCCTGCTCCAGCAGCGATTTACCGGCGGTTAACAGCTCGCTGTCGCTACCGGTAAACGGGTTGGCCAGCGCGTAGTACGGCGACTTCTCCAGTGAATGCCACTTTTGCCGCTGCATGGGCATGATCTCTTCCACCGGCACGATCACCCCGACCTGGTGCCCATCGACGATCGACGCCACCAGCGGCGGAATGATCCGCTGCGGCTCGAGGAGGATCGCGTGGTGGGTGGTAAACCCGGTCAGCTGTTCGGAGCTGAGCAGCAGGATCACATCAAAATGCTGTCGATCCAGCATGGCGATCACGCTGCGAACATCACGTTCAATTTTTTGTCGCGACACCATCACCAGCTGGTTATCGCTGAGCAGGGTCAAGAGACCCTGTTCGCCGTCACCCACGGCGTACTCTGCCATCACGTCATCACGCGTCATCTCGCCCAGCAGGCTGATGTGAGCGATCTGTTCTTCCCTGATATGTTCGGTCAGGAGCGGTAATACTCCCGCCAGCGGCACAACGCCGATGGTCAAAATTGCCATCGTTGCACTACTCATATCATGTACCTTTTCACTACCACTGCTTCAACACAGGCTTACCACACACAGCATTCGCCCCCCTGGTGAGTAAAAATCAACCGTCGAGAAGCGTAGCAGCTCCACGCCGCAGTAGAATGTAAAGATTGCCCGGCGGCGGCGGCGCGCCTGAAAAATCCGTGTGTTAGATATTCATTAGTACGACTGATAAATAAAAAGTGTGAGGTATGCCCGATATTGCCCGCAGAGCAGGCAATCCGGGCTCAGGGGTTACGACTTGTCAGGATCTTCGTAGCGCCGCTTGGCATCCACGGCTTCCTGCTCGGTAGGATGTTCGCTGATCAGCGAATTGGGTTCAGGATAGTCCGCGCGAAGTTGATACCAGGTGACCGTCTGACCCTGCGGGCCTTTCTCTACCGCAACCACGCGCGCTTCTCTCGGATATGGGGGCCTGTTTGGCATAGTTCTTCCTTCTTCTGGTATCAGAACTATCAAGTATAGGCGCCCCTCGCCGCCTTAATGTAAGTAAATTCTTAACTTACCGGGGTGGCCGCCGCGCCGCACAGCATGGTCATAATCTGTTCCACCACCCGATCCGGGGCGGCCGTAGCATCGACAATATGATGGGCAGCGTCACGGTATAACGCTTCACGCTGCGCCAGCACCTCGCCCACTTCCTCACGCACCGGTTTCCCTGTGAGCGTCGGCCGCTGTTCGGCTTTCGGGTAGGCTTCCAGACGGTCAATCAGCGCCGATACCGACGCCTGCAGATAGATCACCACGCCGTTCTCCCGCATAAACTGGCGGTTACATTCCGCAAGGATGATGCCGCCGCCGGTGGCAATCACCGTATTCGGCAGGGTCACGGCCTTCAGCGACAGGGTCTCCAGCTCGCGAAAGCGCGCCCATCCTTCCGCCTGCACGATCTCCGCCACCGTCCGCTGCTCATGGGCCTGCAGCCGATGATCGGTATCGGAGAACTGAAAATGCCGCGCTCGCGCCAGCGCATGGCCGACGGTGGTTTTACCGCAGCCGCGTGGCCCGATGAGAAAGATTGGCTGTGTCATAACCGAAGACCCCCTGGTTCCGTCTGTCGCAAAAAAAGGAAAACGAAAGAACGTATTATCGCTGTCTGTTCCGCAACGCATACGTAAAGAAAACGTTACACAACTTCTTTACACCCCATCACCACAGTGAGACAAGGGGCTCTTAATGTAAACTTATCATTGCATGTACTGTTTAACCAGCTTTACTTTCCGCCGGGCGTTATTTTTTATCCGCTGCTGGCGTAAACGGTAACACATTTATGCATAGCTTTACGAAGCAACATATTTACAACATCGTGTTTCAGACGCACCCTGATGCCTATTCGACAGTGTGACAGAGGAATGTAACATGCAATCTGAAGAACAACGCCTTATTGATGGACTGTTTTCCCGGCTGAAAGAGGCTGAGGCGCACAGTGCATCGCGCGATGCCAGCGCCGAGGAGCGGATTGCCCAACACGTGAGCGCGCAGCCGGCGGCCCCCTACTATATGGCGCAAACCATTCTTATCCAGGAAGCCGCGATTAAACAGCTCAACGATCGCATCCAGGCGCTGGAGAGCCAGGTCAGCCAGCTGCAGGCGGCGAAGCCCAGCAGCGGCGGATTCCTCTCCGGCCTGTTTGGCGGCGGCGGCTCGTCACGCGGTTCTGACCCGATCCCGGGCGCGGAGCAATACGGTCGCCCGCAGGCCAGCGCCCAGCCGCAGTATGCCCCACAGCAGCAGCAGAGCTATGCCCCGCAGGCTGCCGCACGCGGCGGCGGCTTTATGGCGGGCGCGCTGCAAACGGCCGCAGGCGTAGCGGGCGGCGTGGTGCTGGGCAATATGCTGACCAATATGTTCAGCGGCTCGCACCCGCAGGAGATTGTTAATATCATCGAAGAGAAGCCGCAGCCTGATGCCGCCGCGCAGGACGCCGCCGCAGGTGACGATCCGTTCCGTCAGGGAGACGATCAGTTCCTGGCCGACAACACCTGGAACGACGACTTCGACGCCGGCTTTGGCGATGATGATATTGGCAGCGATGACGACAGCTGGGTTTAACCCTGCTGACGTTTAACCGCCAGCAACCACTTCTCCAGCTCGGCGGCAAACTGTTGCCGATCGCGCTGCGATAAACTATCCGGGCCGCCGGTCTGAACGCCGCTGGCCCGTAATGTCTCCATAAAATCCCGCATCGTCAGCCGCTCGCGGATCGTCGCCTCGCTGTAGCGCTCTCCGCGCGGATTGAGCGCCGCCCCGCCCTTCGCCAGCACCTCCGCCGCCAGCGGAATATCGGCGGTGATCACTAAATCCCCCGCCGCGCACTGACGGACGATTTCGTTATCCGCCACGTCAAAACCCTGCTCAACCCGCAGGGTGCGGATGAAACGCGACGGCGGTACGCGCAGCGGCTGGTTCGCCACCAGCGTCAGCGGCGTCTGGGTCCGCTCTGCCGCGCGGAACAATATCTCTTTAATCACGTTCGGACACGCGTCTGCATCCACCCAAATGGCCATGCCAGCTCCTGTTACCTGCAATAAGTGCCGCCAATGTTACCTGCTTTTCTCCCCCATGAAAGCGCCAGGATGATAAGCTAATCAGATCGTAACGAAAAAAGCAGAGGGGAATGGTGATGGATAAGAAAATTGGCTTTATCGGCTGCGGCAATATGGGTAAGGCCATTCTGGGTGGACTGATCGCCAGCGGCCAGGTACAGCCGGGACAAATCTGGGTCTACACCCCGTCGCCGGACAAGGTTGCGGCTCTGCGCGACCAGTACGGCATCAACGCCGCCGATAGCGCCCAGGAAGTGGCGCAGATTGCCGATATCGTCTTCGGCGCGGTGAAGCCGGGGATCATGACCAAAGTGCTGGGCGATATCGCCTCCAGCCTGAATAAAGAGTCGCTGGTGGTCTCCATCGCCGCCGGCGTCACGCTTGACCAGCTGGCGCGCGCGCTCGGCCACGATCGCAAAATTATTCGCGCGATGCCCAATACGCCGTCGCTGGTTAACGCCGGCATGACCTCCGTTACGCCAAATGCGCTGGTGAGCAGCGAAGATGTGGCCGAAGTGCTGACCATTTTCCGCTGCTTTGGCCAGGCGGAGCAAATTGCCGAACCGATGATCCATCCGGTGGTCGGCGTTAGCGGCTCCGCGCCGGCCTATGTCTTTATGTTTATCGAAGCGATGGCCGATGCCGCCGTGCTCGGCGGAATGCCGCGCGCCCAGGCTTACAAATTCGCCGCTCAGGCGGTGATGGGCTCCGCCAAAATGGTGCTGGAGAGCGGTGAGCATCCGGGGGCGCTGAAAGATATGGTCTGCTCTCCTGGCGGGACCACCATCGAAGCCGTGCGCGTGCTGGAAGAGAAAGGCTTCCGCTCCGCGGTGATCGAAGCCATCACCCAGTGCATGGAAAAATCAGAGAAACTGAGCCGCTCCTGAAGCTGAGCAGGCGGGCTGCAAGCCCTGAGAGGTCAAAGAACAAGGGAGCGCGAGCGCTCCCTTTTTTTCAGGCTTTCTTCAGGCAGCTACTCATGAAGGTGTTGCGTTCATCGCCCTTCAGTGATTTTGCCGAAGCCGCTTTGTTGCAGTCGCTCATCTTCTGCTGCTGAGGCGTGAGGGTCTTTCCTTGCGGCGTGGTGGTCTCTTTTTTCAGGCACTGGCTCATAAAGGTTTTGCGCTCATCCCCCTTCAGCGCCTTGGCTGACGCTTGCTGATTGCAGTCCGTCATCTTTTGCTGCTGGGGAGTAGGCGTTTTTTCTGCCGCGCCAACCGCGCTGATAAAGATCAAGCCAAACAGTAGGGTCATCAGTAAGGTTATTTTCATCGCACCATCCTTCTGTGAGTGGAACGTTGTAAGTCTGGACGCAGATAGAAAAAAAACCAGCCGGTGACGCGAATTCGCCACCGGCAGCGACTTATTTGAGACTCAGGGCCGCTTTCATGGTCGAGAAGAGGTCGGTCTGGTCGGTCAGGCCGACGACGTTAGCCGCATGCGGACCGTAGGCCGCAATGCGCAGCTGGGTGCCGGTGTGCTCCATCGACTCTTCCTCGGAGTTACCATAACTCATCACCATCACCGCGCCATCCTGCGTGTTCAGGGCCTGGGTCAGCCCCGGGGCTTTGCTATCCGCCGGGATAATCTGGCTGGCGTGCGCATGGTCGGCGGTGACGATCACCAGGGTATTGCCGTCTTTTTTGGCAAATTCCAGCGCCTTCTGCACCGCCTCGTCGAGGTCCACGGTTTCGCCGATCTGGCCGCACGGATTCGCCGCATGATCCTGCTTATCGATGGAGGCGCCTTCCACCTGCAGGAAGAAGCCTTTCTCGTTGCGGCTCAGCAGGTCAATCGCTTTCTCCGTCATCTGCGCCAGCGTCGGCACCGAGGCGTCGCGTTTCGGGTTTGGCGTACAGGTCACCGGCGGCTTATCGATATTACCGTGATAAGACGCCTTCGGCCCTTCCCAGCGTACCGGCATATTGCCGTCGGCGAAGAGTCCCAGCAGCGGTTTATCCTGGCTGGCTGCAGTCGCGGCGGCAAGAGAGGCCGCGTCGGTTACAATCTGGTAGCCGCGCGCTTCCGCCTGCTCGCGCAGGGTTTTGCCCTGCCACTCGCCCGCCGTCGCCGTTTCGGCAAAGGTCTTCGCGCCGCCGCCCAGGGTGACATCCGGCCGGGCGTTCAGCAGCTGTTCGGTAATGGAGCCTTTGCCCCCTTTCTCCAGCGCATTGCTGGGGCATTTTTCGCTGGTGACCGTGGGGCCGTAGCATTTACGCGATGTCACATGCGCCACCAGCGCCGCAGGGGTGGCGTCCTGCAGCTCGGCGGTAGAAACGTTGCCGGTGGCCAGGCCCGCCGCTTTCGCCAGCTCGAGGATGGTCTGATGCGCGTTCTCATGAATATCGACGCCCAGCGCGCCGTTATAGGTCTTCACGCCGGTGGTCCAGGCGGTGGCGGAGGCCGCCGAGTCGGTGACGTAGTCCGGTTTACCGGTTTTTTTATCCAGCGAATAGTGCGTGTACTGCCCGGTTAACGGCAGGGCGTCAATGCCTTTAAAGAAACCGCCCGCCCCTTCCGCATAATTTCGCGCAGCGGTAATTTCAGAATCACCCATGCCATCGCCAATCAGCAAAATAACGTTTTTGGCCGGCTTATTGATTATCGAGGCGCGCAGCGCTTCGGTTTGATCGCCCGTTAAACGACGCGCGCCGCCGGGAGTGGTGATATCTCCCTGGGCAGCGCGATTTTCCAGAGCCGGCGCGGCAGTAGTTTCCGCATGAATAACCGGCGAGCCCAGCAGAGGCAGCAGGGCAATAAACAGGGCGCTTAATTTCACTTTTGTCATCTCCATGTAAAAAATACTTAAAAAAACAAAACGTGGGAGACTTTATAAAAGGGAGATGACAGAAAAATGACGGCATCCTTGTCGCGTCGCAAAGATTAGCTACGAGGATGCCGCAACAGCTTCTTTAGATATTGCTGCAGCAGGATGGCATCCTGGTCGTTGACCGGCGGACAGGGCGTCACCTGGTCTATCGCCTGCTCAATATCCTGAATCAATGCCTGCTGGGCATCATGCTCCATATGGCGCAATAATGCGGTGACCACGATCTCCAGCGCTTCAACCTGCACCGTCAGTTCCTTTGCTTCTTCTTCCTTTTGCGCCAGTTTAACCAGTAACTCAGCAATGAGATTCTTCATAGCACCAGTTCCTTATGCGAGGTCTGTTTTTCGATTGAGATGTCATACCCGATGACGGACCTCAGAATTACTTAAAATAAGAATCGTCGCAACACCCAATATACAGCGAAACGTTTTACCACAACAAAATACCACTATAAATAGTATTGTTTAATCATGAGCGGCGCTGTTTATAACCAAAGTACGTCGGAAATAATAAAACGGAATAGCGCTCACGCCATGGCGATAACAAAAAGTAATGATAAATCTACTGTCGGTGAAAAACGCTGACGGTATGGCGTTAAATACCGTCAGCCGAGGTTCAGGCCTTCGCCCGGCGGGTGCGGCGCAGCATCCATGCCAGCTGCCAGAGGTTGATGAAGACGATAATCGCGGTGGCAATAAATACCCAGCGGAAGCCGGCCATCGCCGATACGGAGGCGCCAATCAGCGGCCCGGCGACGTTGCCCAGATACATAAACGACTGGTTATAGCCAAAGATGCGCCCGGTGACGCTGTCGCTGCTGTATTTCAGCAGCAGGGTCTGCACCGCCGGAAGCATCGCGCCATCGGCAAAGCCGAGCAGAAAACGTAGCGTCCCCAGCTGCAGCGGGGTGGTGACAAAGGACATGGCGAAGAACATCACCACCGCGCAACAGAGCGTCGCCAGCAGGATCCGCGAAGTGCCGATGCGGTCGCCAAGCTTACCCAGCCGTGGGGCAGAGATCAGCGCCGACACCCCGGGCACCGCGGCGATCATCCCGGCCAGAAAAGCGATATTGTTGCTGTCCGGCGCCATCGACTTGATAAACAGCGCCAGGATCGGGCCAATTGAGCCGTTGCACAACTGGATCACCAGGGTGGTGAAAAAGAGGCTGATCACCAGCCCCGGATAGGGCAAGGAGGCAAAGACCTGTTTCCCGGTGAGACGATCGGTTTTGCTGACCGGCGGGCGGCCCCCCTCTTTGATCAGAAACAGGGTGACCAGAAAACTGATGGTCAGCAGGATCGCCGTAATAAAAAAGACCATCCGCAGCCCGACGTGGTCCGCCAGGAAACCGCCCAGCAGCGGGCCGCCGATCACCCCGCTGATTTGCGCCGTCGACAGGGTGCTCAGCGCCCAGCCGCTACGCTCGCGCGGCACCTGGGAGGCCACCAGCGCCATGGCGTTGGGGATATAACCGGAGGTTAAACCCATGATCGCGCGCAGGATAAACAACTGCCAGACGTTGGTGGCGAAGGCCTGGAGTAAAATGGCGATCGCCATTCCCAGCGAGGCGCGCAGCAGCATCAGCTTGCGGCCTTTGCGGTCCGCGAGGCTCCCCCACATCGGCGAGACGATCGCCGAGACCAGAAAGGTGACGCTGAAGGTCAGCCCCGACCACATCGACAGCGCTTCATGCGAGGTGACGCCCAGCTGGGAGACGTAGAGGGGTAAAAAGGGGAGAATTTGACTGATCGCCAGGCCGGTAAAAAAGCACCCAAACCAGACGGAGATGAGATTAACCTTCCAGGATTCCATAACTACGCGTATTCATTAATGATTTGCCAATTATTACCTAGCTTAGCAATTTCATTCCACTGGTGTACTACCATAGATGCGCTGGCGGTGAGTTTGGTGTTTTATGAATGCGCATGAGAGGCTGACGAAGCATTTTCTGGTCATTCAGGCTGCTCACAGGGCTTTATGCTCAAAAGCAGAAGCCCTGCCCGCGCATGCCAAAGTGAAAATGGTTGGCGTGCGCCGCGTTGTACTCCGGCCCCAGCGCGTTGCCGAAGTAAGGGCAGCTGTTGCTTAGCAGCGCCGCCAGCCAGGGGTGAGAGCGCTCGCTGCGCCAGCCCCGCAGGACGCTGATGCGTCTGCCGTCCGTCAGGCGGAAGCCGCTAATATCAAGGGCATCCGCCGTCGCGTGTTCACTGCGCCGCGCCTGTTCCCGATGGTAGATATTACGGCAGGCGAAGCTGCCGAGATGATCGATCTGGCGCAGATCGCTGGCCATCAGCTGACGGGTCAGCGGCTTCGCCTGCTGTTCGACGTACAGCGCGCTGCTGAGCGCCAGCGGGCAGCTGGCGAGGAAACTGCTGCTCAGCTGCACCGAGCCAAAATTAGCCACCCGCACCACGTTACGCAGCGGGCAGGCGCCCTCGCTGTCGGCCACCGGCTGGCTGGCGATGAGCCGCCGGCGGTTGGCCTCCGCCAGCAGAGAGGCGCACTGGTCGGCCGTCAGGCTGCGCAACTTGAACGACGTCAGCCAGCCCGGGGGATCGTCAAGGGCCAGCGGCGCCAGCGGATTCAGGTGTGGCGGCAGATAGCGATATCCCACCAGGCCCGCGCCGAGCAGCCCGGCCAGCACCAGCAGCGTCTTTCCTCTCACGCCCGCTCCCGTCAATTGATCAGGTAAATATTATGGCAGGCAGGCGGCGGTTTCACATGGTATGTTATGCCCTTTGATGTAATCTGGATGGAAGTTGAAATGGCAAAGATGAGGGTTGGGATCGTTTTTGGCGGTAAGTCGGCAGAGCATGAAGTGTCGCTGCAGTCAGCGAAGAATATCGTGGAAGCGATTGATAAATCACGCTTCGATGTGGTTCTGTTGGGGATTGATAAACAGGGGCTATGGCACATCAACGACGCCGGCAACTACCTGCTCAATGCTCAGGATCCTGCCCGCATCGCCCTGCGCCCTTCAACGGTGACCCTGGCGCAGATCCCGGGCCGTGAAGCGCAGCAGCTGATTAACGCCGAAAGCGGCCAGCCGCTGGCGGCCATCGATGTAATTTTCCCCATCGTCCACGGCACGCTGGGCGAAGACGGCTCCCTGCAGGGGATGCTGCGCATGGCCAATCTGCCTTTCGTCGGATCCGATGTGCTGGGCTCTGCGGCCTGTATGGACAAAGATGTGACCAAACGCCTGCTGCGCGACGCCGGGCTCGCCGTCGCCCCGTTTATCACCCTGACCCGCGCCAACCGCGCGCAGTTTAGCTTTGCCGATGTCGAAGCGAAGCTGGGCCTGCCGCTGTTCGTTAAGCCGGCCAACCAGGGATCGTCGGTTGGCGTCAGCAAAGTTAAAAACGAAGAGCAGTACCATCAGGCGGTGGCCCTGGCCTTTGAATTTGACCATAAAGTGGTGGTAGAGCAAGGCATTCAAGGCCGGGAAATTGAGTGTGCGGTGCTGGGTAACGACCACCCGCAGGCCAGTACCTGCGGCGAAATTGTCCTCAACAGCGAGTTTTACGCTTACGACACCAAGTATATCGACGACCAGGGCGCGCAGGTGGTGGTCCCGGCCGCTATCGCCCCGGAGATCAACGACAAGATCCGCGCTATCGCGGTGCAGGCTTACCAGGCCCTGGGCTGCAGCGGCATGGCCCGCGTCGACGTCTTCCTCACCGCCGACAACGAGGTGGTGATCAACGAGATCAACACCCTGCCGGGCTTCACCAACATCAGCATGTATCCGAAGCTGTGGCAGGCCAGCGGCCTCGATTACACCAGTCTGATCACTCGCCTGATTGAGCTGGCGCTGGAGCGCCATGCCGCGGACCGGGCGCTGAAAACCTCCATGAACTAAAACGCGTTTACCCCGCCTGGCAGCGGCGGCCTCAGGCCTCTTCTGCCGGGCGGCGGCGGATCACAAAGCCCGCGATCCAGAAGCTTATCACCCAGGTGACCAGACCGACGGCGTAAGATTGCCAGCCCTGCGTCTCAAACCCCAGCAGCCCCACCACGCCATTAAGAATAAAAATTAACCCCAGCGCCACCGCGTAGTAGTGCCAGTCGCGGCGAATTTTATCAGTGAGCTTCATGCGGCCTCCAACAGCAAAAAACGCATCTTCGCATAGCCGCCCGCGGCGGTCTGTAGCGATATGGAGAATGTTGCTGGATTGCGACGCCGGTCTCCCTTTTCCCTTCCTGTGGCGCGGTTAACACAACGGCGAAAACAGGATTATTCCTGGAGGGCAATTACCAGCAATCTGATACTGGCGACGGCGTCGCACTGCCAGAATACCTGCCATAGAGCTGGAGAAAAAACCAGCAGTACAGAGGTGGGAGGGCCTATGGCTGAATTCAGTTTTTCAAAATCGCTTTTGGGAAATAAAAAAAGAGGGGCGCTGACCGGCAGCCATGTCGCTTACGGACTGTTCGTCCTGATCTGCTGCTGGGCCGGCGCGCAGATGCTCAGCATGCTGATCCACGCCCCGGGAGTCTTTGAGCGCCTGATGCAGGCCCAGGACGCCAGCCGTCCGCAGGTCGACATCAGCCTCGCCGTTGGCACCCTCTTTGGCCTGATCCCTTTTCTGATCGGCTGCTCGTTCATCGGGCTGCTGGCGCTCATTGTGCGCTGGCGTCGGCGCCGTTAACGCCGCGCCATACAGCTTGCCCGCCGCTCATCGACCCGTTTCGCAAACCACGCCGTCGTCAGATTACGGGTGATTTTCGGACTCTCAAGCTGGATCCCCGGCAACATCTCCCGCGGCAGGGTTTTGCCCGCTTTTTTATCCGCGAGGCGGAAAACCTGTTGATAGAGGTCAGTCTTCTCAAACGCCAGGCTGTCGCCCTTTTTCAGCTGGCTATGGATCTCGCTGTCGCTCATCCCCAGCTGGCCCGCCAGGCGACGCACCGCCAGCTCGGTGCTGCCCGGCTCATCGCTGTCATAGCGGATAAGGTCGCCGTCGAGCGCCAGTTTCACCCCGCTGGCTTTCACCACCGCGTTCTGGAAGGCCGCGTTACGGCTGGCATACCAGCCGGCGTTAAAGTCGGCAAAACGGTACAGCGGCACGCTGTAGCTGGCCGGGTAGTTCAGCAAATGATAGGTGCCAAACCACAGGCCGCCGCGCAGGCTGAAGACCTCCTGGCGCACCGTACCGTTCATTTTCCACGGGTAGCCGGAGGTGTGCTGCTCGGCAAAGGCGATGCTGACCTGCATTGGGCCGCCGGTGTGCACCGGGTTCAGGGAGCCGAACAGCTTCTGCCCCATCGGCACCATCCCGATAAAGTCATCAAAAATAGCGCTCAGCTGCTTTTCCGTCTTCACGTTGTCCAGACGGTCGCTGTAGCTTTTGCCGTTTGGCGAGGTGATCTTCAGCGCGGTATGGACCAGAAACAGCGGAATGTGCATTTTTTCCGCCCGGCGGTCGATCTCCTGCCAGGCGATTTTATTCAGCCCCGGCACCACCGGGTCGGACTGATAATTGGACTCCTGCTGCGCGACCGCCAGCACCGAGCAGACGTTCTCTTCCGTCGGCGCCAGCTTCTGGCTGTCAAAGGCGGTGGCGATGGCTTGCGCCCAGGCCTCCCGATCCTTGACGCTGGCGGGCATTTTCTGCCGCACCACCGACGCCACGTCAACGGGCTTCTCGCCCTCTTTCAACACCGGCGCCTGTTGGCTGGTACAGGCGCTTAGCACCACGGCCGCCAGCAGCGTCAATGAACCGGGTATAATGCGCGATAAACGTGCGGCCATCCTGCTTCCTTGTCTTGATTAACGTAATGTCGGGATCGCTTCCTGCAACGGTTTGCCGTCCAGTTCGCGCTCAAAGCTGCGCAGACGTTTGTAGATGGACATCAGTTCCACCAGCGTCGTCCACGAGCTGATCAGGTACTGGAACGAACCGCGCACCTGGCCGAAAACGTTGGTAATTTGCGTCATCAGCCCGAGGGTAATCGTACCGGCAACGATCGACGGAAACAGCAGGAAAAGGCCGAAAACGTTATCCACCTGCAGATAGAGAATGCGGGCGATATTGAAATACATATAGTGGAAATAGAGACGGAAATAGTTGCGACGCACCGCGCTGAACAGCTCGCGCACCGTCGGCGGCGTGGCGCGGGTTTCATCGTCCTCGCCGTAGACCAGCTCTTTACGATAGGCCGCTTCCACGCGCTGGTTTTTAAACTCCAGACCCGGCAGCTTAATCCCCACCACCGCCAGCAGGCCGGTCCCCATCAGCGACCAGACGATCGCGGCAATCACCAGGCCATACGGCAAGTGACCGACGATGGGCAGGTCGGGAACGTGTTGCGAGAGCGTCACCAGCACCGGCAGGAAGGCGATCAGGGTCATCACCGCGTTGATAAAGCTCACGCCCATATCCTCCAGGGTGGAGGCAAAGCGCATGGTGTCTTCCTGCACACGCTGCGCGGCGCCTTCGATATGGCGCAGATGCTGCCAGTGGGCCATGTAGTGTTCGTTCATCGCCGTGCGCCAGCGGAAGACGTAGTGGCTGACGAAAAAGTTGTTCATCACGCCGATGATCACCGCGATGAGCGCGATGCCGAGAAAGATGCCGATCTCATGATAAAACTGGTTGATGCTGACCTTATGCGGGGTGGCCAGCGCGCTCTGGATCAGGTCATAGAACGGCGCATACCAGGCGTTGATCGCCACCCCCACTTCCACCAGAAACCAGGTGACGAAGATGATGAGCGACGTGCCGAGAATCGACCAGTACTGCCAGCGATGCGGGCAGTAGACAAACCAGAACAGCGCAAACACGCCGACGCAAAACAGATAGTAAGCGTAGAACACCAGATAGTTGAGCGACCAGAAGCGCGCCGCGCTGATCGCCACATCCTGCGATGCCCCGGTGACCCGCAGCAGCCAGTCGCCGCCGCCCGCCTGCCAAAAGATCACCGCCAGCAGCGACCAGATAAAGGCAGAAATAAAAAACGGCCCCGGTTTGGGGAAAAAAGATTTAAACATCATTGTCTCCTGCTAACTTCTTATCGTTCTGCTATTGCTGTATACGACGCATACGTCGGCCGCCGCGTGAAAGCGTTCTCGCGGGGCAGACGGATGATAAGACCGGATATCAACAGCTTAGTTCTGCTGCCAGGCGTGCAGAATTGTTTCTGTGGGTTTCACCTGTAAAGGATTGCCAGGAACGGTCAGCGTACGCCACACCTCATTGTAGTGGGCGATGAGCGTCGCGGCCTGCGCGGCGGGGCGGTTGGCGGTGGTGTGGGCATCTTCCGCGATAACAATGCCGTATCCGCGGCTGGCGCCGTTTTTAATGGTGGTGTCGAGGCAGTAGTCGGTGGCGCAACCGCAGATGACAAACTGCTGAATGTCGTGTTCCCGCAGCACCTGCTCCAGCGAGGTGTGATAGAAGGCGTCGCAGGCGGTTTTAGTGACATAGAGCGCGCCGGCCGGCTGCTCCAGCTCAGGGAGCAGGGCGAAGCCTTCGCTGCCGGCTTCGAGGCCGCCGGCCTCATCATGTTGAATAAAAATGACCTTATCCGCCGCGCGCACCAGACGATTAATTTGCGCGACGCAGCGCTCACGCGCCAGACGCGGCGTGGCGAACACGCCGTTTTGCATATCCACGACCATCACTACCCGTTGAGCCGCCATTGTTTTCTCCCGCGAACCTTCAGCCAAACGGTCATCATACGCGCCGGCGAAAAAAGCCGATATCCGAAAGCGTAAAAAAGTCTTTTTTACGCACCGTTACCTTTTTCCTGCAGGAATGTCGTGAATCCCGCTTTGTTCTGCGCCACTTCGTAGTATAAATACCCTCTTCTCTTTTATTTATTTAATGGATGATTTCCGTTGAAACGTAGTTTGCTCATTTTTGCTGCGCTGTGCGCGGCGTCGTGGACCTCGGCGCAGGCCGCACAGCCCACCGTTGACCCGGTTTTCGCCTCGGATGTGGTCGATCGTTACGCCAATCATATCTACTACGGCAGCGGCGCCACCGGCATGGCGCTGGTGGTGATCGATGGCAATCAGCGTGTGTTTCGCAGCTTTGGCGAAACCCGCCCCGGGAATAATCAGCACCCGCAGCTCGACTCGGTGATCCGTATCGCCTCCCTCAGCAAACTGATGACCAGCGAGATGCTGGTGAAGCTGCTCGACCAGGGGGTGGTGAAACTCGACGATCCGCTGAGCAAATACGCCCCGCCGGGCGCCCGGGTGCCTGACTGGCAGGGAAAACCGATCACCCTGGTGAATCTCGCGACCCATACCAGCGCCCTGCCGCGCGAACAGCCTGGCGGCGCCGCCCATCGCCCGGTGTTTGTCTGGCCGACCCGCCAGCAGCGCTGGAGCTGGCTCTCTACCGCGACCCTGAAGACCGCGCCGGGCTCGCAGGCGGCCTACTCCAACCTGGCCTTCGATTTGCTGGCGGACGCGCTCTCCACTGCCGCCGGCAAACCTTATCCGCAGCTATTTGAAGAGCAGATCACCCGACCGCTGGGGATGAAGGACACCACCTTTACCCCGTCGCCGGACCAGTGCCAGCGGCTGATGATCCCGGAAAAAGGCGCCAGCCCGTGCAACAACACCCTGGCGGCGATCGGCAGCGGCGGAGTCTACTCGACGCCGGGGGATATGATGCGCTGGATGCAGCAGTTCCTGTCATCCGATTTCTATACCCGCGGCCAGCAGGCCGACCGGATGCAGACGCTGATTTATCAGCGTAACCAGCTGACCCGGGTGATCGGTATGGACGTGCCGGGCCGCGCCGACGCGCTGGGGCTTGGCTGGGTGTATATGAAGCCGAAGAATGGCCATCCGGGGATTATTCAGAAAACCGGCGGCGGCGGCGGGTTTATCACCTATATGGCGATGAATCCGCAGGCTAACGTCGGCGCTTTTGTGGTGGTGACCCGCTCGCCGTTAACCCGCTTCAACAATATGAGCGATGGCATCAACGACCTGGTCAGCGAACTGAGCGGCGCGCAGCCCAACATGCAGACGGCCAGCCAGTAAGCCCGGAGGAGGTTTCGCCGATGCGACATAACGATCGTTTTGGCGAAACATCCCGCTGCCATTTCAGTTACACTACCGTCTTTCATTTCACAAAATCAGGCAAACCATGACAGATTTAATCACTCGCCCCCGCCGCCTGCGTCAATCCGCTGCGCTGCGCGCCCTGTTTGAAGAGACAACACTGAGTTTGAACGACCTGGTGTTGCCGATCTTTGTTGAAGAAGAAATTGATGATTACAAAGCGATCGAGGCTATGCCCGGCGTGATGCGTATTCCGGAAAAATATCTGGCGCGTGAGATCGAACGCATCGCCAATGCCGGCATTCGCTCGGTGATGACCTTTGGCATTTCTCATCACACCGACGCCACCGGCAGCGATACCTGGAATGAAAATGGTCTGGTGGCGCGTATGTCGCGGATCTGTAAGTCCACGGTGCCGGAGATGATCGTCATGTCCGATACCTGCTTCTGCGAATACACCTCCCACGGCCACTGTGGCGTGCTGTGCGACCACGGGGTGGACAACGACGCGACCCTGGAAAATCTCGGCAAACAGGCCGTTGTCGCCGCCGCCGCCGGCGCGGACTTCATCGCCCCTTCCGCCGCGATGGATGGTCAGGTGCAGGCGATTCGCCGCTCGCTGGATGCCGCCGGTTTCACTAATACGGCGATCATGTCCTACTCGACCAAGTTCGCGTCTTCCTTCTACGGCCCGTTCCGCGAAGCGGCCGGTACCGCGCTGAAGGGCGATCGTAAAACCTATCAGATGAGCCCGATGAACCGCCGGGAAGCCATTCGCGAGTCGCTGCTCGATGAAGCCCAGGGCGCCGACTGCCTGATGGTGAAACCGGCTGGCGCCTACCTGGATATTCTCCGCGATATCCGCGAGCGCAGCGATCTGCCGCTCGGCGCGTATCAGGTCAGCGGGGAGTACGCGATGATCAAATTCGCCGCCCAGGCGGGCGCTATCGATGAAGAGAAAGTGGTTCTGGAAAGCCTTGGCGCGATCAAACGCGCGGGCGCCGACCTGATCTTCAGCTATTTCGCCCTTGACCTGGCCGAGAAAAAAATCCTCCGTTAAGCCTCCCTCTCCCCGGTGGCGCTGCGCTTACCGGGGCTACCAAACCTCATCCCCGGTGTGCTGTATTTATCGCGACCACCACACCGTAGCCCGGATAAGGCGCTTGCGCCGCTATCCGGGGACAGGCGCTAACCAATATCTGTAGCTAAAACTTTGCGCGCCGCTTTCCACCTTCTGCGCCTTCTCCTTGGCGTACCGGATTTCGCCTTCTAACGTGTTAAACCACATCATAAATACCGAATTCCAGGAGATCCTGTGGTGGCTTATCGACGTTATTACATTAAGGGGGGAACCTGGTTCTTCACTGTTAACCTTAAAGACCGTAGAAGCATGCACCTAACTGAAAACATAGAATTATTGCGCTACTCTGTCGCCGTTGTTAAACAACATCGCCCCTTTATTATTGATGCCTGGGTGGTGTTGCCTGAACATCTGCATTGCATCTGGACACTACCTCATAATGATGACGATTTTTCTTCACGCTGGAGAGATATCAAAGGCTGTTTTACCAGAACGTTAAAACGACAACCCCTCTGGCAACCGCGCTTCTGGGAGCATGCCATACGCGATGAAGATGATTACCGCCGACACGTTGATTACATCCATATCAATCCACTTAAGCATGGCTGGGTCACCCGGGTGATCGATTGGCCATTTTCAACCTTTCATCGCGATGTCCAGCGCGGGCTATATCCCCCAAATTGGGCTGGCGATAGCTTTGATCTTAGCTGCGGTGAACGCCGATAGCCTCTCCCCGGTGGCGCTGACGCTTACCGGGGCTACAAATCGGCGCCAACCGTAGCCCGGATGAGGCGTTAGCCGCTATCCGGGAAACCTCCCCCGCTGCGAGCGAAACTTCACCCAACTGTAATCTGAACGACATCTCTACCTTCTACTGTCTGGGCAGGACGGAGGAGGAGCCACTATGTTTAGTCTCGACAACGTACTCGATGACCTGTGGCCTCAGGCGAGGCCCGCCCCCTGGCAAAAGAAACTGTTAAAAAAGCTATTTTATGAGGAAGAGTTTCAACAATTTGCCGACCGTCACCGCCACCTGAAGGGGCTTGATACGGTCGAACAGGTGCTGGAATACCTCAATATCCGCTGCGCTATCCCGGCGCACGATCTCGAACAAATCCCCGAATATGGCCCGCTGGTCATTATCGCCAACCACCCCACCGGCACCCTCGACGGCCTGGCGCTCCTGTATGCGGTATCCCGCGTGCGCCGCGATGTCAAAGTGGTCACCAACCGCATGCTCACCCACCTTGAGCCCCTGAGCTCGCTGTTTATCCCAGTGGATAATATTCATGGCCGCACCGCTAAAACGGCGCTGCAGCAGATGGACCAGCAGCTGCAGGCCGGCGGGGTGCTGATCTTCTTCCCGGCGGGGGAAGTCTCCCGCCTCACCCGTCGCGGCATCCGCGATAAAAAATGGCACTCGGGCTTTATTAAGCTGGCGGCAAAATATCGCGCCCCGCTGCTGCCAGCATGGATTAACGCCCACAACAGCGCCCTGTTTTACGCCAGCACCCTGGTCTCCGACAACCTGCCGCTGCTCCTGCTGATGCAACAGATGTTTCGCCGGCGCAACAGCAGCCTGCCGGTGCGCATCGGCCAGCAGATCCCCTGGTCGAGCTGGTTCGATGCCCAGTCCAGCGCTCGCGAGCTTACCGGCCGCTGCTATCAGCACCTTGACCAGCTGCGCAAAGGGCTGCCGGGGCGGTTTAAAACCGAAAGCGCCATCGCCCGTCCGGAAGACCGGGCGCGGCTTAAACGCGAACTGCACAAGGCCGAATGCCTGGGCCGCACCGCCGACGGCAAAGTGATTTACCTCTGGCAGCGCAACGGCCAGGAGGAGGCGCCGCTGCTGCGCGAGCTGGGACGCCTGCGGGAAATCGCCTTCCGCGCGGTCGGGGAAGGCAGCGGCAAACGGCGGGATATCGACCGGTATGACGACGACTATCTGCATCTGATCCTGTGGGATGAAGAAGATCTGGAAATCGTCGGCGCTTACCGCTTTATGCCGACGGCTATACAGCTGGCAAAGCGCGGCCTCGAGGGGATCTACAGCTCCAGTCTCTTCCACTACGACGGGCGGATGGACGACATCCTGCAGCACGGCATTGAGCTGGGGCGCAGCTTTATCCAGCCGCGCTACTGGGGTCGACGCGGGCTGGACTATCTGTGGTCCGGCATCGGCGCTTATCTGGCGCGCTATCCGCACTATCGCTATCTGTTTGGCCCGGTGTCGATTTCTGGCGGGCTGCCGCCCGCCGCTCGCGATCTGCTGGTGGCGTTCTACCGGCTGTGGTTCCCGGCGACGCATCCGCTGGCGGAGTCGCGTCGCCCTTATCCGGCGTCGCTGCCCGACGTGCTGGCGCAGTTTGGCGGGGAGGATTACAACGACGACCTGGCCCGGCTGAAGTCCCTGCTCGGCAATCTCGGCTGCGCGATCCCGCCGCTGTATAAGCAGTACTCGGAAGTGTGCGAGCCGGGCGGAGTGCAGTTTATCGATTTCGGCAGCGATCCGGATTTCAATAACTGCGTGGATGGTCTGGTGCTGGTGGATCTCACCTACCTGAAGGCGAATCGCTATCAGCGCTATATTGGCGAGCATCTGGGTGCGCAAAAATCGGCATAAACGCTTTTTCCCGGCTTGCGGCGCGTTGCGCCTTAGCCGGGCTACGGTTCACCGTTTCCGACGGTTCGGTAGCCCGGAAAAGCCGCGTCAGGCGCCGCCTCCGGGAAGCAGCGGGCAATGCAGCATCCGCTTTTCCCCGCGGCTCGCGGCTGATACAAGCCTTACCCCGCCCGGTAATACGGCTTATCGCCAAGGATCGTCGCCCGGTGCATGATCCGCCGCTGCGGCAGATAGTCGGCATTGGCGTAATGCTGCGTCACCCGGTTATCCCAGATAGCGACATCGTTCGGCTGCCAGCGCCAGCGCACCTGAAACTCCGGTTTGGTGATATGGGCAAACAGGAAGCTCAGCAGCGCCGCGCTCTCTTTCTCGGTCACGTCGACAATCCGCGTGGTAAAGCCTTCGTTAACGAACAGCGCCTGCTTGCCGGTCACCGGGTGGGTACGCACCACCGGGTGCAGCAGCGGCGGATGCTTCGCCACCGCCTCCTGCCAGCGCCGATGCTCGGCTTCCGTGTGGTTGTACTTATACTCCTGGAACGATTTACGGAAATCGTGTTCCGCATGCAGGCCGCTCAGCAGCTGCCGGAAGGGCTCTGACAGCGCCTCCCAGGCGGCGATACCGCTGGTCCACAGGGTGTCCCCGCCGGTCGTCGGCAACTCTTTCGCCGCCAGAATAGCGCCGGCGGGCGGCGTGTCGATAAAGGTGACATCGGTATGCCAGTTGTCATTATCCGGCGGATTATCGTTGTGGGTATCGAGGACGATAATCTCCTCCACGCCTGGGGCGTGAGGGTAGACCGGATGAATATGCAGGTCGCCAAACCGCAGCGCCAGGTCGCGCTGTTGCGCCGGGGTGATATTTTGCTCGCGCAGGAATACCACCTGATGACGCAGCACAGCGTGATACAGCTGTTCAAACTGGTTGTCGCTCAGCGGACGGGTTAAATCCGCCCCGGTCACCTGCGCGCCAATATACGGCCCCAGCGGGGTAATGCTCAGACGTTCACTCATTGTACTTCTCCATGCCAGGGCGTCAGGCGCCGCTGCAGCGCGCGCAGACCCAGTTCCAGTAAAAAGGCGATAATGGCAATCACCGCGATCCCCGCCAGCACCACATCGGTGGCGAGAAACTCGCCGGCGGACTGCACCATAAACCCTAACCCGCGGGTGGCGGCGATCAGCTCAGCGGCCACCAGCGTTGACCAACCGACGCCAAGACCAATGCGCAGCCCGGTGAGGATCTCCGGCAGCGCGCCGGGCAGGATCACCAGCCACAGCACCTGCGCCCGGCTGGCGCCCAGCGAACGGGCGGCGCGAATCCGCACCTGCTGCGCGCTTTTTACCCCCGCCAGCGCCGACATCGCTACCGGGGCGAAAATCGCCAGGTAGATCAGCAGGATCTTCGACGTTTCACCGATGCCAAACCAGATCACCATCAGCGGTAAGTAGGCCAGCGGCGGCACCGGACGATAAAGCTCGATCAGCGGATCGAGGATCCCGCGCACCGTTGAGTTGAGCCCCATGGCGATCCCCACCGGCACGCCGATCAGCACCGCCGCCAGCAGAGCGATAACGATCCGCGTCAGGCTCGCCGCCAGGTGCTGCCAGAGCGTCGCATCCATAAAGCCCTGCGGCCCGGCGATAGTGATAAGCTTCTGCAGCACCTGGCCCGGCGGCGGCAGAAACAGCGGGCTAATCAGCTGCAGCGCCGCGACCGCCCACCAGACGGCCAGCAACACCGCCAGGGTCGCCACGCTGAGGGTGAGCTGACGGGAGAGCGGCCAGCGCCACTTCAGCGTCAGTTGACGCGGTTTGTCGTTCAGTACCACGCTCATGAGAAAGCCTCCCGTTGGTCAAACACCCGGCTCAGAATGTATTCCCGCTGTTCAATAAACCGCGGGTCGGATTTGATGCTGCGGCAGGGTTCGCCCGCGACAAAGCGGCGGCTGAAATCCAGCGGCAGCCGCTCCACCACCCGTCCCGGCCCCGGCGACAGCAGCACCAGCTCGGTCGCCATAAAGATGGCCTCTTCAATGTCATGGGTGATGAGCAGCACCTGTTTGCCGGTCTCATGCCAGAGCGTCAGCAGCAGCGTTTGCATCTGCTCGCGGGTAAAGGCGTCAAGCGCGCCGAAGGGCTCATCCAGCAGCAACAGCTGCGGATTCGCCGCCAGCGCCCGGGCGATGCCCACCCGCTGGCGTTGACCGCCGGACAGCTGCCAGATAAAGCGCTTTTCCGCCCCTTCGAGGCCGACCTTTTTCAGCATCTGCGCCGCCGCTTGCCGCCGCTGCGCTTTATCCACGCCCGCCAGCTGCAGCCCCAGCGCCACGTTATCCTGCACATTGCGCCAGGGCAGCAGGCCTTCGTTCTGGAAGACCACGCCGCGCTCTGCGCCCGGCCCGGTCACCCGCTGACCTTCGAGGGTGATGCTGCCGTGCTGATAGGGCACGAATCCGGCAATCAGGTTCAGCAGGGTAGTTTTACCGCAGCCCGAAGGCCCCAGCACCACCAGCAGCTCCCCACTCTCCAGCGTCAGGTTGATATCCGCCAGCGCCGGTTTACCGCCATAGTCGGCGGAAAGATGCGAGATTTGCAGCATCGCCGCCTCCTTTACTTCACGAAACGGTCAGTAACGTACTGACGATAATCGGTTCCCGCCGCGGGCACTTTGCCCTGCTCTTTCAGAAAGCGCGCGGTATCGACAATGGCCTGATTGACCGGCCCATTCAGCGCCTGCGCCTGCTCAGCGGCGGTCAGGTAGGTGTTCCCCTTCACCAGCCCGGGGACATCGGCTTCCGGCACGCCGCTCAGGCGCGCCAGCTTGCTGATGTGGTCCGGCTGCTTCAGCCACTCATCCGGGTTGGCGATGTAGGGCTGCTGGGCGTCGATGGCGCTTTTAGCAAACGCTTTAACGATCTCCGGATGCTGCTCGGCGAAGTCCTTACGGACCACCCAGACGTCGAGGGTCGGTGCGCCCCACTCCCCGACCTGCGCGGAATCGGTCAGCACCTTGCCCTCTTTTTCCAGTTCGTTAACCGCTGGCGCCCAGACGTAAGCCCCGTCGATATCCCCGCGCTGCCAGGCGGCGATAATCGCCGGCGGCTGCAGGTTAATAATCTGCACCTGGCCCGGCTTGATGCCCCAGTGTTTGAGCGCCGACAGCAGGCTGTAGTGGGTGGTGGAGATAAACGGCACGGCAATGCGCTTGCCGATCAGATCTTCCGGTTTGGTGATGCTTTTCTTCACCACCAGCGCTTCGGAGTTGCCGAGCTTTGAGGCGAGCAGGAACACTTCAATCGGCACCTGCTGGCTGGCGGCCACCGCCAGCGGGCTGGAGCCGATATTGCCGATCTGCACATCGCCGGAGGCCAGGGCGCGCACCACGCTGGCGCCGCTGTCAAATTTCCGCCAGTCGACGGTCGCCCCGCTGGTTTTGGCGAAGGTGTTTTCCGCCTGGGCGACTTTCGCCGGCTCAGCGGAGGTTTGATACGCCACGGTCACATTGACCGCCTGCGCCTGGAAGGCGGCGACGGCCAGCGCCGCCAGAAGAGTAATTCGCGATGTGAATGCCATAATGTCTGCTTCCCCTGAGTTGTTATAGGTGCAGTATTTCCGGCATCAGGATGGAGATGAAGTAATTAAAAATTCTGGCTAATAGCGAATCGTTTTTAGAACAAAAGCGGGAAAGGATAGTTGATTTTGCGCGGTGGGTTGGCGGCAGAGGGTTGGCGCCGGGTGGCGGCTACGCCTTGCCCGGCCTACAGATCGCGCAAGGTGTAGGCCGGGTAAGCGCAGCGCCACCCGGCACAAAACTCAGCGCTTCGCGTTAAGCTCAGCGATATCCTTCGGCGTGGTGCGGCAGCAGCCGCCGATCAGCCTCGCCCCGGCCGCCAGCCACTGCGGCAGATAATCCGCCAGGCTGGCGCAGGCTTCGCCATGATGGTGCCAGGTCTTGCTCACCGCATCATAATGCTCACCGGAGTTAGGATAGACCACCAGCGGCAGCGCCGTCAGGCTGTGCAGATGCGCCAGCGCCGCGGGCGTATTTTCCAGCGCGATACAGTTGATCCCCACCGCCACCACCTGCGGGTTATCCGCCAGAGCGGCCATCACCTCGCGCAGCGGCGTGCCATCGCTGAGATGTTCGGCATCGCGCAGCGTGAAGGAGTACCAGGCGCGGGCGCGGGGATACTCCTGCAGTAGGGCTGTCAGGGCCTGGATCTCGGCGAATGACGGCAGGGTTTCACAGGCCAGCAGGTCAGCGCCCGCATCCAGCAGCGCTTCGACGCGCGGGCGGTGGAAGGCCTGGAACTCTGCCGCACTGCGCTGATAATCGCCGCGATACTCCGAGCCGTCGGCGAGAAATGCGCCATACGGCCCCACCGAACCGGCGACCAGCAGCGTGCCGGCGTGAGGATTCTCGGCGAGGTACGCCTCGCGCGCTTTGCGCGCCAGCTCGACGCTTTTGCCGATCAGCGCCCGGGACTGCGCATCATCCAGGCCGCGCGCGGCAAAGCCGGCGGGAGTGGCCTGATAGCTGGCGGTGATCGCCACCTGCGCCCCGGCGCGAAAGTAGTCGAGATGCACATCGCGGATCAGCTGCGGGTTCTCCAGCAGCACTTTCGCCGACCACAGGCTGTCAGCCAGATCGCAGCCGCGGGCCTCCAGCTCGGTGGCCATGGCGCCGTCCAGCAGCACAAAAGGCTGGGCGGCAAGCAGGGCGGTAAACGGATTAGTCTGCGACATGTTGTGGCTCCTGAGTCATTTTCCGTGAACGAGTAAGATACCAGGCACCATAGCACAGGGCCACAAAGGGGATCCCGCACCACAGCGCAATTCTCTGGCTCGGGTCAAAAGCGAGGCCCACGCAGGCCACCAGGCACAGCACAAAGCCCAGAATCGGCACCACCGGATACCAGGGGGCGCGATACTGCAGATCGCTCAGCGCCTTACCCTGCTGCAGATGGCGGCGGCGGAACATAAAGTGCGAGGCGCAGATGCTCAACCACACCGCCACCACCGCAAAGCCGGAGATCGCTGACAGCGCCACAAACACCGTATCGGGCGCCACCACGCTGGAGAACAGCGCCAGCACGCCGCCCAGCATACTCACCGACAGCGCGGTCACCGGCACGCCCCGTTTATTGACTTTGGCAAAGCAGGCCGGCAGCGTCTTCTCGTTCGACAGCGACCAGAGCATCCGCCCGGAAGCGTACAGGCCGGAGTTGGCCGCCGAGAGGATCGCCGTCAGGATCACGAAGTTGAAAATATCCGCCGCGTAAGGGATGCCCACCTTTTCAAACACCAGCACGAAGGGGCTTTTCTCCACCCCCGCCTGTTGCATCGGGATCAGCGCCGCCAGCACAAACACGGTGCCGATAAAGAAAATAATCAGCCGGGCGATGGTGGTGCGGATGGCGACCGGAATGACCTTATGCGGGTTTTCCGTTTCTCCGGCGGCAATGCCGATAAGCTCCGTCCCGGAGAAGGCGAAGTTCACCGCCACCATGGTCATCAGGATCGGCAGGCCGCCGTGCGGGAACCAGCCTTCGGCGGTGAGATTGCGCAGGCCCGGCGCCGGGGAGCCATCCTGCATCGGAATGATGCCGAAAATGGCCGCGCCGCCGAGAACAATAAACGCGATGATGGTGATCACTTTCACCAGCGAGAACCAGAACTCGCCTTCGGCGAAGAAGCGGGTCGAAATGATGTTAAGACCGAAAATCACCGCGCAGAACACCACGCACCAGATCCAGACCGGCACCTGCGGGAACCAGTACTGCATACAGAAGCCGGCGGCGGTGAAGCTCGAACCCAGCGCCACCGTCCACGTCAGCCAGTAGAGCCACGCCACGGTATAGCCCGTCGCCGGGCCAAGGTAGCGCGCCGCGTAAACATGGAAGGCGCCGGTCTCCGGCATCGCCACCGACAGTTCGCCGAGGCACTGCATCACCAGCCAGACCACCAGGGCGCCAATCAGATACGCCAGCAGCGTTCCGGCCGCGCCGGTGGTGGAGATGATATAGCCGGTATTAAAGAACAGGCCGGTGCCAATCACGCCGCCGAGCGACAGCATGATCAGATGGCGCGTTTTCATGGTGCGCTTCAGTTGCCCACCTTGTTGTTGTGTTGTGCTTTGCATTTTATTTTCTCACGCCAGCCCGCTTGCCCGGGCCATGATGCGTATAAACGTATAGACATCTAAACATCCAAAAGAAGATGTGTTATACCGTGCCACCGCGGAAAAAGCAAAGCCGCTGCACCAGGTCGCGCGCCGACAGCGTGCAGCCTGCCCCATTTTTGCGCAGCGCCGGTGAGCGCGCCACGGGCTGGCGCCTCATCGCGGCGGACAACGTTCTGGCACTCTCTTTGCAGCCTGTCGTTCAGAACCTTTCTATCTGGCGAGGCAACACGTATGACAGAGCACACCACCACCTTAAAAAGAACGCTCGGCAGTTTTCGTTTATGGGGGATCGCCGTCGGACTGGTGATATCCGGGGAGTACTTCGGCTGGAGCTACGGCTGGTCGCAGGCGGGCACGATGGGGTTTATGGTCGTCGCCCTGGCGGTCGCCGCCATGTACTGCGCCTTTATTTTCAGCTTTACCGAGCTGACCACCGCCATCCCGCACGCTGGCGGCCCTTTCGCCTACGCCTACCGCGCCTTCGGGCCCACCGGCGGCTTTATCGCCGGTTTTGCCACCCTGATTGAATTCGTCTTCGCCCCGCCGGCCATCGCCATGGCCATCGGCGCCTACCTCAACGTGCAGTTTCCGGCGCTGGATCCGAAATGGGTCGCCTGCGGCGCTTACGTGATCTTTATGACGCTCAATATCCTCGGCGTCGGCATCGCCGCCACCTTCGAGCTGATCGTCACCCTGCTGGCCATCTTCGAGCTGCTGGTGTTTATGGGCGTGGTCGCCCCCGGCTTCTCCTGGAGCCACTTCACCGCCAACGGCTGGGCGGGCGCGGAAAGCTTTAGCGGCCTGGCGCTGCCGGGGATGTTCGCCGCCATTCCGTTCGCTATCTGGTTTTTTCTCGCCATTGAGGGGGCTTCCATGGCCGCCGAAGAGGCCAAAGATCCGCAGCGCACCATTCCGCGCGCCCTGGGCGGCGGCATTCTGACGCTGACGGTGCTGGCGATCGGCGTGATGGTCTTCGCCGGCGGCGTCGGCGACTGGCGCGCGCTGTCCAATATCAACGACCCGCTGCCTCAGGCGATGAAGACGGTGGTGGGCAACGGCAGCGGCTGGCTGCATATGCTGGTGTGGCTGGGGCTGTTTGGCCTCGTCGCCTCCTTCCACGGCATCATTATGGGCTACTCGCGGCAGATCTACTCCCTCGCCCGCGCCGGCTATCTGCCCGCCGGGCTGGCCTCCCTCAATCGCCGCACCCGCACCCCGCATCTGGCGATCCTCGCCGGCGGCGTGGTGGGTATCGCCGCGATCTTCTCCGACTCGCTGATCACCATCAGCGGCATGCCGTTGACCGCCTGCATCGTCACCATGTCGGTATTTGGGGCTATTGTTATGTATATCACTTCCATGGCGGCGCTGTTCAAACTGCGCCGTAGCGAGCCGAAGCTGATCCGTCCGTTCCGCGCGCCGCTCTACCCGCTGGCGCCGGCCTTTGCCCTCGGCATGGCGGTGATCTGCCTGGTGGCGATGGTCTGGTATAACCTGCTGCTGGCGCTGATTTTCGCGGCGATGATGCTCGGCGGCTACCTGTGGTTCCGCAAAACCGCAGCGGCCCGTGAACGGGCGCCAGTGGATCCTCAACTGCGCACGGTCTCCTGAGGAGGCGGCATGTATAAAACCACGCTATCGGGCCAGGTATGGCGCTTTGATAGTCTGAAAACGCTGATGGCGAAAGCGTCGCCGGCCCGCTCCGGCGACGCCCTGGCGGGCGTTATCGCCCACTCGGCCGAAGAGCGGATGGCGGCGAAAATGACCCTCGCCGAGGTGCCGCTGACCGACATTCTCGACAACCCGCTTATCCCCTACGAGCAGGACGAAGTGACCCGCCTGATCCTCGACACCCATGATGCGCAGGGCTTTGCCGCCCTGCGTCACCTGACGGTCGGCGATTTCCGCGACTGGCTGCTGGACGATGCCACCGATACCGCCACGCTGCAGCGGGTCGCCCGCGCTATCACCCCGGAGATGGCGGCGGCGGTAAGCAAGCTGATGCGCAATCAGGATCTGATCCTCGCCGCCAGCAAATGTCAGGTGGTGACGCGCTTTCGCAACACCATCGGCCTGCCCGGCCACCTCAGCGTGCGCCTGCAGCCCAACCATCCCACCGATGACCTGAAAGGCATCGCCGCCAGTATGCTCGACGGACTGCTGTACGGCGCCGGGGATGCGGTGATCGGCATCAACCCGGCCAGCGACAGCTTACCGGTGCTGGCGCAGCTGAACGTGATGCTGGACGATATTATCCAGCGCTTCGCCATTCCCACCCAGTCCTGCATTCTGACCCACGTCACCAATACGCTGCAGCTGATTGAGCGCGGCGCGCCGGTGGATCTGGTGTTTCAGTCGGTGGCGGGAACCGAAGCGGCCAACAGCGGCTTCGGCATCAACCTTGCCATGCTGCAGGAGGCCCGCGAGGCGGCCCTCAGCCTCGGTCGCGGTACCCTCGGCAACAATGTAATGTATTTTGAGACCGGCCAGGGGAGCTGCCTGTCGGCCAACGCCCACCACGGCGTCGACCAGCAGACCTGCGAGGCGCGCGCCTACGCCGTCGCCCGCCACTTTGAACCGCTGCTGGTCAATACGGTGGTCGGCTTTATCGGTCCGGAGTATCTCTACGACGGCAAGCAGATTATTCGCGCCGGGCTGGAGGATCACTTCTGCGGCAAGCTGATGGGCCTGCCGATCGGCTGCGACGTCTGCTATACCAACCACGCGGAAGCGGATCAGGATGATATGGACACCCTGCTGACCCTGCTGTGCGCCGCCGGGCTCACCTTCCTGATCGGCGTGCCAGGGGCGGACGATATCATGCTTAATTACCAGAGCACCTCGTTCCATGACGCGCTCTACGCCCGTCGTCTGCTGGGCTTAAAGCATGCCCCGGAGTTCGCCGACTGGCTGGCGAAGATGCAAATTATCGATCCGCACGGCGCGCTGCGGCTCACCGACGCCCGCCATCCGCTGCTGTCCGTTCTGCCGCAAGGAGCCCCCGTATGAACCGTCCCGACGCGTGGAACCCGCTGCGTGAATTTACCGATGCGCGGATCGCCCTGGGCCGCAGCGGCGCCAGCCTGCCGACCCGCGAAGTCCTTAACTTTGGTCTGGCCCACGCCAGAGCGCGGGACGCCATTCATCAGCCGTTCGCCAGCCAGCAGCTGGTGGCGCCGCTGGCGGCGCTCGGCCTCGACACCCTGACGGTGCACAGCGCCGCGCCGGACCGTCATACCTATCTGCGGCGCCCGGATCTCGGGCGGCAGCTCGCCGACGAGAGTCGCGCCGACCTCGCCGCCAGCGGCGTCCGCCCCGCCGACCTGCTGCTGGTGATCGGCGACGGCCTCTCTTCCTGGGCGGTAGAGCGCCAGGCGGTGCCGTTGATCCGCGCCCTGCTGCCCTGGCTGCAGACGCTGGGGATCGGCCTGGCGCCGGTGGTGCTGGCCCATCAGTCGCGGGTGGCGCTGGGGGATGATATTGGCGAAACCCTGAAAGCCCGCGCGGTGGCGATCCTGATTGGCGAACGACCGGGCCTCTCCTCGCCGGACAGCCTCGGCGTCTACCTCACCTGGCAGCCCCATCGGCAGCGGCTGGAGTCAGAGCGCAACTGTATCTCCAATATTCGCCCGGAAGGGCTGAGCCATGACGCCGCCGCCTTTAAACTGGCCTGGCTGCTGGAGCAGGCTTTTTTACGACGGCTTACCGGCGTGCGCCTGAAAGATGAAAGCGATAATCCGGCGCTGCATGGAAAAATAAAACCATTGACCCCTTTAAAATAATAAGTCACGCGAGCCGAAGAATAGATTTTTAATATTACCTGGCGCACCTGAATATTATATTCGGGTGCGCTGAAATCGCCCGGCGGCGCTTCGCTGGCGCGAGCCTGTGGAAACCGTTAAACCGGTTTATATTGCTTTTTTTTCCAGGCCGGATAAGGCGCCAGTCGCCCCCCGGCAAAATACGTTCAGCGTATCAAAAGCCGTGTTGTCACCAGCCTTATGCCCTTGCCTGCAGGTAATAAGAATATTGCATGAGTAAAAACGAAACGGACGTTGTAAGGTAATTCAGCGCCTTAAAAAATACCCGTCATACTTTAAGTTGCATGTGCGTTGGCTGCGTTCTCTCCCCCCAGTCACTGACTTCTGTAAGCGCCTGGGGATTCGCTCACTTGCCGCCTTCATGCGACTCGAATTATTTAGGGTATATATCTCGTTATCTATTCAACATAACAGCCAATAATTCGCCAGATACGCTGGCGAATTATTCCTCAATGTTATGCAGTCATTGATGGTTAAAGATAAATAATCGACCGACGGAGAAATACCAATGAAATCGTTTTCCGGGAAAGCGTCTTTAATGGCCACGCTGGTAGCCGCGCTGGCCGGCGCGAGCAGCGCGCAGGCAGCGGAAATTAAAATCGGGGTGGTATTACCCCTGAGCGGCGCCCTCAGCGGCTATGGTCAGCCGTCGCAGAAAGGGCTGGACATTATTCAGACCATCACCCCGACGTTAAAAAATGGCGATACCATCAAGCTTATCGTTATCGATGATAAAAGCGACAAAGTCGAAGCGGCCAACGCCATGCAGCGGCTGGTCTCCAGCGATAAAGTGGATGCCGTGATCGGGGAAGTCACCTCCTCCAACACCCTGGCGATGACCAAGATCGCCGACGACAGCAAAACGCCGCTGGTCTCCTCCACCGCCACCAACGACCGCGTCACCCGCAACCATCCGTACGTCAGCCGGGTCTGCTTCTCGGACAGCTTCCAGGGGGTGGTCGGGGCCAATCTGGCCTCCCGCGATCTGAAAGCCAAAACCGCCGCCATCGTGTTTGACAGTAGCAACGATTACTCCGTCGGCCTGGCGAAAGCGTTCCGCACCCAGTTCCTGAAAAACGGCGGCACCATTCCCATCGAGGTACAGGCCCCGGGCGGCAGCAAGGACTTTAAAGCCCAGCTGGCGAGCGTCAAGGCGAAGAATGTCGACATGATTTATATGCCGATCTACTACACCGAAGGGGCGCTGATTGCCGTGCAGTCAAAACAGCTGGGGCTCAACAAACCGGTGGTGGGCGGCGACGGTCTGGCCGCAGATCAGGTCTTCTTCGATGTGGGTAAAGACGCGGTCAACGGCTATATGACCACCGATTACTACTCGCCGAACGCCAAAGAGCAGACCCCGGCCGGGGAAACCTTCATCAAAGCCTGGGAAGCCAAATACCAGCAGCCGACCCATACCTGGGGCGCAATGGCGGCGGACGCCTATAACGTCATCGTCAACGCCATGAACCAGTGCAGCGATCCCCACGATCGGGTCTGCGTGAATGAAAAAATCCGCGCCACCAAAGATTTCCAGGGCGTGACCGGCACGCTGACGTTACAGAACGGCGACGCCATTCGCAGCGCGGTCATCAACGAAGTGAAAGATGGCAAGCTGGCGTTTCGTACCGTGGTTAACCCTTAAGTTGTGACGAGGCTACAAAATGGACGGCGCCATTTTTCTCCAGCAAGTGGTCAATGGAATGAGTCTTGGGGGCATGTACGCCCTGATTGCCATCGGTTATACGATGGTTTATGGCGTGCTAAGGCTGATCAACTTCGCCCATGCGGACGTGATGATGGTCGGCGCGTTTAGTACGCTGTTTTTATTTTCTTCGGTTGGGCTACCCTTCGGGGTAGCCGTTTTCCTGACCCTCGGGCTGTGCGGCCTGTTTGGCATGCTGATTGACCGGGTCGCCTATCGTCCGCTGCGCCAGGCCTCGAAAATCTCCATGCTGATCACCGCCATCGGCGTCAGCTTCTTCCTCGAAAACCTGTTTAATGTGCTGTTTGGCGGCAGCTCGCGCTTCTTCTCCGCCCCTGACTTTTTCAACCAGACCCGGGCCTTCGGCAGCGTCATCATTACCAACGTGGCGTGGATTGTGCCGCTGATCACCGTCCTGCTGCTGCTGGCGATCCTCTGGCTGCTGTACCGCACCCGCTATGGAATGGCGATCCGCGCGGTAGCCTTTGACGTCAACACCGTGCGTCTGATGGGCATTGACGCCAACCGGATCATCTCCCTGGTCTTCGCCCTCGGCAGCAGCCTCGCGGCGCTCGGCGGCGTGTTCTACTCCATCAGCTACCCGACGATCGATCCCCTGATGGGCGTGCTTATCGGCCTGAAGGCCTTCGCCGCCGCCGTGCTGGGCGGGATCGGCAGCGTCACCGGCGCGGTGCTCGGCGGCTTTATTCTCGGCTTTACCGAGGTGGTCGCGGTGGCGATCTTCCCCGAACTGGGCGGCTATAAAGACGCTTTCGCCTTCCTGTTCTTGATTCTGGTCCTCTTGTTCCGCCCGGTCGGCATTATGGGCGACGAACGTCTGGAAAGGAGCCGTTTCTGATGCTCAACGCGACGACCACCGCCGGGGCGCAGCTGCGCAACCTGGCCATTATTGTCATCTGTATCGCGCTGCTGGCCGGAATCAACGTGGTTTTCAATGACTACATTGTTCGCGTCATCAGCACCATTTTTATCTTTATGATCCTCGCGGTCAGCTACAACCTGATCAACGGCGTGACCGGCCAGCTGTCGCTGGAGCCGAACGGCTTCGTGGCGGTGGGCGCCTACGTCACCGCCCTGCTGATCCTCTCCAGCGACAGCAAGGTAGACATGTTTGAAATGGCCGCCCCCAGCCCGTGGATCCTCAGCCTGCACGCGGGCTTCCTCCCCGCCCTGCTGATAAGTGGCCTGTGCGCGGCGGCGCTGGCGGTGTGCCTCGCCGTGCCGGTCTTCCGGGTGCGCGGCGACTACCTGGCCATCGTCACCCTCGGCTTCGGGTTTATCATCAAGATCCTCGCCATTAACAACCCGCAAATCACCAACGGCGCCATCGGGCTGAACGATATTCCGCAGCAGCCGCATCTCCTGTTCTGGTGCGGCCTGTTCGCCCTGCTGGCCACCGGCATGATCCTCCAGCTGGTGTGGTCGAAGTATGGCCGGATGATGAAAGCCATTCGCGACGATGAAGATGCGGCGATCGCCATGGGGGTCAACACCTTCCGCATTAAAACCTGCGCCTTCGCCACCAGCGCCTTCTTCGAAGGGATCGGCGGCGGTCTGCTGGCTTCCCTGCTGACCACCATTTCCCCGGGGCTGTTCGACTTTATGCTCACCTTCCAGCTACTGATTATTATCGTCCTCGGCGGACTCGGCAGCACCACCGGCGCCCTGCTCGGCACCGTGCTGGTGGTCGGCAGCGGCGAGTGGCTGCGCTTTCTCGACCAGCCGCTGCAGTTATTCGGTCACGATCTCGGCGCCTATCCGGGCCTGCGAATGGTGGTCTTCTCCCTGCTGCTGCTGATCATCATGCTTTTCGCCCGCGAAGGGCTGCTGGGGAAAAAAGAGATTTGGCAGATGGGAAGAAGGAACAGCAGCTATGGCGGAAAATAAAATCATCCTTCAGGTGCAGGACGTCACCATGCAGTTTGGCGGCCTGCGGGCCATCGACAACGTCAGCTTCCATGTTGACGAAGCGGAGATCTTTGGCCTTATCGGCCCGAACGGCGCGGGCAAAACGACCCTGTTTAACGTCATCACCGCCAACTATAAGCCCACCAGCGGCAGCGTCACCCTCGCGGGCACCTCGCTGAAGGGGCTAAAGCCCAACCAGGTGGTCAACGCCGGGATCGCCCGCACCTTCCAGAATATCCGGCTGTTTAACTCGATGACGGTGCTGGAGAACGTGATGGTCGGGCTTGACCGGGCCAGCCGCTATTCGCTGCTGGAGGCGGCCCTGCACATTGGCCGCTACTTTCCGGCCGAGCGGGCGGCGAAGGCCAAAGCGATGGCCATTCTGGAAGACATCGGCATCGCCCACTTCGCCCATATGCAGGCCACGAACCTGAGCTATGGCAACCAGCGCAAAGTGGAGATCGCCCGCGCGCTGGCCACCTCGCCGAAGCTGCTGCTGCTCGATGAGCCGGCCGCCGGGATGAACCCGAAGGAGACCGAGGATCTGGCGGAGCTGATCTTCCGCATGCGCCATGACTATCAGCTCAGCGTCCTGTTAATCGAGCACGATATGCCCTTCGTCAACCGCCTGTGCGAACGGGTGATGGTCCTGGAGTATGGTAAGCCATTGTTCAGCGGCCTGATGGCCGAGGCGATCCAGCATCCGGACGTCATTTCCGCTTATCTGGGAGAAGCCAATTATGCTTAACGCCAGGGAACTGAAGGTCTTTTACGGCGTGATCCAGGGACTGAAAGGCGTCGATATCGATGTTTATGACCGGGAGATCGTCACCCTGATCGGCAGCAATGGCGCCGGTAAAACCTCTACCCTCAATGGGATCGTCAACCTGGTGCGCTCCAGCGGGCGCGTCAGCTTCCTCAACGACGATATCTCGCGCAGCCAGACCCACCAGATCGTACGTCGCGGGCTGGCGCTGGTGCCGGAGGGACGCCGGGTCTTTACCAACCTGACCATCGAAGAGAACCTGCGCATGGGCGCTTACAATAATCTCGCCGGCTACACCCGCCTGCGCGATCGTATGTACGCCCTCTTTCCACGGCTCAAGGAGCGGCGTCATCAGATGGCGGGCACCATGAGCGGCGGCGAGCAGCAGATGCTGGCCATCGCCCGGGCGCTGATGAGCGAGCCGGTGTTATTGATGCTGGATGAACCAAGCCTCGGGCTGGCGCCGAAAATTGTCGGCGAGCTGTTCGGCATCATTAAGCAACTGCGCGAAGAGAATATGACGGTGCTGCTGGTGGAGCAGAATGCGACGGCCGCGCTGGCGATCGCCGATCGGGCGTATGTCCTGGAGAATGGCCGGATCACCTTGTCAGGCGCGGCGCGGGAGATGCTGACTAACCCGGAAATTAAGCGGATGTATCTGGGGGGATAAGGGTGGTTAAAACTGCCTGGGCTGCGGCGGCGCCTCCTGCGATGCCGCAACCTCAGGCAGTCTCTTGCTACACAAAGCACACCTCGTTCCAGTAGGCTTCACGCGTCCTGCGTCGCTCAGTATGTCTTATCATGACGGAACCACCGGGTTTCCACGTTGCCAATGTCCACGCCGTAGAGGCTGGCCACCGGCAGGATCGCCTCCATGACGCGTTGAGTATCTTGCTGTCCGGCTTCACCGTTGGACAAAAAAGCCAGCCAGCCCGTTAACCGTTGCCACAATGCCACTTTCGTTTTCTCCTCTGTCGGGAAGCGAATCGCCTGGGTCTATTTCAACCACAGTTGGCCGGGCGCGGGAAATATTAATTCCGAATTTGCAATCCTGGCTGGCGCATATTACGCCCGGTCCTGTCACCCTCACCCTCTCTCCGGAGGGAAAGAGGGCCGTTCGGCTGTCGTTGCCGCACCGGTATACACCGCGGGGCCACAGGGAAAGGCACATACCATTTTTAACGGATATGTTCTGATAGCTATGAAATGGCTCCTGAAACCTACGGGCGTGCAGCGGGCCCGATTCCCGCTGAAATCGGCGAACCGGAGGTCGGCAGACAAGGGCTGGCCGCCATGGAGGGCGGCCAGAGGCGATTCGAGACACGACAAAATTGCCGGGAGCAATTTTGAACAGCGCTTGCGCTGGCCCCGCAGGGGCGAGTCCCAGGGATGGGACGAGTAGTATCGAGTTGAGCCGACCGCAGGCTGATGACCGGGAGGTGAGCGTAGTGCGCAGCACCGATTTCTCTGCGGGACCGGGGGGATTGTAAAGGGGAGACGGTTTTCTCCCCCTTTACCCGTTCACCGGCAAAGAACCACCATTTTCTCGCAAACGCAAAGTGAACGGAAAATTACCCCTATCCCTCACCCTCACCCTCTCTCCGGAGGGAAAGAGGACCGCCCGGCAGTCGTGACTGCGCCGGTAAAACGCTACCTGCGCATAAAGAATACCCACAGGTTTGTTAAGTTCTTTTTCGTTATAGATAAGAATTTTTTCTTCTTTGCCGCCGACGGGGAATGTGTGGGAGCGTGATGTCCACAAAACAAAACAGGGATTCAGGGGAAAAAATATGCGCAACAAAACCACAAAAATCGCACTGGCGCTGGGTATGCTGCTGCTCGCCTCGCAGGCGCAGGCCGACCAGCTGGCTGACATCAAAGCCGCCGGCGTCGTGAAAGTCGCCACCTTTGACGCCAACCCGCCGTTCGGCTCCGTGGACGCCAAAACCCACCATATCGTCGGCTACGACGTCGACTTTGCCCAGGCGCTGGCGAAAGCGCTCGGCGTCAAACTCGAACTGGTGGCCACTAACCCGGCCAACCGTATTCCGCTGCTGCAGTCCGGCAAAGCCGACCTGATCGTCGCCGACATTACCATCACCCCGGAGCGGGCCCAGGTTATTGATTTCTCAACGCCGTATTTCGTCACCGGCCAGCAGTTCCTCGTGCCGGCCGGCTCTCCGGATAAGCTTGATGAGTACAGCAAAGCGCGCATCGGCGCGGTGAAAGGCACCACCGGCGAACAGGCGCTGCACCAGCGTTTCCCGCAGGCTCGCGTCCTCTCCTATGACGATATTCCGCTGGCCCTGACCGCCCTGCGCAACGGCAACGTCCAGGCCATCACCCAGGACAGCACCATCCTTGCCGGTCTGCTGGCGGAAGCGCCGGATAAAGCCAAGTTTAAAATTCTGCCCGACCTGCTCAGCAAAGAAGAGATTGGCGTGGGGGTGAAGAAAGGCGAACCAGCCCTGCTGAAGGCCGTCAACGATGAGCTGGTGAAGCTGGAGAAAACCGGCGAAGCTGCGAAAATTTACGATGTCTGGTTTGGCCCTGCCACTAAAACGCCGCAGCCGCGCGCCTTTACCATAGAAGCGAAATAATATGTTCTCGGGTTTATTCTCCCACTCCGCGGCTCCGGCCGCGGATTTTTCACGTCTGCAGCGCGCCAGCATTACCTTTCGTGAGGTGGCCAAGCGCTACGGCGATCATCAGGTGCTTAACGCCATCAACCTGCAGGTCGATCCCGGCGAAGTGGTGGCGATCCTCGGCCCTTCCGGATCGGGAAAATCGACGCTGATCCGCCTGATCAACCAGCTCGAATCCTTAAGCGGCGGCGAGATCCTGATCGACGGCAAACCCACCAGCCGGCTGAGCGGCAGCGCCTTGCGCCAGCTGCGCAGCCGAGTCGGCTTTGTCTTCCAGCAGTTCAACCTTTACGCCCACCTGACGGCGCAGGAGAACATCACGCTGGCGCTGGAGCGCGTCCACGGCTGGGGAAAAAGCGCGGCACAGGAGCGGGCGCTGGCGCTGCTGCGTCAGGTTGGGCTGGAGGAGAAAGCGCAGCAGATGCCGGCGCAGCTCTCCGGCGGCCAGCAGCAGCGGGTGGCGATCGCCCGCGCCCTGGCCTCCTCGCCGCAGATTATCCTGTTCGATGAGCCCACTTCGGCCCTCGACCCGGAGATGATCGGCGAAGTTTTGCAGGTGATGAAAAACCTCGCCCACAGCGGGATCACCATGCTGGTGGTGACCCACGAGATGCAGTTTGCCCGCGAAATTGCCGACCGGGTGGTGTTTATCGACGGCGGCGACATTCTCGAGGTCGCCCCGCCGGCTGAGTTTTTCGCCCATCCGCAGCATGCCCGCGCGCGGCGTTTTCTGCAGAAGGTGCTGGATCCGCTGCACCAGGAGAGCCTCGAGTGACGCCGATGCTTGACTGGCACGGCGTCCTGAGCGGACAGCCGTTGCAATGGATTATCTCTGGTTTTCTCACCACCGTCTGGGTCAGCGTCGCCGGGATCCTGCTCGCCACCCTGCTGGCGGTTCTGCTGCTGGCCCTGCGTCTCGGCGGCGGCCGCGCGGGGCGCGGGCTGGTGGCCGCGTGGGTCTCGCTGTTTCGCAATACCCCGCTGCTGGTCCAGCTGCTGTTCTGGTACTTTGCCGCCTGGAACCTGCTGCCGCTGGCGGTGAAGAACGTGGTGAACGACGAGCACGCCTGGTCCATTCTGCCGGGCAACGTCTGGTGGCTGACGCCGGAGTTCCTCTGCTCAATGTGGGGGCTGGGGGTTTTTACCTCCGCCTTTCTGGTGGAAGAGATCGCCTCCGGACTGCGCGCCGTCAGCCACGGGCAGCGGGAAGCCGCGCTGTCGCAGGGCTTTACGCCGTGGCAGGAGCTGCGCTTTATCCTTCTGCCGCAGGGGCTGGCCAACGCCTGGCAGCCGATTGTCGGCCAGTATCTCAACCTGATGAAACTCTCATCGCTGGCCAGCGGCATCGGCTTTGCGGAACTGACCTATCAGGTGCGGCAGATTGAGAGCTATAACGCGCACGCCCTGGAGGCTTTTGCCGTCGGCACCGCGCTGTACCTGGCGCTGGGGGTGGCGATGGGCGTGGCGCTAACGCGTCTCGGCCCGGGAAGAAAACTGCAACGGAGCGCCCAACATGAACGCTAATCTGGCGGTGATCGCCGATAACCTTGATTACCTGCTGTGGGGCCGGCTGGCGGAGGGCCAGCCCGGCGGCGTGGCCCTGACCCTGCTGATGGCTATCGGCGCCACGCTGCTGGCGCTGCCGGGAGGCATTGCGCTGGCGGGCCTGGCCTGGCGCTACGGCGGACTGACGCGGCGTCTGCTGTTTCTGTGGGCGGAAATTATCCGCGGCATCCCGCTGATATTTGTCATCTTCTGGCTGTGGTATCTGCTGCCGATGCTGACCGGCGGCGATCTGCCCGGCGCGGTGACCGTGACCCTGGCGCTGGCGTGGTTTACCGCCGCCTCGGTGATGCACTCGGTGCTGGCCGGGCTGCAGTCGCTGCCGAAAGGTCAGTATGAGGCGGCGCTGACTCAGGGCTTCGCCCCCGGGCAAACGCTGCGCCTGGTGCTGCTCCCGCAGGCGCTGCGCAACGTTCAGCCGTCGCTGGTGGGGATCTTTATCGGCCTGCTGAAGGACACTTCGCTGGCGTTTATCGTCAACGTCCCGGAGCTGACCACCGTGGCCGGCCAGGTCAACAACCGGGTGCAGATCTATCCCCTGGCGATCTTCGTCTTCACCGGCGCGGTGTACTACCTGCTGTGCTGCGGTCTGAGCCTGCTGGCCAGCCGGCGCTTTACCCGCCGTGCGACCGCCGGGTAAGGTTCACTCCGCGGGGCGGGGCTTCAGCGGGCAGGTATCGCTGATCTTAATAAATTTGTCGTTATAGACCAGATAGTGGTTCCCCGGCTTGCGCAGCGCCGGCTGGCGAACCACGTCCCCGGGACGCAGATACCACGCGTCCCCCTCCTCTTCGGTCGAATCGCATCCTGGCTTAATCAGCAGCTTAAACCAGGTATTGCCGGTGTTGCTCACCGTCCCGGCCACCTTATCGAAAGACCATTTAAACTGCACCTCGCGCGGGCGCACCACCAGAATGGTATCCATCACCACCACCGGCTCCATGCTGACCTCGCCGCCGGTCGGGCCGCGCCTCGTCAGGTTGCGGGTGGGGATTTCGCGAAACGAGACCCGATAATAGCGCTCGCGGTTGTCCCGCGGGCCATGATAGTAAAATTTGAAGTATTCGCTCTCCCCGGCCTGCAGCGCCAGCTGACGGGGGGCGAACAGCAGCTCGCCATCCACCGGCCGGGAGCGCACTTCGCTGCCGCCCGGGCGATCGATGGCGCTGACGGTGATGCGGTACAGCCGCGCGCTTTTATTGTTGTTGACCACCCGTTTGCTGGCGAAATCCGCTTCAGCCGGCAGGGAAAAGGTCAGGTTGCCGACCGAGATAGCCTGCGCCAGCGGAGCCACCAGCAGGCAGCCCACCGTCAGCAGGGCCTTAGTTAATGTTGCGCCACGTCGCCTGGACATGAATCTCTCCTGAAGCGCTGACTTCGCCAAACCAGCCGTTATCGTCTACCGTCCGCAGCGAAATGGCGTTATCCATCGGAATCGAGAATTTCACCGTGGTCTTATCCATCTGCCCCACTTCGCCGGAGATATCGGTCCACGGCGTGGTCAGCCACAGCGCATCGGTCATATCCCGCCAGCTGTCATCGCACCCGGCGTCGTAGGTCTGTGTCGCGCCGCTGCGGGTGATAAAAGAGAGCGTCGCCGGGAACGGCACTTTCGCCGTACCGTCATCGGAGCTAAAGAGACAGTAGGAGCGCCCGCCAATCACCTGCGCCGGTCCGGTCACTTTGATCAGCACTTCGTCGGCGGCCGTTTTACCGCTGGTGGTGACGATGTAGCCGAAATCGAGCGCCGGTTCGCCGCTGCCGACATCCCCCTCCCGCGACGGCGCCGAGGTATATTCGTCGGAGATAATGCTGATGCTGAAATCACGGGGCTTGATAATCAGCGTATTGGAGGTGGAAAACTCATACCAGCCTGACTCCGGCGAGGTGGTGTTCTGGAAGCGAAAGTTGAACAGATCCTTGGTATTGATATCGCTGATCCCGAGATTCACCATCTGCTTAAAGAAGTTGCTGGAGAAGAATACATAGATTGCGTCTGAGCTCTTCATCTCGTTGAAGGTGTAGTAATAGGCGGTATTGCTCACCGGCTTCCATGAGCTGCCGTTGAGGCTGAACTGCATATCGTACGCCCCGACGGCCGAGGCCAGCGACGAGTTGGCGATCGCCGGGAAAATATGGATCGAGGTGTTGCTTAACCCATTGGTCTGCAACGTATAGTTGACCATCTTACAGCTTAACCCTGAGCGGCTGCCGATGGTCTGCGTCCGGCAGTCGGCGTTCCCTTCCCCGAGGGTCGGCACGCCATCGCTGTTGATAAACACCTCCGCCAGCGAGTGGGTGTTTATCAACCGCAGGCTCGCGGCTTTGGTGTGGGTGACATTGCGCACATACCAGTTGCCGGAGGCTTGATCCTTACAGCGCGCGCCGCTGCTGGCGTCGTAGTTCACCGAGGTCTGGCAGGCATTGATGGTCATCGTGAAGCTGCCGCCGACCGGCATCTGCTGCAGATACTGATAGAAGGCGTCCGACATCATACCGTGCATCCACTTCGCGCCGCCGCTGGTCACCGTCGCGCCATAGAACCCGCTGGCGTCGGTGGTTTGCGGCAGGATCAGACTGGTGGCCATATCGCACCCGGCGTACCAGTTGATGCAGCGCAGGCCGGTTAAAGGGTGCGAAACCGGCGAGTTTTCCAGCCACATATCAAACTTCCAGTTGGCATTGAGCCCGGTGTTGTAGCCGTTATCGATATAGCCGAGACTCTGCTGATAGATGGTCCCGGAGCCGGTGTATTTTAAGCCGGTCCAGCGGTTGGCGCCGGTCATGCGCGGATCCAGCGCCCCGCCGGGGGTGACGAAAAAGTTGTCGTCGGCGTTGTTTTCCACAAACACAAACTCGCGCGCCGGCGCATCCGACCAGGTGGTCTTCGACACCGCCGCCCTGAGCGCGGCCGCCGGCCAGAGCAGCGCGAGGATCGCCAGGGCGATTAAGGGGTTAACTTTCATTCTCTTCTCCTGTCTGCTGCGCCGCCGCCCACGACGAGAGGCCGCTGCAAACCACATCCCCCACCCAGACGGCGCCGCGCGCCTGGCTGAGCTCCAGCGCCACTTCGCAGGTTTTATTGCCGCCGTAGCTGAAATCGATCGTGGGGTATTTCTTATCCACATCCATGACAAACTCGCCATTTTCATCGGTGCGGGTACGGCCGATATGGTTGTTAATCCGCGCATTCGCCAGCAGCGTGCCGTCTTCCGCCCGAATACGACCGGAGACGGTGACCATCTGCTTCACCTCAGGCTCAATCACCGCCACGTTGCCGGGATAGAGGGTCAGATGACTCTTGCGCCCGCTGACGATGTCGTAACTGTCGAGCGAGTTTTTGCTGTTTTGCAGCTCCACCTCATAGCGGCCATAGGGAGAGAGCGGCAGATAGTTACGCTTGCCGCTGAGCGGGAAGATCCGCCCGTTGACCCTGGCGCTGATCTGACCGTCATCCTCCAGTCCGGTGTTGAAGATCACCCCGGCGTTGCCGTCGGTTCGTCCGCTGGCGGCGATATTTTTGCCCTGCCAGCCGACGCTGCCGCTGGCGGTGAGGTTGGTGTTGACGTAGCCGTCCGCCGCGCTGTTGACGTTCAGCGTGCCGCTGGCGTAGCGGGCGTCGAACTGGGCATACGCCCCGCCGCTGAGGGTTTTGTCATCCCCGGTATCGCCGGAGATGGCCCGCGACAGATTGGCGCCGATGGTGCGAATGGTGCCTTCATCAAACTGCTTGCGCGCTGAGAGGTTAGCCATGGTGTAGCCGTTCTGATGGGTCATCCCGGCGCTGAACCAGTTGCCCAGCGGCAGCGACAGATCGAGGGCGATATATTTCCCGGTGTTGGCGCTGCTGTCGCCATTGTTATAGCGCTGGATCCCCGCCCGCAGGCCGAGCGATCCAAAAGCGCCGCTGTAGACCGTCTGATAGTAATCCGCGGTGTAGTAATGACTGTTGTAGCGACGGTCATCGTTGTAGCTGACGCTGAATGTCCCCAGCTTCGACCACAGCGCGTTGAGGTTGAGGGTGCCGCCGATCGCCCGGTTGTCGGCATCGCTGCGTCGCAACTGATCGCCAATGCGGGTTCTCTCCTGGTTGACCCACACTGAACTAAAGCCCCCCGGCAGCGTGGCGCTGATGCTGCCGACGCTGCTCCACGAGCTGTCGCTGGCCAGCATATTTTGCAGGTTAACGTTGATCGACTCGCCCAGCGGCAGCGTCAGGCGGGTTTCTCCCACCGCCTGGTTGTCGTAGCCATAGCCCGTTGCCGCCCAGCTTAGGGTGCTGAGCGACCCGGAGGCCGAGAGGCCCGCCAGCCAGCTCTCTTTCGCCGGCCGGGTCTTTTTCCCGCTCTCCGACCAGCGATCCATATGAAAACTGCCGCCCCACACCTGCCACGCCAGCGGCGCGCCGGCGCCGCGTCCCCGGCTGAACAGCTTATTGACCCGCTGGGTGCGTTTGCTGACCACCCGCCCGTTGACGATCACCTCCACCTCCACGTCGTAAATACCGTACGGCAGGCCGCGGGTATCCACTTCATGGTTCCCCATGGCGAAGTTCTGGACGCTCAGCAACCGGCCGTCACGAGTGAGATGCACCTCGCCCGCCGCCGGCAGAAAGGCGATCACCGGCGTGGCGGACTGGCTGTTGTCGAAGACGGTGGAGCTGGCCTGGTTCCCCCAGGAAAGGCCGTAAATCTTGCCCGCCGAAATAGCGGTCATCGGCCCCAGGGACTGCAGGTTCCAGGTGTCAAGCATCCCGCCGGCAAAGCGGTGGCCGGCGAAATCGCGTTCATACATGGCCTTATATAATTCACTGTCCTGCTGACCGCTGCCGATCCCGTACAGCGAGCCGTCGAGCACCACATGATGCTCACGCAGCGCCGTGACGTTGTTCAGCGACAGATAGCTGGAGGTGTTGCTCCCGCCGTTGCGCATCTGGTTGTTATAGACGCCGAGGTTATAGCTCAGGTTGCTGCTGAGGGCGTTGACGCTCGACTGGCCGATGTCTTCGCTGCGCGAGCGCAGCACGGTGCCCAGCGCCTCGCGCTTGACCACCAGCTGCAGCAGCAGCTGGCGCAGGCTGAGATCCAGCTGCGCGCTGTCGGTCAGCGTGATGGTGAGCGCCTCGCTGAACGGGGCGTTGGCGAGGCCAGTCAGCTGCTGGCGGGTCTGTTCGCTGACGCTGGCGTTACCCTCACTGTCCTCCAGCCGGATCTGCCGAACGCGCAGCTGGCCGCCGTCCAGCCAGATAAAGGCGCTGCCGATCCGCTGATCGTCCCGGGTGTCCTGGCTGCCGGCAAGATGAATATAGAGCGGAACGCTCATGCCGTCCTGCAGCGCCTGGCTGAAGGCCTGCGGAATAATCACCCCGCCAATCTGCTGCGCCCCTGGGGCAGCCGCGCTGGCGTCGGGCTGAACGAACAAAAAAAACATGCCGAAGGCAAGTCGTGTTTTCAGTCCTGGGGAAATCCGTTGTAGAGGCATCGTCGTTATCCATCTGCACAGCTGTCTATTTCACGGGAACAAACTGCTCACCCTGCCAAAGCGCAACCCGCCCTTTTTTATCCGCCGTGTCCACGCGCGTAAAACGGCGTGATTTACCCGGCATCAGGTAGTAGTTTTCCTTACACTCCTTACCCTCGGCGGCCTTCAGGCAAGGGCCGTAGGCGAGGATCCGCAGCGTCGCGTTCCCGGTGTTGGTCAGGGAGCCGTTGGCGTACTGAAAGCGGTAGTTCACCTGCCGGGGCGCCACCACCAGGATGGTGCCGATGCGGGCGGAAGCGGTGGCCACCGCGCTGCGGGTGGCGTTATCGCGCTGGGCATCGCTGAGCGCCTGGTCGAACCAGACAATGCGGTAGTAGCGCTCTTTGTCATCCGCCGGGCCTTTGTAGAAGAAGCGGATCACATCGCTGGCCTGGGCGGGTAGCAGCAGGCTGGCGGGAGTGAGCAGCACCTCATCCGGTTTATCCATCGGGATAACCTGTCCGTCATCCAGCGGGGAAGAGAGCCGTTCGAGATGGATATTGATCAGCCGGCCGCTGTCGGTGCTGTTCTTGATCGTTTTGCTCAGCGTGCTGCTGCCGCTGTTCATAAAAGATGAGATATCGCCGACATCCAGCGCCTGTGCCGGCGACACTCCGGCTAGCAGCAGCCCGAGGGCCAGAAGGTGCTTTTTCATAACAATTCCGTCCGTGAAAAAAGCAGGGGGAGCCCCCCTGCTGGTGCATCAGAAGGATCAGCTGGTCCAGGTGGCGTCGAACTGTACGCTAACGTCGCCGCTCCAGATCCCTTCCGGCAGGGTGCTGTAATCGGTCACGGCGGTGGTGCCGTCAGTGGTGCCGCTGATGATAGAGAAGGTGAAACCATCCTGCGCGGTGGTGCGGCCGCTGGCGTTGTAGCCATTAGCCAGCGCGCTGAGGTTGCCGCCCAGAATGTTGTTGGCGGTATCGATCATCACGGTATCACCGGTTTTTTCCACCGCTGCGCCGTTATAATCCACGCCCACGCTCAGCGTGGAGCCGGAGGTATCCAGCTGGGTTAAGGTGTTGGTGATAAGACGCGAGGTCAGCTTAAAGGCGGTCGCCGTTGCGTCACCCTCAATTGCCACGTCAAACAGACCTTTCTGTGAGTTAAAACCTTTCACGCCTTCGGCATACTGGAACGCCAGGCTACCGAGCGGGGTGACGACCAGTTTGCTGGTGGTGTCTTTTTTGGCGGTCGCAGACCAGGTCGCTACAGCCTGAGCCGTTACGTCAGCAGCCTGCGCCACACCCATACCGGTAAACGCCGTTACCAGAGCTATTGCCAGAACCTTTTTTTTCATCGCTTTTTCTTCCTGAGTTGAATTAAGGACATGATGTCCCGGTGAACCATTCAAAAATTAACTTGCCTGGGTGTTACTGAACTAACTTATATATTTTGGAATACAGCTTGGCCTCAGCATTGCGCCGATGGGTATACACTGTCTTCACGCTACAATTTTCAATTCTGGCGATCGATTTCGGCTGCATGCCCTGGGCGGTCATGCGGATAATTTTCATTTCCCGGTCTGTGATTTTATCTTTCTTAATATCTTTACGGAGAAACCTGCCATTAATCACATAGGCCAGCTCTTTTCGAATATCGCGACTCAGGCCAACATATACCACGCCGCGAATATCGCTATTGTAATACCAGTAATTCGCTAAGGCCTCTGACTTTCTGGCCGCAATTAATACGACCTGTTTCCCCTTTACCGCGGATAGCCATTCGCTGTCGCGCCTGATAAACTCGTTTAACGAAGCCGTATTGAGATTGATAAACACGAAATCTCTTCTGATTTTCTCTAGCGACAGATAAATTAATTCGTCGATATCAACAATCAGTTCGGATAATCCTTTATAGAAGTAGGAGTCATGGGCAGACCAAATATACTTATCGGAACAGCTTTTATATTCCATATAGTTTTTAACCTCATAGTCCTTGAAGTAATCATTTTTACAACGTCACTGCTTGCCAGGCCTATAAAGTTAACTGGCGTATTCCATTCCTTTAATAAATCGCCATTAAATAAGACACGCATTACCTATCAATATTGGATAAGCGGGGTTGAGCTATAATTATTTTCTGCTTGGCGTTGAATTTAAGTTTTTTCCTATAGAGTGTCAACGGCTTTGTTGAATAAATCGAACTTTTGCTAAGTTGAAGGATCAGATCACGCATCTTCCCGACAACGCAGACCGTTCCGTGGCAAAGCAAAAGTTCAAAATCACCAACTGGC